>JBGTBQ010000345.1:0-2790 GCA_041749275.1 Pyrinomonadaceae bacterium | reverse complement strand
CTCGCGGCTCGCGCGGCGCGCGCCGCCGCCGAGTTGCAACTACAGGGCGAGCGGCGACTCTACGCGGTCGGGCGCTCGACGACGTTCCTGCTGTTCCAGCGACAGAATCAGTACGCGGGCGCGCGCAACCTTCAACTGCGCGCCGAGACCGACTACAATAAGGCGCTCGCCGAGTTGCAGCGCGTGACCTCGACGACCTTGCGCGCCAATAACGTGACAGTCGAGACGCCGACGCTGGAGCGGTAGTTGAGCGTTGGGTTGCGATGCATGAAGAGGTTGAGAGTTCAAACTTGAGTTTGCTCCGGCGCGGGGCAGCGCAAACAAGCTTGAACTCAAAACTCTCTTTTTACCGCAACCCATTGCAAGATAAGAGGACCATCTCCTGCCGCGTTCAAGCTTTATGCCACGAATCCTGATCGCCGATGACCAGACGGATGTCCTGGAGGCTTTGCGCCTGCTGCTCAAGGGCGAGGCTTACGAGATGGAGGCGGTCTCGTCGCCGGCGGCTGTCCTCAAGGCGCTTGAGGCGAGCGACTTCGACGCCGTCCTCATTGACCTCAACTACGCACGGGATACGACTTCGGGGCAGGAGGGACTCGACCTGCTCTCGCGCATCCAGGCCATGAGCGGCTCGACCCCCGTGATCGTGATGACCGCATGGGGCAGTGTCGAGTTGGCGGTCGAGGCGATGCGGCGCGGCGCGCGCGACTTCGTCCAGAAGCCGTGGGACAACGCGCGCCTCTTGACGGTGCTGCGGACACAAGTGGAACTCAGCCATGCGCTGCGGCGTGGGCAGCGGCTTGAGGCCGAGAACCGCGTGCTGCGCGACGGGCGCGAGGCGCCGACGCTCGTCGCCGAGTCGGAGGCGATGCGGAGCGTGCTGGATATCGTGACGCGCGTCGCCCCGTCGGACGCCAACGTCCACATCACGGGCGAGAACGGCACGGGCAAGGAGGTCGTCGCCCGCACACTGCACGCTCAGAGCGCACGCGCCAACCGCCCCGTCGTGACCGTCAACGTCGGGGCGCTCAGCGAAGGGCTTTTTGAGAGCGAACTGTTCGGCCACGTTAAAGGCGCTTTCACCGACGCCAGAGTTGATCGCGTCGGTCGCTTCGAGCTGGCCGACGGCGGCACGCTCCTGCTCGACGAGATCGCCAACGCGCACCCCGCCCTTCAAGCGAAACTGCTGCGCGTGCTTGAGACGGGCGAGTTCGAGCGCGTCGGCTCATCGAAGACGCGGCGCGTAGACGTGCGCGTGCTCTCGGCCACCAACGCCGACCCGCACGCGGAAGTCGCCGCCGGGCGCTTCCGCCAAGACCTCCTCTTCCGCCTCAACACGGTCGAGATCAGTCTGCCGCCTCTGCGCGAGCGCGGGCGTGACGTGCTCTTGCTGGCCGAGCACTTCCTGCGGCAGTCGGCGCATCGCTACCGCCGCGCGATCAACTCGTTCGACAAGCCGGCTCGTCAGGCGCTCATGGAATACTCATGGCCGGGGAACGTGCGCGAACTCGACCACGTCATCGAGCGCGCGGTGCTGATGGCGCGAGCCGACACGGTGACGGCGCAAGACCTCGCCCTGCGAGCCGAGACGGGGGGCGCGCCCGCGCGGCTCGAAGAGATGAGCCTTGAGGAAGTGGAGCGGCTGCTTATCAAGAAGGCGCTGGCGCGCTATGAGGGGAACGCCAACCGCGCCGCCGAGGCGCTGGGCCTGAGCCGCAACGCGCTCTATCGTCGCCTCCAAAAGTATGGACTCTGATGCTGCATCGTGGGACGGCTGGCGCGTCGCGCCCGGCGCGACCGAGCAGAGCCGTCTCTTCGATCTTCTCGGCAGGATCAACTACGTCGTCTTGCGGGGCGACGGTCTGTATTTGCAGGCCCGCGGCGTAGTCTACCGAATCCGCTACGGCGCGTACTGGCAGAGCGTCTTCCGCCGGCGGATTTAGGAACGTGGGATGCGCCGGCAAGCGCACACTTCGATTCGCATTTCAGGTCTCTTGGTTCTCCCCGGAAAAGGATTAGCCACAGAGACACAGAGGCACGGAGATGAAGAAAGGAAAAGACAGAAGGGTTGGCTTGCGGGAGAGTTGAAGCTCTCAACTCTCCCGCAAGCCAATCTCTTTTTCTTTTCTTCCTTTTCTTCTTTCCTCTGTGTCTCTGTGTCTCCGTGGCTAATCCTTCTTGCCGAAGTACGCATTGACCTTGTCTGCATTCGATCACACGTTTCGCGCGACACCGAAGAGCTATATCATATCGCGGTGCGAAAAGAGGCCGACATCCACAAACCGCCGCGCTCCGCCCCGCCGCGCGCCCGCGGCGAACGGTTCAGCTACGAGAGCCGCATCACGCTGATGGCGCTCGCCGCCGGGCTGCCCGGCGTGCTGATCTCCCTGCTGTTGCTCGTCGGCGGCGACTACACGCCGAAGGTGCAGTGGACGTTCGGCGCGCTGATCGCGGGCTGCTGGCTCGGCTTCGCTTTCGCCCTGCGCGGGCGCATGGCGCGACCGCTGCAAACGCTGTCGAACCTGCTGGCGGCGTTGCGCGAAGGCGACTACTCGATCCGGGCGCGCGGCGCGTCTCACCAAGATGCGCTCGGCGAGGTGTTGGTCGAGGTCAACGCGCTCGGCGAGACGTTGCGCGAGCAGCGGCTCGGCGCGTTGGAGGCGACGGCGCTTCTGCAAACGGTGATGGCCGAGATCGAGGCCGCCGTCTTCGCCTTCGACGCAGAGGGGCGGCTGAGGCTCGTGAACCGCGCCGGCGAGCGGCTGTTGGCGCAGACGGCGGCGCGGCTCC
>JBGTBQ010000344.1:0-1522 GCA_041749275.1 Pyrinomonadaceae bacterium | reverse complement strand
CGTTGAGGTTTAGCAATCTCAGGCATCTGGTTTAGTATCTGTGTGACTACGGTCATCAGCCAACTTCCTTTGGTTGTATGTTTGGTCACACACATCTAAATGGAAGTTGGCTTTTCTGTCAAAAGTT
Organism: Pyrinomonadaceae bacterium; assembly: GCA_041749275.1. Lineage (GTDB taxonomy): Bacteria > Acidobacteriota > Blastocatellia > Pyrinomonadales > Pyrinomonadaceae > JBGTBQ01. The sequence goes on along the minus strand of JBGTBQ010000344.1, from coordinate 1,395 downwards.
GTCCACAGTATTGTTAGTTGCAAGAATGTATATACCCTACACTTGAAAACTTTTTCTGAGCCTTAGCATTTCGACGACAATTACCGCGGAGGATTGAATAGATGCCGATGACGACGCGCGAACGTGGAGCGGCCCGCGACACGTTGATGAACGCCTTCGATTTCGCACAGCATCAGGTGGAGGCGTTGGTAAAAAAATACCCTTCGGACTATTACCCGATGTACACGGTCGGCGGCCAGTACGGCCAAGACCGCAAACGCTGGACGCACTGGTGCGACGGATTCTACCCCGGCATGATGTTTATCTTCGCCGAGGCGACCGGCGAAGATGAGTGGCTGGAGCGCGCGGTCGCTTACGCGACGCCGCTCGAAGAACGCCAGTATGACCGCGCCGTCCATGACCTCGGCTTCCTTTTCTTCTCAACCTATCTGCGCTGGCTGGAATTGGGCGGCCCCGCCGAACGCATCGAGCCGGTGCTCGCGCAAGCGGGCCGGACGATGGCGATGCGCTTTATGGAGAAGGGGCAGTATCTCCGCTCGTTCGTCGAGCCGGCCTCGCTCTTCATAGACATTATGATGAACGTCGGCACGATCTTCCACGCGGCGGTCGAGACCGGCGACGAGCACCTGTTCGACATCGCCAATCGCCACTGCCTGACGACGCGGCGCACGCTCGTGCGCGGCGACGGCTCGACCGCGCACGAGGCGATCTTCGATCTCTCGACCGGCGAGTGTCTGAGGCAGGCCACGCATCAGGGCTATCGCGGCGACTCGGCGTGGAGCCGCGGCCTCGCGTGGTCGCTCTACGGCTTCACGCGCTCCTTTTTGCAGAGCGGGCGGGCCGAGTATCTTGAGACGGCGATGCTCAACGCGGACTATTATCTTGAGCACACGCCCGCGGACGGCGTGACGCCGTGGGACTACGACGCGCCCGAAGAGGGGCCGCTCGCGCGCACGCAGGTTGACACTTCCGCCGCCGCCATCGCCGCTTCGGGGCTGCTCGATCTCGCCGATGTCGCGCCCGACCGCACGAAGGCGCGCGTCTACCGCGACTTCGCCGTCAACTCGCTCGTCTCGCTCTCCGAGAAGCATCTCGGCGGCCTGACGCCCGGCTTCGAGGGCATCCTCAACGGCGGCGTTTACCACATCCACAAGAACCTCGGCGTCCACGAGGCCGTCATGTTCGGCGAGTATTTCTTTGTCGAGGCGCTCGACAAGGCGATCACCGCGCTCGAACAGGTCATCGTGCCGCGCGACTTGAAGCCGTATTCGGAAGAGACGCTGCCCGCGTCGGCGCGGCAGTGGGCCGACGGGCCGACCGAAGAGGAGATGCCGGCCCCCACGGAAGACGCGGGCGGCGACGGCGCATCGGAGGGGGGCGCATGAGCGACGCTGG
>JBGTBQ010000343.1:0-15606 GCA_041749275.1 Pyrinomonadaceae bacterium | reverse complement strand
GGAACGAAGTCGTGATGATCGAGCAGTATCGTTTCGGCACGGATGAGGTGACGCTGGAAATTCCCGGCGGCATGGTTGACGAAGGCGAAACGCCGCGCACCGCCGCCGGGCGCGAGATGCTGGAAGAGACGGGCTACGCCGCGCCGGAGATTATCGCACTCGGCAGGACGCGCCCGAATCCGGCGATACAGAATAACTGGATTCACACCTTCGTTGCGCGCGGCGCGGAGTTCCAGCACGAGCCGACCTTCGACGGGACGGAACAAACAATCGTCCGTCTCGTGCCGCTCGCGGATGTGCCCTCGCTCATCGCCGACGGCGCCATCACGCACTCGCTCGTCGTCGTCGGGTTTCACTGGCTCTCACTGTGGGAGAAGGGCTTGCTGGGGAAAGCCTCGTAATCGTGGACGAGAGTTACGCGGTGCTCATCATTGAGATGTCTCGTTACGACCCGGCGGAGGATTATGTCATCAGCGGTTTCCCGACGTTCGAGGTGGCGAAGGAGTTCGCGCGCCGCCGTGTGCGGGATTCAATCGAGGAACTGCGACGGCCCGGACAGTCGAAAGCGGAACTGCGCCGGCTTTGGCACTCGTTTGGCGAGGACGCTTCCGTTCTTCAATCAGCAATTCTCGGTCAGCGCGTAAGCTCTTTACAGATGCGAGTTAAGCTTTCGAGTTTTTGCGCTTCTTTTGAACCATGATCCAATGTTTTCATAGACTTACGTTATTCCTGACCGAGAATTGCTGTTCTTCAATGCGAGCCGCATTATGCCGGCGCGCATGAGTTAGAATACTTCATCGAACACCCTGCCACCCGCGAAGAACGCGACTGGCAGGCCATCAAGACACAGGCGGGAGTTGATTGATGATGCGCGTTCAACTATTAAAGCTCGCACACGCACGTTCTGGCGACAAGGGCGACACGGCGAACGTCGGACTCATCGCGCGCCGCGATGAGTTCTACCCGCTGCTCGCGCGCGAGGTGACGGCGGAGCGCGTCAAGCGACACTTCGAGGGCATCTGCCACGGCGAGGTCGAGCGCTTCGAGCTGCCGAACCTCTCGGCGCTCAACTTCCTTCTCCACGAAAGCCTCGGCGGCGGCGGCACGCTCTCGCTGATGACCGACGCGCAGGGCAAGACGTTTTCGACGGCGCTCCTGCGAATGGAGATTGAAGTGCCGGACGAAGTTGCGCTCTCTCTGAATCTCAAGAGCAATTAACGAATGAGCGATAAGCTTGCCAGCCTCGAATCGTCAGTCCGACACGGCTACGCGCAGATCGGCGACCTGCGTTTGCACTACGCCGAGAGCGGCGGCGGCGAGCAGTTGGTGATTCTGCTCCACGGCTTCCCGGAATGCTGGTACTCGTGGCGTCACCAGTTGCACGCGCTCGGCGAGTCCTTCCACGTCGTCGCGCCCGACCTGCGTGGCTACAACCTGAGCGATAAACCGCCGCGCGTTGAAGACTATCGGGTCGAGCGGATGGTGGACGACGTGACCGGGCTGATTCGTCACTTCGGCGCACGCGAAGCGGCCATCGTCGGCCATGACTGGGGCGCCGCCGTGGCGTGGGCGGTCGCGCAGCAGCATCCCGCATACGTCCGCAAACTCGCCGCGCTGCAAGTGCCGCCGCCCGCCGTGTGGGCGAAAAACATTTCGCTCAAACAGCTCCTCAAGAGTTGGTACATGTTCTTCTTTCAGCTCCCGGCCATCCCCGAATGGTTCGTCAGCCGCAACGACTTCGCGGGCGTCGAAAAGATGTTTCGAGACACCGCGCGCCCCGGCACCTTCAGCGACGCCGACATCGCCGTCCTCAAATCGGCCCTGCGCGAACCCGGCGCTTTGACCGCCGCGCTCAACTACTATCGGGCTAACCTCGGCTCGCGCCTGCGCCTCGCGTGGGAGCGGAAGCCGTACACGAGCGAAGAGTTGATCCGCGTTCCCGTGCTCTTTATCTATGGCGAGCGCGATATGGCAATCATTCCTGAAACGGTGCGCGGCGTGGGCGAGTACGTTGACGCGCCTTACAAAGAAGTTCGGCTGGCCCGGAGCGGCCACTGGGTGCAACAGGAATCGCCCGCTGAAGTGAACGCCGCGCTCCTGAGTTTTCTACAGACGTGAGGCAGCACAGTGTCGCCGGCGGGAACGGGTCGGTGTGCCTGACCAATCCGCGCGCGTCCGCTCCCGCCGGCGACACTGTCCTGTCTACTCAGCCATGATTGCGTCTAACCCTTTATGGAAGAAAGCAGCCCCGTCATCTTCGCCGTCGAAGGCTCGGTCGCGCTCATCACGCTAAACCGCCCCGCTAAACGCAACGCACTGAACGATGCGCTCATCGGTGGATTGAAAGAGGCGCTGCGCGCGGCGGATATTGACGACGCGGTGCGCGTCATCGTTATCACCGGCGCGGGGGCGGACTTTTGTTCGGGCGCGGATTTATCGGCGCTCCAGAAAATCTCCGAAGGCTCGATCAGTGAGAACCTCGAAGACGCGCGGAGCCTGATGGAACTCTTCGCGCTCATCCGCCACGTGCGCGTGCCCGTCGTTGCCGCCGTCCGTGGGCGCGCACTGGCCGGCGGGTGCGGGCTGGCGACCGCGTGCGACATCGTGCTCGCCGCCGCTTCCGCGCGCTTCGGCTATCCGGAGGTGAAGATCGGTTTCGTCCCGGCGATGGTGATGGCGATCCTGCGCCGCAACGTCTCCGAAAAGCGCGCCTTTGAACTCGCCACGCTCGGCGCTGAAATCGGCGCGGAAGAGGCCGCCTCGCTCGGTCTCGTCAACCATGTCTACGGTGATGAAGTGTTCGAGGCGGAGGTGGAAAAATTCGTCGCCGGTTTCGAGAAGGTGAGCCGCTCCGCCGTCATCCTCTCGAAGCGCCTGCTCTATCAAATGGACGGCATGACTTTCGACGCCGCGCTCCAGACAGGCGTTGACGTAAACACCATCGCGCGCATGACCGAAGACTGCCAGCGGGGAATCGCACGCTTCCTGAAAAAGGGGTAGACAGAAAATTCTGTGTCCGCGGAAGCGCGGTCGCTATGATGGAATATCCAAAAAACGCAAGAATTGTTATAAAAAAATGGATATTCGATTAGTCAGCAGAGGGCCGGTCGGATAAAAACCTTTCGCTTTCCCTTCAAAAACTATGTATACAAAATTACCACGTTGGATGGAATACAATTTGCCAAAATAAAATCTTCGCACAGCCATTGTCCATCGGCTTTTGCGTTTCCAAACTTCAACAGGAGAACTCTTGCAAAGGAGGCAATAACCGTGAACCCTTTCTTTAAGGTGTTACTCAGGGGATGCACCGCTATGCTCGCCCTGATTTTCTTTCTCGCCACGGGCGCAAACGCGCAAGTCACAACCGCCAACATCACGGGCCGCGTGCTCGACCAGAACGGTGCTTCAGTTCCCAATGCGACCGTCACCGTCCGCCACACCGGCACCGGCCAGACGCGCACGATTCAGACTAACGAAGAAGGCAGCTTCACCGTTTCGGAGTTGACTCCCGGCGGATATGAGGTCACGGTCGAAGCTCCCAATTTCAGCAAAGCGCTCGTTAAGGGTTTGGAGTTGAACATCGGCGTGACCAGAACGCTCAACTTCGATCTCAAAACCGGCCAGATTACCGAGACCGTAGAAGTGGCGAGCGGCCTCAACCAGATTGAGACCACGCGGTCGGAACTCGGCGGCGTCGTCACCCCGCTTGAGGTGGAGAACCTTCCGCTCCTGAACCGCACCTTCGCGGCCCTCTCGGTCATCATGCCGGAGGCGCGTCCCGTGGGTAACTTCGACCCGACGAAAACGCGCGTCGGCAACGTCGCCTTCAACGGCGGCGACGGGCGGCAGGTGGATGTCAACGTGGACGGCGGCAACAACAAGGATAACGTCGTCGGCAGTCTGCTCCAGAATTTCGCCTACGAATCCATTCAGGAGTTTCAGGTTCTTCAGCACCGCTGGACAGCGGAATCGGGCCGCTCCGTGGGCGGCGTCGTCAACGTTATCAGCAAGTCCGGCACGAACTTGTTTCACGGATCGCTCTTCAGCAATTTCCGTGACGAAGCGCTCCGCGCCTTCGACTTCTTCGAGGACCAACGGCGAGCTACTGACCCCACTTTCGAGAAGCCTTCATTCAGCCGGCAGGAAATCGGCGGCTCGTTCGGCGGCCCCATCAAGAAGGACACGCTCTTCTTCTTTGGCGCGCTGGAGCGTTTCCGCGAACGGCAGTTCAACGCCCTTTCGGCGGTTGCCGCCGTGCAGTTGCCCGCCATTCCCGGCATCGGAACGGTCGGCGCCATCCCGACCCCATATGATGACTGGCTCCTCACCGTCAAGGTTGACCACCGGCTCAACGACGACCAGACGATGTTCCATCGCTACTCGTATCAGAAGAACAACTCGCCCAACGACCAGATCGGCGTCCCGGCGACCGCCGACATTACGGGCGGCAACACGAACGACAACAAGCTGCACAGCTTCATCACCAACCACACGTGGACGATCAGCCCGACGATGCTCAACCAGTGGTCGTTCCACTATCAGAGCTTCGACAATGCCATCCTCGGCGTGACCGACACTCCGAACATCGTCTTCCCCTCGGTACAGACCGGGAGGAACGCGAACGTGCCACAGGCGACCATCGAAAAGAAGTACCAGTTGCGCGATGACTTTTCAGTGACGAAGGGCAACCACAGTTTGAAGATGGGCGTCAATCACATCTTCACGAAGCTGGACGGCTTCTTCTTCTTTGGCGCGCAGGGCCATCAGGTCACCTTCTTCGCCGACCCGTTGACCATCCGGAACAATACCAACGGACTCTACCCGCAGGGCTTTGCTACGCCCGGCGCGGTGCGGCAGATTACCTTCTCTGATGGACGCGGCGACCACCGGCAGCAGTTTCACCAGTTGGCTTTCTACATGCAGGACGACTACAAAATACGTCCTAACCTGACGTTCAATCTCGGTCTGCGCTGGGACGCCAATATCGGCAACCTGCCGCGACAGGAAGGCAACCGCACGATTCAGCTTCTTCAACGTCTCAACCACCCGCTCGCCCGCGCCATCACGGGCGATCCGGAAAAGCTGCGGCGCACGACGCCGAACTGGAAGGAATTTCAGCCGCGCGTCGGTTTCGCATATGACCCCACCGGGAACGGTAAGACCGTGATCCGTGGCGGCTATGGCATCTTTTTCGACCAGCTCTTCCAGAATCTCACGCTCTTCTCGCTGACGCAGTCGAACCCGGAGCTGTTCCAGACGGCTCTGACGCTCGTCAACACGGGGGTCGGGGTCGGTCAACTGTCAACGTTCCGCTTCGGCGTTGACCCGCTGCCTCAACCGCCGGCAGGGTTCTCCTTCTCCGATCTGGCGTTCGGCGGCTTCGGGCGCATCAACGACCCCGACGCGAGCGAGCCTTACGTTCAGAAATTCTCCATCGGCTTCGAGACTTCCATCGGGAAGGGGACGACTCTCTCTAGCGACTTCGTCCACACGCTCGGAGTGCACGAGCCGCGCGTGCAGGTCATCAATCCGCGCATCCGTCAGATTTGCGATCCGAACTTCCCCGGCTCTACTCCGACCTCGACGCTCTGCGTGCGCGGGGCCAACACCCGGCTCCTCGACCGCGCCTTCGTTGATGCCGGGTTCCCCATCATGGGCAACTCCGCCCGCGTCGAGCAGATCAATATGATCGGGACGACCAACCGTTCGCTCTTCGACAGTTGGACCACCACACTGCGCCGGCGCACGCGCAACGTTACTTTTTCGGCCAGCTACGTGCTCGGCAACGCGCGTTCGTGGGGCGGGCAGCCCGTGGCCTCCTACAGCGGCAACGGCGTCGCCATCACACCCGATAACCAGTTCAAGCCCGAAGAGTTCGGCCCGTCCCGCATTGACGAGCGGCATCGCATCGTCGCCAGCGGCGTCTTCAGCGTTCCCTACGGCTTCCAGTTCATGCCCATCTTGCAACTGGCGAGCGCGCGGCCCTACTCGCTCAACCTCGGTCTCGACATTGACGGGGATGGACTCGCCACCAACGACCGCATCTGCGAGGGAACGAGTCCGGCGGCGGTCTTCGCCGCGCGAGGCAACACTACCGCCCTCGCCGCGCTGAACCCGCTCGGTTGCCGGCAGGTGCAGGTCAACAGCACTCGCGAAGGCTTCATCACCTCCGGCGGCAACGTCATTGAAACGCGCAGCGGTCGCTTCTTCAACGTTGACCTGCGCGCACAGAAAGGCTTCCGCCTCGGCGAGCGATTCAAGATCAAGGCCTACGCCGATTTCTACAATCTCTTCAACACGGAGAACCTCTCGTTCTCCAACCGGCTCGGTAATACCGCCGCCACCTCGGCGGGGCTATACCAGCAGCCGAACTCGCTCTACGGGCCGGGATTCGGCCCGCCCGTCGGTCGTCCGCTGACAGTCCAACTTGGTGCGCGGCTCGATTTCTGACGCCGCGTTGAAGCGAAGTAGTTTCAGGCGCCGGGGCTTGTGCCCGGCGCCTTTTTTTCTGTTTGCTTCAAGGTGAGTTCACGCGCCAGTTCAAGCACCGAGTCGGCAACAAAATCAACCAGACCGATAGCCAACGCTTCGTCGGCGTTGACCCTCCGCGCGGTGAAGAACATCCCCAACGCGCGCGTCGGGCCGACCAGTCTCGTGAGACGTTGCGTTCCGCCCCAGCCGGTGATGATACCGAGGTTTGCGCCGGGGTGCGCGAACGTGGCGGTGGGGGAAGCGATGCGGATGTCGCAGGCGAGCGCGAGGTCGAGCGCGCCGCCCATGCAATAACCATTGACGGCAGCGATGGTTAGTTGACGCGCGTCCGCGATCATCTGGAAAAGTCGCTGGCCGCGCTCCGAGAATTCGCGCGCGGTTGCCGGCGTCAGAGTTTGCAACTCGCGGATGTCGGCGCCGGAGGCGAACACGTCGTCCGTGCCGGTGAAGACGATAGTCGAGATGTCTACTCGCGCGGCAAGTTCAGTGAAGGTGCGGTCAATTTCTTTGAGGGTTGGAGTAGAGAGTGGATTACGCTTGTGTGGACGATTAAAGCGGATGACCGCAAGCGAACCCAACTCTTCGACGATGATCGGCGGGGCGGAGTCTGTGGGCACGCCGGCGCTCATCACGTGCGCGGTTGGACGTTGTGGCGGAGAAACTTAACGATGTCATCGGTGGAGGTTCCCGGAAGGAAAATCTCCGCAACGCCCTGTTCCTTCAACCGTGCGATGTCCTCCTGTGGGATGATGCCGCCGACAACGACGAGGCAATCGTCCATCCCACGCGCGCGCAGAAGCTCTACGATGCGCGGGCAGAGCGTGTTGTGCGCGCCGCTCAGGATCGAGACGCCCACGGCGTCAACGTCCTCTTGCAGCGCCGCCGCCGCGATCATCTCCGGCGTCTGTCGCAAGCCCGTGTAGATGACTTCCATCCCGGCGTCGCGCAGTGCGCGCGCGATAATCTTCGCGCCGCGGTCATGACCATCGAGGCCGGGCTTGGCTACGAGAACGCGAATTTTTCTGTCAGTCATACTGAACTGTTAGCTGTTAGCGATTAGCAAAACCGAAAAGCAAAGTGCTTCTGGCTGAAAGCTAATCGCTAAGGTTTTTTTCAAAATGCCGGTTCTTCATACAGGCCGTAAACGTCGCGCAGGGCGTCACAGATTTCGCCGAGCGTGGCGTATGCGCGGACGGCCTCGATGGTCGTGGGCATCGTGTTGTCGCCCGCCGCCGCGGCGCTCTTCAATTTCTCCAGCGCGTTGGCGACGGCACCGTTGTCGCGGCGCGCGCGCGCTTCTTCCAGACGCTGAAGCTGGTGCTCGCGGACGGCCTCGTTGATGACGAGGATCGGGATTCCGGACTGCTCCTCCTCCATCTGGAACTTGTTGACGCCGACGATGGTCTGGTCTCCGCGCTCCACGGCCTTTTGATATTGGTAGGCCGACTCCTGAATCTCGCGTTGTGGAAAGCCTTTCTCGATGGCTTCGACCATGCCGCCCATCGCGTCAATCTTCTCGAAGTAGTCGAACGCGCCGTCCTCCATCTTCTTCGTCAGCGACTCAAGGAAGTAAGAGCCGCCGAGAGGGTCAACCGTGTTCACGACGCCGGTCTCTTCGGCGATGATCTGCTGAGTCCGCAGGGCAATCAACGCAGCTTGGTCGGTCGGAAGCGCCAGCGCCTCGTCGTAGGCATCGGTATGAAGACTCTGCGTGCCGCCGAGCACACCGGCGAGCGCCTGAATGGCGACGCGCACGATGTTGTTGAGCGGTTGTTGCACCGTGAGCGAGACGCCAGCCGTCTGCGTGTGGAAGCGGAGCTGCAAGGTGCGCTCACTCTTCGCGCCGAAGCGTTCGCGCATGACCCGCGACCAGATGCGCCGCGCCGCGCGGTACTTCGCAATCTCCTCGAAAAAGTCATTGTGCGCGTTGAAGAAGAACGAAAGCCGCGGCACGAACTCTTCAATGTCCAGCCCGGCGCGCACGCCCCACTCGACGTACTCGATGCCATCGCGGAGGGTGAAAGCGAGTTCCTGAAGCGCGGTCGCGCCGGCTTCGCGGATATGGTAGCCGCTCACCGAAATTGGGTTGTACTTCGGAACATGCCGGGTGCAGAACTCGAATGTGTCCACGACGAGCTTCATCGCCGGGCGGATCGGGTAAATCCATTCCTTCTGCGCGATGTACTCTTTGAGGATGTCGTTCTGAAGCGTGCCGGAAATCTTACGAAAGTCGGCGCCCTGCTTCTCCGCAACGACCAGATACATCGCCAGCAGGATGGAAGCAGGAGCGTTGATCGTCTGCGAGACGGTCACCTCTTCGAGCGGGATGCCGTCGAAGAGAACCTCCATGTCCGCGAGACTCGAAACGGCAACTCCGCACTTGCCGACTTCGCCTTCGGAAAGCGGCGAATCGGCGTCATAACCCATCAGCGTCGGCAGGTCGTAGGCGACCGAGAGGCCAGTCTGTCCATGCTCTAAAAGATATTTGAAACGCGCGTTCGTCTCTTCCGGCGTGCCGAAACCGGCGAACTGCCGCATCGTCCAGAGCTTGCCGCGGTAGCCAGTCGGGTGAATGCCGCGCGTGTAGGGAAACTCGCCGGGAAAGGAAATGTCGCGCTCGTAATCCACGTCCGTCACATCGGCGGGGGTGTAGAGGCGATTCACCTCGTCGAGCGAGACGGTCTCGAAGCCGCGCTTACGCTCAGGCCGTTTCCGGAGAACCGGGTCGAGCGTCTCCTGTTCCCATCGTTCCACCGACACACGTTCCGCTGAAGTCAACTCTTTGGTTTCAGGCATGGCTTTGCTCTCGATTGTTGGGCGCTGCGATCAACCGAATTATAACTGAATTGAAGAGAGTTCGATATTAGTGGACGCTCTCGGAGAGTGTCAACTTGGTCGTCAGGTGAGAATGTAAACCCCTTCAAAGGGGAGCGGCTGCCGTAAAACGACAGCCGCTCACGAAAGGCAGGTAGAGCGAATCAGTTGGAAGCAAGCGGGCAGCACATGGCGGGCGTCAGGCGGAAAACATAAAGATGACGGCCTATCACTACATGTTTACTCCCCGGCAGGATTATTCAAGAGGGATCACGATCTCGTTGGCGCGCACCATGTTCATGCGCGTCCGCGCAGCCGTCTCGACAGCACGTGGATCATCAAGTCGCATCCTCTCGACTTCGCGCTGGAGCGAAGCATTATCGGCGCGGATTCGTCCAACATCAGTGCTCATCTTCTCGAACACTTGTTCGGCAGTTAACTTCTCGGCATGGGTACGCATCGTAACGGTCGCGCAGACGGCGAAAGTGGCTAAGATAATCATGCAGAAGACGACCCAAGAGGGTACGGTCAGGGCACGCTGTCCGGTCAGAGAGCGTCCCCCGATTCCTTCGCCAATAACAGGGAGCTTGGGCTGCGAAGCCGAAAGTGAGCGCGCCATGGGGCGTTGCGAAGAGAGTCGGGAATCATTCCAGTAGGTATTAGTTGCCATGCTCAAGAACCCTTCTAATGCGTGTTCGGCATCGGTTTTGTTTAACCGTTCATCGCCGGTTGAGTTTGGTTGTTAAGCCGAAATCGGTTAAAAACGCAAGATACTGTGGCGACAGAAAGTAGAAACCCCAAGATGCTGTGCCGGAAATGTCCGCATCCCTTTGTCGCTCAAGAAGTTAGCGTCAAAGTGGCGGGAATGTACCATGCGGGCTGCGAGCTGTAAAGCGTTTTCTTTTCAACGTTTTATACGGCTAAGTTCAACATTTACTTGAAGTAAGCGTTTTTAACCGGCTCTCTGGCGTACACGTGGCGAACGGAAATCCGCCGGATGGGCATGTGGTGGAGATCGTCATACTAAACAGCAAGATAGGGGTGAAGGATGGTAGCCACAGGTGTGGAAAACATTGGTTCAGCGTTGAAAAGAAATGGCGGAAGTAAAGGTGTTGAACTCTCAAGGTGTTCGAGAAGACAAAGGATATGGGGTGTTAAAAGAGATTGGCAATGCGAAAACGGAATTGAGTTGACACCATAAATTCCGGAGACTAGACTGTTGATGGTTCCGAATTGAGGATTTCTCTATCGGACTTCAGACCTGTATGACGTGACATGGCCCCGACCTCTCGTCTGTTGTTTATTCTGCCCCAAATTCCCCTCAACCTTTTTTCAGCGAATCATTGTCTCTATTCGCTGGCATTACTCTCAATGCATTAGGGTGCTGTAATCTTTTATGGCTGGCTTACCGCTTTTAGTTCATGCCGAATCTGTAGAAAACGGCGTGGAGACTCCTTTCCAGCTACCACTCGCCTCGATGGTGCGCGCTCTCTGCCGAGCGGCGAATTCAGGCTCTGACGTTCTCTATGACGTAATGATTAAGCTGGCGCTGATGGTTGATGCGACTGCTCCGACCTACGGTCTCGCAACCTTCTCCCGGAAACACGGCGAACGACCGACTCTGAAATGGGTCGAAGGATTAGACCTCGAAGAAGTTGCCGACGCCGAAGATCGGGTCCGCGACACTTTAAATAAGAATGACTGCGCGCCGGAGATCAGGGCCGGGGATCGAAACATCTGTATGATCTTGTCGCTTGCCTCTTGGGGTCGGGAAGGCGCGGCGATCTACGGGCGCTTCGTCCGCCCACTGACCGAGCGGCAGGCGCTCGAATTGAGGATGCTGACCGACGTTGCCCAGCTCGCGCACGCGCACGCACTATTGCGCGGGGAGTTGTATCGTCCTCCACAGGCTCCGAGCCACGCGCTAGTGGCGGCGGCATCGCTGCCCGGCATGGTTTTCGTCAGCCGCGCGATGTCCGGTTTGGCGCATTCCATCGAGCGCATCAAGGATTCCGAATCCACGGTGCTGATTACAGGTGAATCCGGGACGGGGAAGGAACTGATTGCGCGCGCGATTCATCGTCTAAGCCGCCGCTCGGAAGCGCCTTTCATTCCTTTCAACTGCACGGCGGCGCCCGCCGACCTCATCGAGAGTTTGCTCTTCGGCCATCGCAAAGGCTCGTTCACCGGCGCGCACGCCGACCACGAAGGTCTGGTGCGGGCGGCGGAAGGCGGGACGCTCTTTCTGGACGAGATCGGCGACCTGCCGCTCGCGCTTCAGCCCAAGCTTCTGCGTTTCCTTCAGGAAGGTGAGGTGCATCCGTTGGGCGAGCGCTCGCCCCGCCGCGTGAACGTGCGCGTGCTCGCGGCGACGCACAAAGACTTGCTCAAGGCGGTTCACGACGGAACATTCCGTGAAGACCTGTACTACCGGGTCGCTTCACTATCGGTTAACGTCCACCCGCTTCGGGAGCGGCCTGATGACATCGGGGCGCTCATCTCTCATTACCTCACGCACTATGCGCGCCGGAATGACAGGGCCATCGCGGGGATTACAGCGGAGGCGATCAACGCGCTCCAGAACTATTCGTGGCCCGGCAACGTGCGCGAGCTGGCGGCGGAGATCGAGCGGCTGGTTCTCTACACTGACGAAGGGTCGTATATCGGGGTCGAGCACATCAACCCACGAATCAGGCCGGCCCGCCCTGCGAACGAGTCTGGAAGCTCGGCGACCGAGCCGGGCGACCTCGAAAACATGCTCGAAGATTACGAGCGCCGGGTCATCACCGAGACGCTGCGCCGGAATGACTATAACGTCGCGCGCGCGGCCACGGCGCTCGGACTCGGCTCGCGCCAGACTCTCTATAAGAAGCTCAAGCGTCTGGCGATCAACGTCGGCGATTTTTTACACGACGACCAGCAGCCCGGAATGCAGTTGCGCGCTGACCGAACATGAGTGCGCCGACGCGCATCAAAGGCTGTTCGCCGAGAGGTTAGTTGGGAAACAAGGCTACCCGCCATCCATGCCCTCAAGGTCCGGCCTTCTTACATCTCTACTCGATTTCGTTTGAACCTATCCTGATCCCCAAGTTTTTCCATTCCGCCCCGGAGACTTTCATCCAGCATGATGGTCGCACACCTTCTCTCTTTCGCCGTCGCCATGTTAATCCACGAACTCGGCCACTGGGCCGTCGCGCGGGCGTGCCGTGTGCCGGCGCGTGAATTGGGTTTGGGCTGGGGGCCTCGGCTTTTCAGCTTTCGTTTCAAAGACACCGAATTCAAACTTCATGCGCTGCCCGTCGGGGCATACGTCCGTCTCGACATGGCCGAGTTGCAGCAGAGGCCGCTCGTGCAGCAAGTGGCTGTGTTCCTCGCCGGCATCGTCGTGAACCTTGTGGCGGCGCTCGCCACGCAGGGAACTTGGTTCAGCATGATGAATCTTTTACTGGCGGCGACGAACCTGCTGCCGCTCTATCAGCAGGACGGATGGAAGTGCGGCATGGTGATGCTCCGTGCACTTCTCTCGCGCCGGAGCGCTCTGGTTGAATGGACCTTCACCGTCGCGGGAGCGGTTCTCAGCGTCGCCGTTTTTATTGCACAGGTAATCAGGTACAGCTAAAGCGTTTTTCGGATAGGTAGTCCTCTGTTAAGGCGCGCCATGCCCGCCGTCTCATCAAAGATGATTGAGCGGCGGGCATTGCCACGTCTCAGCCTTTATCCATAGACACAACTGAAAACGATCCGAGGTGTGTGCGGACAGTCGCCGTGAGGCGAACACGGCTGATGACTTGTCAACCGAAAGGGACAAGGGAGAAAAAGCGTGAAAAAGAGAGTTTCCAGCCGGTGTGAGTAAAGAATCGAGATGAAAAGTTCGGGGTGCGTTGTCAACGCCGGGCGACAACGCGCCCCGATTACTTTTTCACAAAGGGCGTGTTTGCTGGATTCTTTGAATGCTCGCGTGTGGCACGCGGGTTGTCATAGACGATGGCGACCATTCACGCGACAGCAGGCGAGTGGCACCGCCAGAGTCGCGGGATAAAAGGAAAAAAACATGAAAGCAGTTTTCCCCAGATCGTTAGTGTTGTTTGCAGGTGTCGTGCTGGTCGTGGCACTCGCCACCGTAGCGCTGCTCGTAGGGGCACGGGTGGTCGCGGGAGCAGAGAGCACGGAGCATCGTCTCCTGTTGGCGGCGCTCGCGGTCGGCGGAACGCTTTACGGCGTGGCAAAAAGTTCTGCCCGCGACGACGAGGACGCGCGTGAAAGTTTCTCACTGCGCGTCACCCGGAGCGGGAGCAGAGCCGGAAGCCCTGCTTTCATAAAGACGCACGGTTACTAATCCACGGCTTTCCGGGAAAGCCGTGGCGGGATGTCCGACGCGGCTACAACGGGCCTGAACCCTCAACCCAATAACCATCTCAAAAGGAGCAAAAAATCATGTTGAAGAAATTCCTGCGCGACGAAACCGGTCTTGAGCTTTCAGAGTACGCAGTCGCGGCGGCGCTCGTCGCCATCGCGGTCGTCACCGCCTTCACGAACCTCGGCAGCGCGATCAGCACCCGCATCGGCGACCTCAAAACCGCCATCAAGCCGTAACGGTCTTTGTAAGATAAGGAGGGCAAGACCATGTTGAAGAAATTCATGCGGGACGAAACAGGACTCGAACTGTCAGAGTACGCAGTCGCGGCGGCGCTCGTCGCCATCGCGGTCGTCACCGCCTTCACGAATCTCGGCACCGCGATCAGCGGGAAGATCACGGAGCTGACGGGCTTCGTCAAGCCGTAACGCTCACGACCCGAACGACGGCAGGCGCGCTGCCGTCCCGGCACCGAGCCGGCAGCGCGCCGCCGTCTTCACCACCGTCCCCACCTCATCAGCCTCGGAAATTCAGCATTCGATTATTGACAGCAAATTATTGACAGGCAGGCTCATGGATACCTCATTGCAGAACCAATTCGTCGTCGTCGCCGGTGCGCTGCTCGTCCCGCTCGCCGGCATCATCACTTATTACGACATACGTTACCGTCGCATCCCGAACGTCTTCGTGCTGGCGACCCTCATCAGCGGCGTCATACTCAGCACTTACTGGGGCGGCGTGGGCGGTTTGAAGTCGAGCCTCGGCGGCTTCGCCTTTGCGTTCGGGCTGATGCTGTTGATGCACATCTTCGGGGCGATGGGCGCGGGCGACGTGAAGCTGTTCGCGGCCATCGGCTCGGTCGTCGGACTGGATCATGTCGTGCCGACTTTTCTCGTGGTGCTCTTGACGGGAGGCGTGCTGGCTCTTGTCTCGATCCTGCGCGCGGGGATGTTCACGACGACGATGCTCCGCGTACTGCAAATCTTCGTCGGTATGTTGCCGGGCTGGGAGATGCCGCGCTTCAGCGTTCCGGCTGACCGCCGGCACACGATTCCTTACGGCGTCGCGATCACGCTGGGCAGTCTCATTTCGCTCTTCGCCTTCCGCGCCTGAGAGAGCCGACGGGCGGGCCGTTAGTTTTTACCTTCGATTGGGAGAACTTTGAATCATGCGTAACAAACGTCTTGTCTTCGTGCTTGCGGGCGCCGTGTTGTTCGGGCTGGTCGCCGCCGTCTCGGTGAGCCGTTACCTCTCGAACGCGCAGGCTAACACGCGCACCGTTAACTCGGTCGTGGTGGCGAAGGTTGACATCCCGCTCGGTACGCCGGTGGTCGCGGATCAACTGGCGACGGTGCAGTTCCCGACCGAGGCCATCCCCGACGGCACTTTCGACAACGCCGAGAAACTCGTCGGTCGCGTGACGGTCGTGCCCATCGCCGCGCGCGAGCCGCTCACCGACTACAAACTCGCGCCCGAAGGCTCGACCGGGGGACTCTCGGCAGTGATCCCGGAAGGCTATCGCGCGATGACCGTCAAGGTTGACGACGTGATCGGCGTCGCGGGTTTTCTGCGTCCGGGGACGATGGTTGACGTGCTGACCGTGATTGACAAGCCCGAACAGGGATTAGCGCAGCGCGAGCCGATCTCGAAGATCGTTCTTCAGAACGTCAAGGTGCTCGCCTCCGGGCAAGACCTCGACAAGCCGAAGAGTGACGACCGCGAAGCAGACACCGTGAAGGCTGTCACGCTGCAAGTGACGCCGGAGCAGGCCGAGAAACTCGCGCTCGCCTCCACGGAAGGGAAGCTGCGGATAATGATGCGTAACTCGACAGATCAGGGCGACGAGCAGACGAAGGGCGTTGACCGGAGGATGCTCCTGACGGGCGAGCGCGCGGCGCCCGCGCCGGAACCCGGCTCGCTCAAGAGCGAACAGCCCGCGCGGGTCG
>JBGTBQ010000342.1:0-5414 GCA_041749275.1 Pyrinomonadaceae bacterium | reverse complement strand
GTTGAACGTCCGGCAGGTCAGGATTTACCGCGGAGAACGCAGAGCATCGCGGAGAGCACAGAAAAGCAATAGCTGCTTTGAGATTCAACTTTGAATCTGTTTTCCTCCGCGCCCTCCGCGCCTCTCCGCGCCCTCCGCGTTAAATCCTCCGTTCGACTGAAGCTCAACCCGCGCGGTGAACCACGCCGCGTCAAATCTTCACGGTCCACTCGATTCCCTCTCACCATCCGATAGCCGTATCTCGCCGCGCACGTTGACCTCCGCGGGCGCGCCCGTCGCGTTCGTCACTTCGACCGGCACGCGCCACGCGAGCGTCCTGATGCGGCACGTGCCGGTGTTGTCTTCGCGGCAATAATAGAGCGTGAGCTGCACGCGCAAGTCCGACACGCCGGGCGCGAGCGCACGCAGCGGCAGACGCAGTGGAAGTTGTAAGTCCTTCGACACTTTCGAGACAGGCCGCGCTGCCGCATCATCCGCGCCCGCGCCGCCGAGCGCGACGTGTCTGTTGTCGCCCTCGATTGAGACTTTATACCGATGCGGCGCCAGCGGGTTGAGGTGATAACCCGCCGGCAGCTTCACGTCAACGACGAGCGCGCCCGCGCCGGACACGCCGAAGAGTTGCGGCTCAAGCTTAATCTCTTTCGCGTCCGGCCCGGCCTCGTCCTCGTCCGTCGCCGAGGCGAGCGACTCCCGGTTGTCGGGCGGGCGCAGGCCGTTGAGCTTGAGCGTCGTCGTCCGCTTCGTCTTGAGGTCAACGACGCGGACGGCGTGGTTGTTCGTGTCGGCGACGTAGAGCTTGCCGCGCGCGATGGTCAACCCGCCCGGTTCGTAAAAAGTCGCGGACGCGCCGTCCGTCTGTCCGGGCTTGCCCGTGCCGAGGAAGGTCTTCACCGAGCGGTTTTTCGGGTCGAGGGTTTTAAGCTTGTGGTTGTACGTGTCGGCGATGAAGACCTTGCCGTCGTGAAAGAGAACGCCGAGCGGGTGCTGCAAACGCACGTCGTCGCCGCGCCCGTCCGCGTCGCCGAACTCGAAGAGGTCGCCGCCGGCGAGCGTCCGCACCTGCCCCTCAAACGTTGACGAAGGCGAAGCTTTCGAAGCAGCGGTTGAGGCCGCCGGCGCGTCTTCCGCGAGGTCAATCGCGCGGATGATGTTCGACTCGCTGTCGGCGACGTAGAGCGTTTTGCCGTCGGTCGTCAGTCCCGAAGGTTGTGCGAACGCGGCCTCGTCGCGTGGGCCGTCCAAGCGCGCCTCACGCCCCGACCCGGCGAAGACCGAAAGCTTCCGGCTCGGTAAATCCATCGCCCAGATTTGGTGCGGGCCGGCCATGGCGATGTAGAGCGTCTGTCCCATGACTTGCAAGTCCCACGGTGAACTGAGCGGTGGCTTTTCCATTGAATCTAACCTGAGCCGGTAGTCGCGCAACTGCTTGCCCGTTCCCGCGATGGTTTCGACGGTGCGCGCTTTCAAGTTCACGCGGCGGATCAGGTGGTTCGCCGTGTCGGCGACGTAAAGGGTATCGCCGTCGAGGGCCATGCCTTGTGGACGATGAAAACTCGCCTGCTCGAAGCTTCCGTTGCCCGCGCCGCGCTCGCCCGTCCCGATGGTCTCGATGTGCGTGCCGTCGAGACGCGTGACGACGATGCGGTTGTGGTTCGAGTCGGCGATAAAGAGCCGGTCGCTCTTCTCGTCGGCGACGATCTTGCCGGGGAAAGCGAGCGGCAAATCGCCCACCTTCGCCCGTTCGAGCGCGAGCTTCAAGGGCTGCTCGTTCAGAGCGCCGCGCTTGCGTGCCTCCGTCACGAGTTCGCCTATCGCCTCATCAATCACCTGATAGTTGCCCTCGCCGCTGACCGCGCCGACGACGTATCCGGCGGGGTCAATCAAGACCTGCGTCGGCCACGCTTTCACCGCGTAAGAGTTCCAGATGCGGAAGTCCGCGTCGTTGACGACCGGGTGCTCGATCTGGTAGCGGAGGATGATGCGGCGGATGTTCTCGGTCTCCTTCTCGTTCTCGAACTTCGCGGAGTGGACGCCGATGACGACGAGTTGTTTAGCGTACTTCTCTTCGAGCCGCTGAAGGTCGGGGATGATGTGGATGCAGTTGATGCACCCGTAAGTCCAGAAGTCGAGGAGCACGACCTTGCCGCGCAGCGCCGCGAGCGAGAGCGGCTTGTCCGTGTTCAGCCAGCCGCGGTCGCCCATGAGTTCCGGCGCGCGCACGCGCCCCTGTTGCCGTGCCGACATCTCGTCCTCACTTTCCGTCGTACTCGGATTAACCTCTCCCTGCGCCCGCGCCATCCGCGATGCGTCCGCCGAAGCGAGCGCGAGTAACAGACACACGGACACGACAAACGCCAACACTCTTTTCAACATCCTCTGACCTTTCGTTGCATAATTCCACCCGCCCAAATCTTTATCACCGACGAGATGCAATTTATTCCCCGCGCCACTAACGGAGCGCGAATTTACGCGGCGGCGAACGTAACGGTTTGCCGTCAGTGTAACCGGTTGAAGTGAAAGGCAACAGGCGCTCGCTCGAAAGCGTTGACGCGCATCTTCCGGCGTGCTAGAACCGAGGCCGTCCCTCAACGAGATGAGCCAACACTCCGACGAAAATTTAGAGACCCCGACGACGGCTGAAGGCGAGCGGCGCGAACTGGCCGTGATGCGCGCGGGTGAGCGTGCTTTCGCCGTCTACGCCGACGAGGCCGACAGCGTGACCGAGGGGTTGAGACCGACGCCGCTGCCCGGCGCGCCGCCGGCGGTGCTCGGCCTTGTCTGCGTGCGCGGGCGTATGCGGACGGTGCTCGACCCGCTCCTCTTGCTCGACGAGAACACGCGCGGGCCGCACGCCGAAGGTGATACCGTCTCGCCGCGTTTCATCGTCTCTCTGCGCGGCGACGAGCAGCTTGCGCTCGCCGTCGAACGCGTCGAGCGCATCATCGCCGCGCCCGCCCGCGCGCTTGAACAAAATACGAACGCCGCCGTTCCGTTGCGCGGCAGGCTCATACTCGACGGCGTTCCGGTCCTCGTCCTCGACCCCGCGCGCCTGTTCGATGCCGCCATGCAGGACGCTGACCGGCGAAGACCGCGCGTCGTAAACCATGACGAGAAATGAGGCCGGGTAATGATGTGAAGAGGGATGGTGTCTGGTGAAAGCGACTCTCCGCAACCTGTTTCAACTGTGCGCGCTGCTCTCTGCTCTCGCCCTACACGGAGCGGGCGCGGCGAGGCTCCAACCTCGATCCGTCTCCGTCAAACAAAACCCCGCGCCGCTGAGTTCAGCGCCCACGCGGCGCGCTGTTTCGACGGTGGAGCCTTTCGCGCTCCGGCAGGTGGAGTTGCTCGACAGCCCGTTCAGGGCGGCGATGGAGCGCAACGCGAAGTACCTCTTGGAACTCGACGCCGACCGTTTACTGCACAACGCGCGCAAGTACGCCGGGCTGACGCCGAAGGGCGAGCTTTACGGCGGATGGGAGGCGCGCGGCGTCGCCGGGCACTCGCTGGGACATTATCTGACCAGACACCGGCCCTTAAACGGCTCACGGCTTTTGTCTATTCAAGATTCACGATTTACTATTGTCGAATCGTGAACGAACAGGCTTTCTCCACACTCGAATATGACGGGCTGCGCGTGCTCGTCCGGCGCGGCGCGCAGACGCCGATGGGCCGCGCTCTGTGCGAGACGCTCGCGCCGCTCTCCGAAGCGGAAGCCGTGCGACGTGCGCTGCGCGCCGTCTCGGAGTGCGTCGAGCTAAGGAAGCGCGGCGCGGCGTGGGCCTTCTCGGAGTTGGCCGAACCGTCGGAAGCGCTCGCGCGGCTTCGCATCGAAGGCTCGATCCTTGAGCCGCTGACGCTCCTTGAACTCGCGCGCCTCTCGGAGCAAGCGGCGGACGCACGCGCCTCTGTCCACGCCGAGCGCGAGGCATCGCCCGTGCTCTGGTCAATCGTCGAGGGACTGCCACGCACCTTGCCCTCGCTCGCGGCGCGCGTCTTCGCAAAAATTTTGCCGTCCGGCGAACTGGACGACCGCGCGAGTCCGGAACTGCAACGCATCCGCGCCGACATCAATCGCCTGCGCTCCTCGATCACGCGCTCGCTCGAAAGCCTGATGCGCCGCTCGGAAGAGGCGATTCAGGATCAACTCGTCACGGTCAGAAACGACCGCTTCGTGATTCCCGTCCGCAGCGACCATCGCGGGCGCGTCCACGGCGTCGCGCACGGCTTCTCCTCTTCGGGCGCGACCGTCTTCGTCGAGCCGCTCGAAACCATCGAGTCGAACAACGAACTGCAAGCCCTGCGCGAGACTGAGGAACGCGAGATCACGCGCATCCTCTTTACGCTGACCGAAGAGCTACGCGCCGAGATCGGCTCCATCGAGACGGCGGCGCGCGCGGTCGCCGAACTCGACTTTATCGGCGCGAAGGCGACGCTCTCCGCGCACCTGCACTGCGTCGAGCCGCGCATCAGCGACGACGCGACGCTCGAACTCATCGAAGCGCGTCACCCACTGCTCGAAGAGAATCTCCGCGCGCAAGGGCGCGAGGTCGTGCCCGTCTCTTTGCGGCTCGACGCGGCGCGGCCCGTGATGGTCATCTCCGGCGCGAACGCGGGCGGCAAAACCGTCGTGCTCAAAACAGCGGGGCTGTCATCTTTGATGGCGCTGTCGGGACTGCACGTCCCGGCGCGCGAGGCGCGCGTGCCGCTCTACGCCTCGGTGCTCGCCGACATCGGCGACCGCCAGTCGCTCGCCGCGAACCTCTCGACCTTCACCTCGCACATCTCGAACATCCGCCGCATGATGGAGCTATGCGACCGGCCCGCGCTCGTGCTCCTCGATGAAGTAGGCACCGGCACCGACCCCGAAGAAGGCTCGGCGCTGGGCGTCGCGGTCGTTGACCACTTCCGCCGCGCGTGCGGCGCGCACGTCGTCGCCACGACGCACTACAGCGGTCTCAAGATGTACGCCGCCAACGAAGAGGGCGTCGAGAACGCGAGCGTCGAGTTTGACGAGCGGACGTTGGAGCCGACCTATCGTCTGCTCGTCGGCCTCGCCGGCTCGTCCGCCGGACTCGACATCGCGCGGCGTTTCGGCATCCCCGACCCTGTCATCGGCGCGGCGCGCGAGTTCGTTGACGAAAAGTCGCTGGCCGCCGCCGAGTACCTACGCCGCATCAAGCGCGAGTCTGAAGAGGCCGAGGCTCTGCGCCGCGCGCTCGAAGAGGAACGGCGCGCGGTCGCCGACAAATATGCCGCGCTCGACCGCGAAGCCGAGCGCCGCGAACGCGAGCGCCAGTCCGCTTTCGCCCGTGAACTCGAAAGCGCGACCGCAGACTTCGAGCGGCGCGCGCGCGAGTTGTTCTCCAAGATCGAAGACCGCGCCGTCCGCGTGCGCGTCGAGCGCGAGGCCGAGA
>JBGTBQ010000341.1:0-13349 GCA_041749275.1 Pyrinomonadaceae bacterium | reverse complement strand
TGTGATGCCCTGGCAGGGACTTGAACCCCGAACCAACGGATTATGCAAATTACTACGGCTTTCGCCGCGCTCTGACCGGGCGAACGGTCGGAGTTTGTAACCCGGACTTTCTCTTCGCCTTAAGCGTCTGCCGTCAAGTCTCTACACCTTCCCCGCATGAAGCAGCAGGGCTTGGCTCGGGATTACCATATCGCTTTCGCAACTTAGGCTTCCCCGAATTTGACAGATTCTACAAGCGCACCTGAAACGAACCCCACTTCTTTAGGATTTGAGTGTGATACGCTTGCAACCCAACTTCGGAGGTCATATGGAAGCAGTCTGTCTCGTTTGCGAAGCGAAATTGAGCGGCAGGCAATCCAAATTCTGTTCCCTCCGCTGCAAGAACGCATTCACGAACAACAAACATCAGAATTACGTCTCTCAACAACTGCGTGGACGACAGAGAAGACATCTGTTGATTCAACAGAAGGGCGGTGGCTGCGTGCAGTGTGGTTACAACCGCAACGAAGCCGCGCTGGCCTTTCACCATCTCGACCCTAAGATCAAGTCCTTTCCTGTTGACATCAGACAATGCTCGAACACTTCTTGGGAAAGGCTTATGAAAGAAGCCAAGAAGTGTCTCCTCCTCTGTCTGAATTGCCACGCGGAGAGGCATAATCCGGATTACTCCACTTAGACCTTTCAAAGAACTGAGTCCGCTGCTCTAACCGATTGAGCTACCAGGGCGTAAAAATAAGCGGAACGTGAGAGTGATTATAAAGTCCGGCTTTAGGCATCGCAAGCGGGCACATTTTGAAATGAGGAAGGATGAGTCAGATGACAGCGACTTCATGCTAACGCATGACTTCCGTCTTCCACTATCTGCTTTAAAAACCCGGCGACTGTTTGAGCGCCTCGATCTGGTGGAGGTGGCGTTCTTCGTGCGAACCGATGAAGAGGAACCACTGGTAGATGTCTATCGGGCCGGCAGCCGGGTGCGGGTAACGCACCGCGGAGCCGTCCACTTGTTCGAGGCGCTCGCGCAAGCCGTGGAGCGCGGCGCGCGACTCGCCGAGGCGTGTGAGCGAATCGGCGAGCGAGAGTTCGCCGCTGGGACGCGCCGTCTCCGGCGCTTGAAGTTTTTGCGTCCGCAAAGGCGCGACGAAGTCCTCGATAGAGACGGGAGCGAAGGGCTTGCGCGCTTCGCCTGCGGCGCGCGTGGCGCCGGCGGCTTCGGCCTTGGCGAGCATGACGTGGAAGAGGCGCGCGACCTGTCCCTCGACGAGCGAGAGGTGTTCGAGGATTTCGGCGATTGACCAGCAGTCAGGGGCGGCGCGGAAGTTCTCCTGTCCCGCGTCTAAGTTTTCGACGCTCGCCAGAAGCCGCCCGCGCGCATCGTCAATCGCTTCGTAAATCTCGGCGACGCTGTGGTATTGCATGAAGGCTGTTTCCTTTCGGGTGTAAAGTTGGAGCCGTCTCGGCGCCTCCGATATTGGCGGGCCTGCTGTCTTTGATTTCGTCTCGCTACTTGACGACCGCCGCCTGCGGGTAGATTTTGACGACGTGCCAGCGCGGGTAGGTTGTGACGGGGACGGGTTCGTCGCGGTAGAAATGAACGAAGGCCGTCTGGACGAAGAGCATCTCCGGCTCGACCCACTCGGCGCGGACGAACGGATTGAAGGAATTGAGCACAGCCTGCCCGCTCGCGTCTTGCGCGCCGCCGTTCGAGTTGCCCGCGCCATTGGCCTTCGCGTCATCCTTCTTGAAGAGGCGCGCGTCGTACTCGACGGAGGAGGCGTGCAGCGGCTCGCGCAAGGGCATCGCGGCCCCGGTCGGCGCGCCGCCGCCGGCGTCGTAAATCGCCACGTCGAACTCGAAGGCGGTCGCCACCTTCGCGCCGTCGGGCGACCATGTAGGCGCCACGTCCGTCAGGCGGTCGTCGAGCAGGCGCTCCTGTCCTTCGAGTGTGATGATGCGCGGGCGACCCGCGGGCGAGTTGCCCGCGCTGCGCCGCGCCTGCCACTCGTCCTCCTTGCACGCGAGCGCCACGAGCGACTGGCTGTCGGGCGACCACGCGACTTGAAAATAGATCAGCCCCTCGCGTGTGGTGAGCGGTCGGAGGTTGAAGCCGTCGCGGTCGCCGACGTAGACCTGCTCGGTTTTGAATGTCTGCACGGAGGGAATGATCGGGCCGAGCGCGGGCGTGGGCGCACCGTCCGCGGCGGGCGGCGAGGCCGAATCCGTGAGCGGCGCCGGAGTGTCGGGCGGCGGCGTGGGCAAAGCCGTGAGCGCGGGGTTGCGAACGCCGACGAAGGCGATTGATTGCCCGTCGGGCGACCACGCGACCTCCGACGGGAAGACGCCCGTCAAATCGCGCGGCAGGATGTTGCGTATGAACTGCCCCTCGACCGAGTAGAGGTCAATGCGAAAATCGAAGACCTCCGTCTCGCTCGTCCCGTAGACGGCGAGCACGCGCTGTCCCGTCGGGTCGAGGACGGTGCGGATCAAAGCCTCCGTATTCCCGCGCCGCCCCTCGAAGTCCGCCTTCACCGAAGCGAGCGGCTCCTCTGCCTCCGTCGCCTTCAGGCGTTCGGGTAAGTTCTCCTCTCCCACGTCCGGCTCGAAGCGAAACGCCAAACGTTCTGCCGGCACGTCGCGCAGAGAGCGCGGGTTGACGCTCAACGCTTCCTGCGCCTCACGGCACCCGGCGGCGAAGACACAGCCGAAGAGTAGAAGCACTGAAAGCGTTGCCGCTCTCGTCATTCGCCCGTTTGCGAAGAGCAGGCGCACCGGCCCCCGGACAGTCTTTAATTTTTTACGAAGCATCTTCAAACAACGATGATAGGAAGGGCGCGCCGCGCTGTCAACGCGACCAAAAATGGAACTGCCCGGAAGTCTGTCCGAGACTTCCGGGCGGATTCCTTCCTGTGCGGCTTAACTTGATTGTCACAGCGCGGTGACAAGGAACACGTCCCACGCCCACCGTCCGAGTTGGGCATCACGATTGTCCCTGACCTTCGCCCGGTAGCGAAACTGGTTGCCGTGTTGATCTCTCCGTCTCGACTTCTTGTAGTCGAGGTCAATCGTCTTCAGGCCGAGTTGTTTTAGCGTGTGTAACTCATTGGACTCGGAGATGCCGTTGTGGTTCATGTCCTGCCACAGCCGCAGCCTGTCGAAGATGGCGTCTTGCTTATTGATCTTCTCGTCGCCGTTGCCTCCTTGCGTTGGCTGATCGAACTCAGCTAGCGCCAAGAATCCGTTTCTCTCTTCGCCTGCCGGCGGGCTGGGCTGCGTTGTGTAATTCCCGAAAAGCTCATGGCCGTTATCAATCGTACCGTTGCCGTTACGGTCGAGGGCGAGCCAAGCGTCGTCCGACCCTGCGGCTGTCCAGGCGAGGCGTTCGCGATGCCCGTCGGAGGTGAGGTCGAAGTTCACGCCGTTGGCCCCGTCCGTCAGGTCGAAGCCGTTTCCGGCGACATCAATGAGGATCGGAGAGCAGTTGCCTGAGAGACAGGTGCAGCGACATTCCTCGAAGCTCCATTGACCGCTCCCATCGCAATCTTGAGGCTCCGCCGTACAGTACCACGGAGTTTCTTGGCAATAGCCTTCCGCGAAGTTCCAGTACCAGCTTATCGCCTGACACTCCTCCGGCGTCCGCGGCGGCGGCATCGGGCAGCAGATACCGTCGAGTTGCCCCGACGGGTTGTTATAGCCGGGCGGGCAAACGGGGAGACCCTGAAATACCGTCGGCGTAACGCAGCCACCGGGGAGCGGTAGGTTCTGCGGGCACTGTGGCTGGTTGCAATCCCATCCCGGATTGGCACTCGGCGGCCCGCCCGGTTGTTGCGGAGGGCCAAAGAAGTACACACATTCGCAGCAGTTGGCGGGTCGCGGTATCCCCGTACAGTCCGGCGGCGGCAGCGGCGTCGGGTCGGGCGTCGGCGTCGAAGTAGGCGGCGGCGTGGGCGACTCATCGGGCGTCGGCGTCGGCGTCGGATCGCCGAGCGCGCAGTATCCGGTAAAATCTTGGAACTGACAGTATTGCACTCCGTTGTACTGAGTCTGACACTCCTCATTTCTCGTTATGGTCCTTATGCACCTACCATAGGGATTAGCGCAGCCGCCTGCGGGAACGATGGCTGGGAATTGATAAGGGTCATCACACGGACAACCTGTTGCAAAGCCGAATGTTCCCCACGAGCAATCACTGCTGTTTTGGCAACCGCACAAATCACGGGAGAGAGGAACCGAACCTACAGCTGGGGACTCACCCGGCGGATAAAAATTAGCCCGCAAGAAATTTGCGGGCATGGCTGAGTCAAAAGTGTTAAGGAGCTTGCCAGGTGAATCCGCCACCCGCACCGCCGGAACGGATGAACAAAGACTGGCTTTCCTATCGGGAGGCAAGGCAGATTGCGCCCGCCTCTTAACCGAGTCAGGTATGCCTTGCCTCCCGCGTATGCCGGTACCGTCGCCGAAGTTGATAAGCTGAATCTCAAATTCAATCTTCTTAGGGTCTTCTCGTCCCTCTTTATCCCTCCTCTCCTCATATGCCCTCACCCGGCTCTCAGGAATCTTCAACGTGATTGTCTCACCCGGTTCGATCGGCACGTCGTCTGGCTGGAGAGGGGTATCGAGCAACCCTAGTTCCTTTCTGCCGTATGCTGTCCGGAATGACAATGGATGTCCCAAAGGAGTTAGCTCCGGCATGACGATCACCACGTATAGGTAATATATCGGCCTATCACCTGTGTTCTTGACTTCAATCTCAAGGTCACGTACCCAATCCTTGTTATCCAGCTTCTTAAACTTCTGCTCGTCCTTCAGCTTCACCTTGATCGGCACGTGGTCTCGCACGGTGTTCTTGAACTCCCGCTCCTGCGCGCTCGACCGGACCGTGAAGATGAAGCCAGTCACGCACACGGCGAGGAATGAAGCTAGCAGGATGAACTGCGCGACGGTTGGTCTCCGGCGTGGCGGGCGATGAGCTGTTCTTTCAGGATGCATGAGGTTCTCCTTCGTGAGCTTTACTGAGGAATCAATGGCGAGGGTGCGGCGCCAGCACGCTTATACGCCCGCCGATGCCGCCTGTCAAGAAGTATTCTTTTTCGCTCCCGCCTTTCTCTTCACTTGTTCCGCCACACGGGCTTGCGCTTCTCCATGAAGGCGCGCACCCCTTCGTGCGCGTCTTCGGTCTTCATCAACTCGTTGAGGTAGAGGTCTTCGACGCGGGCGAGGGCATCAGCGAAGGGGCGGCCACGCGCAAGATCAAGCGCGCGGCGCGCGGCTTCGAGCGCCGGGGCCGACAGCTCGCCGAGCCGGGCCAGTATCTCGCGCAGCTTCGCTTCGAGCTGGTCGCTTTCAACGACGTGGCTGACGAGGCCGAGCCTGAGCGCCTCGTGCGCGTCAATCAGCTCGCCCGTCAGCACCATCTCGCGCGCGCGCCGCTCGCCAACGATGCGCGGCAGCAACACCGCCGCGACGGGCGGGAAGACGCCGAGCTTGATTTCGGGCTGGCCGAAACGCGCGCGTGGGCTGGCGATGACGATGTCGCACGCCAGCAGCAACTCGCACCCGCCGCCCAACGCCGCGCCGTCCACGACCGCGATGACGGGTTTCGCCAACTGCTCCAGCGCGCGGAAGACGGAGTGGAACGAGTCGAGCATCTGGTAGATCGTCTCGGCCCGGTGCTCTTCAATCGAGACGCCCGCGCTGAAGGCGCGCGACCCGGCGGCGGCGTCGAAGACCACGGCCACCACGTCGCGCAGCACCATGCATTCATTCAACGCGCGCTCCACTTCGCGCATCATGGCGATGTCGAAAACGTTCAGCGGCGGGCGCGCGAAGGTGATGCGCGCGGCGCGGTCTGCGACGCGAAAGCGGATGTACTGGTATTGGTCGTCCATCACTCTGTCGTCCTCACGAGCCGTTTGACCAGAAGATACGCCGGGTAACTCGTGGCTAGGACGCCGAGCGCGTAGAGGCTGTTCTGCGTGTCGGCGGCGATGGCGCCCGCGAGGAACGCGACGGAGCATATAAGCGCAAGCGCCGTCGTCCACGGATAGCCCCACGCGCGGAAGGGGCGCGGCGCGTCCGGCTCTTTGTGACGCAAGACAAAGACGGACACGAAACTCGATACGTAGTTCGTCACGAGGAAGAAGGAGAGCACGGCCAGCACCTCGTTAAACGTGCCCGTTGCGATGAAGGCCACGGCCACCGTCACACTCAAGACCAGCGCGACGGTCGGCGTCCCGCCCCGGTTCACCCTCGTCGCGCCCTCCCAAAACAATCGGTCGCGGCCCATGGCGTACAGAATGCGCGGTGCGCTCAAGACGTAGGCATTGATGGTGCTCAACATCGAGATGGTCGCCAGCCCCGCGATGACCTCTCCCCCGGCGCGCCCGAAGATGACGCCTGCCGCCGTGCCCAGCGCGAGTTTATCACCTGCCAGCCGTCCGAGCGGCAACACGTAGAGCAGCGCGGCGTTGACCAAGAGATAAATTACGATGACGAGCAGCACGCCCCCGATCATCGCGCGCGGAATGTCGCTCGCCGGGCGCCTGACCTCTTCGCCGAAATAGACAGGGCCGTACCATCCGTCGTATGTATAGATCACGCCCTGCAACGCGACCACGAGCGCGGCCAGAAGTCCCCACCCGGCGAGCACGGGCGGCGCGGGCGGCGCGGCTGTCTCCGTCCTGCCGCCGTACATGAAACAGGCCGCGATCAAGGCGGCGAAGGCGAGTGCCTTGAGGAGACTCGTCAGACCCTGCGCGCGACTGCCCCAGCGCACCCCGCCCCAGTGAAAGACGGCGAACCCGCCGAGGATTGTCAACGCGACCGCCTTGTCCCGCCCGGCGAGCGCGGGCACGAGCATCCCCGTGTATTCGCCGATCACCAGCGCGATGACGGCGAGCGTGGCGCACGTCGAAATCCAATCGCTCCAGCCGACGACGAAGCCCGCGTAAGGGCCAAGCGCGCGCCGCGCGAAAACGTACAGCCCTCCCGAGCGCGGGACCAGCGCCCCCAGTTCCGCGACCGACACGGCCCCGAGCAGCGCATACAACCCGCCCGCGATCCACGCGCCGACGAACAGCGCGGGCACGGGCAACTGCGCCGCCACTTCGCCGGGCGTCCGCAGGATGCCCATGCCGATAGTCCCGCCGACTGTCACCGCCAGCCCAAACGTCACCCCCAGCACGCGCAGCAGCGACGTGTTGGGCGCGGGGGCTGTCAACGTAGTGGCTCCGTCCGCTTCAGGTTTCAAACGTTCGGCCTCGACAACCGTTGAGAAGAAAGAGACCCCTTACACAATTGCCGCTTGAGGTCGGGAGCGCGCGAGCGCGAAACGAAGCCGCGCTGAAGTTCGCGCTTGAGTGAATGCGAATCCTTTCTTCGAGCCGGACGGCGCTCGATGTGGGCGCGCCGCCCGCGCTCCCGGCTTCGAGCTAGTTCGTTCGTGGGAAGGGCGCGCCGAGCCACGATTGATAGTTGCGCGTCTGTTCCTCGGTCGGTTGCTTGACGGGCAGGAGACGATAGGGAGCGTCAACGCGCCCGCCGAGTTTGACGTTGAAGGTGCGTAGCTCGTCGAAACGGAAGACGGTGAGGGCGACCGTTTCGCCGGGGCGTTTCTCTTCGAGGCGCGCGTTCAGGAAGTCGCTCGTGGCGCGCTGACCGTCCACGGCGACGATCTGGTCGTTGGCGTTGAGACCCTGCTCGTAGGCGGGCGTGCCGGCGGGGACGTTGCGGACGAGGAGGCGGTCGCCCTCCTGCGTGAGCGTCGCGCCGAAGTAGGCTTTCTCCGCAACGGGCCGCCCGCTGTCGCCCGCGCCCGTCGTGTCGAGACGCAGGCCGACGACGGCGAGCGCCGCGTTGTAGTCGAGTTCGTCGCGCCCGCGCACGTAACGGCGGAAGAAGTCGTCGAGCGAGCCGCCCGCCGCGCGTTCAGCCGTGCGTTGAAAATCTTCGGGCGTGTAGTTGCGATTCTGTTTGAAAAAATCGGTGTAGAGCGCGCGCATCACATCGTCGAGCGAGCGCGCCCCGTTCGAGCGTTTGCGGATTTCCAGATCGAGCAGGAGGCTCACTATCGCGCCCTTGTCGTAATAAGAGATGGAAGAGTTGATCGAGTTCTCATCCGGTCGGTAATACTTGATCCACGCGTCATAGCTCGCCTCTTCGAGACTCATCGCAAGACGGCCCGGCGTCTCCTGCAAGCTCTTGAACGACTTGGCGACCGCTTCGAGATACTGCTTGTCGGTCATGAGTCCCGCGCGTCGCACAAGCAAGTCGGCGTAGTAACTCGTCCCGCCCTCGGCGACCCAGAGCAGGCGCGTGTGGTTCTCGCGCGTGTAGTCGAAGGGGCCGAGCGCGTCCGGTCGGATGCGCTTGACGTTCCAGAGGTGGAAGTATTCGTGCGAGACGAGGCCGAGAAAATCTCGCCACGAAGCGTCGGCGCGAAAGTTGTGGCGACGCCAGATGAGCGCGGTCGAGTTCAGATGTTCAAGACCGCCGCTCACGGTCGGATGGGTCATCAGGATGAAGGTGTAGTCGCGCAAAGGCAGTTCCTTCATCATCTCGACGTTGGCCTCGACCGTCTTTTGTACGTCGCGGCGCATCTTTTCAAGGTCGTAGTTCCCCTCGCCGTCAACGACGATGCGATGCGGGACGCCGCGCACCTCGAACGAGACGCTCTTAAAATCGCTGACGAGGAATGGCGAGTCGTAAAGAATGTCGAAGTTTTCGGCGCGGTAAGTATTGCGCTCGCCGGAGACGGCGGGCAGGCCCGTGGCGATCTTCCAGCCCTCGCGCGGCGCGACGCGCACGGTCGAGGGCGCGGCCAGATGCCCTTCGGGATACATCAGCAGCGCCGTGTTATTCCAGAAAGCGTGGCGGTCGTTCAGCTCGCTCGTCCGCACGGTCAACTCGTTCGCGTAGACGTTATAGCGCACGCGCACGTCACGCCCGCCCGCCGTCTCGACGCGCCAAGTGTTCTTGCTCGCCTTGCTCCACTGGAGCGCGCGCCCGCCGCCGTCCGTCGCCGCGAAGTCCCGCACGTGGCGCTCGAACTCGCGCACGAGGTAGGAGCCGGGCGTCCAGACCGGCATCACGAAGTCCACACGCGCCGGCGCTCCCTCGCGCCAGCGCAGTCGCGCCTCGACTTCCAGAAGATGCGTTTCGGGCCGCGACATCGAGACGGTGTAACTGATCTCCGGCGCATTGGCAGTCTGCGCGCGGGTCGAAGCCATGATGAAGAGAGATAAGAAAAGGGAGGCCGCGAGGGCGGCGCCGAGTCGTGTATGACGCATCGTGTTCGACACTTCCTTTGCCCTATGTTGTAGATGTTCGTGGGAGAAAACTTTCGGTCCGCGCATCTTACTACGAAACGGCGCGCGACCGCGACGGCGTGCGCGCCGCCGCGGGTTTGCCAGCGCGATTTAACAAGTTGTACCTTCTTCGCAAGAGAAACGTTGTGCGGAGAGGGAAACGGCGATGACGATTACGACGTGTGCGAAGTGCGGTACGAAGAACCGCGTGGACGAGGCGGCGGCGGCGGCGAGTCAGCCGGTGTGCGGCAGGTGCGGGGCGGAACTGCGAGTCGGCGGCGACTCGGACATGAGCAAACCGTTGACGGTGACGGACGAGAGTTTCGCGCGCGAAGTGGTGGAAGCCTCCACGGCGCGGCCCGTGCTGCTCGACTGTTGGGCGCCGTGGTGCGGGCCGTGCCGGATGATCGCGCCCGCGCTCGACGAGTTGGCCGCCGAATCACAGGGGCGCTACCGCATCGCCAAGCTCAACGTGGACGATAACCCGCGCACCTCTTCGGCGCTCGGCATCCGCAGCATCCCGGCGCTCTTCGTCTACAAGAACGGCCAGATCGTCGAGCGCATCGTCGGCGCGCAGCCCAAGCACGTCCTTGCCTCGCACCTCGCGGCGCACGTCTAATTCGTCTCTGTGATGATTATTTCCAGATTTGGATGCGGAGTGCCGGATAGGGCGGGGGCATATGGCTGGCAAGAAGCTCGAAGTCAGTCCGGTTGCGTGTGGCAACGCCATATTCGTGAGCTAAGGCAGTGGCGGCAATAAACACATCAGCCCAAAGTTTGTTTCGCTCTTTCTGTGAAAGTCGAGGAAAGATGTAGGCGGCGATCTCGGCTGCGCCTTCGTTAAAAGGAAGTACGATGCAATCACGGGTCAGTATCCGGGCGTGCTCTTTATCCAGCCTTGTGCGTTCGCTCATTCCGCCTGATGAAACGGCGTCCTTCTCGAATCCGTGCAGCATTTCGAAAACCGTTACCGAGGTCAGCGCCGGTGGAAACTTGGCTATCGCGATGTAATCTTTGATTGCCTGCACGATGGTTGGCCTGCGCGCTCTCCAGTCAGTCAATACATCGTTATCAAGAACTAAAGCTACGTGGGTGGGTCTGGGGCCAAGCGTCATAATGGCTTTCGGCGCTAATCTCGGATTAGATGAGCGTCCTCGTCTAAGCCGGGTCGCTCTGTCACGGCTTTGATTTCTTGCGGGGTGAGGCTGTCTAACGTGGAAGCAGCTAGTTCGTTGTATCGGTCCGCCAAGCGCTCGTTCAACTGATCTTCAAGTCTGATACACGCTTCGATCTTTTCATCCCAGCGCGATTCGGACAATTGGGGCGCGTGCGGAAAATGATACCTGCCCATGCCGCTGAGGGAGCGGACTGTCACAGGCACAATATGTCCGTCATCTTTGGCAATCTCACGCCTCACCTCTTCAAGATTTTGAAAAACCCCATCGTCAATGAATATCGTTTGAGGCCCGAGCGGTATGATCTGCCCGAAGATTGTGCGTGAAGTTGGGTCCGGGCCGAACGGTAATCTGTACACGGAACCGCCCATCTCTCTGCTTGGCAGGTTATTTAGCCATGTCAAGCTATCTTCGTTCGCCGGCAGCGGAAGCGGCGCAATGAATTTCGCCACCCAATCGAACGTGCGCTCCATAATGGCGTGGTAAGTGAAGGAGATGGCATTCATGTCATCTCCCGAAATGTGTTCCGGCACTTCAAATCGCAGACTGATAGCGCGCTCAATGACCATCAACCCGTAGTAAGTTTGCCTGCCTTGCAGCAACTCACTAATCTTCGGAAGGGGCATACTAAAGTTCGCTCCGATACTAATCCCCATTTCGGGAATCACAATATTGACCGGCCCCGCGAGGGAGAACATTGCGTACAAGCTGGCGGCAAGGAAGTGCGCGCGCGGACGGTGCTCGATCACATCGAAGTTTATGGACACTTCTTTAATTTGGAGATTGCCCGCGTCATCCGCAACCTGATTTTTGAGGGTTAGCAGTACAGACACATCGGGGTCAATTAGTGCCTCGATAATGACGATGCTGTAGTCAGCATTAATCTTCGGGCCGGTGAGCGTCGTCGCCAAATAGAGGTCGAATTCTGGAACCTCGATGCGTAAAAGTGTGTCCGGTGATTCGCTGATCCGGGGAGTTGTTGTAGGCAAGCTGGGAGGCAACCACTTACTGCCCGACACAACAGCGGCAGTCACGGAGGGATAATAGCTGGCTGTTACAACACTCATGGCTTGTATTCTACTTTCTTTGCCGCGCGTGTACCATCCAATTTAGCACTGGCTAAATTCACTGGACGTTCACCGTCACCTCACGCTTGCCGCACGGCGAGGAGAAGGCGACGATGAAGGCGCCCGTCTTTTTGCTGGTCGAGGTGACGGTGAAGCGCGACGTGTGGGAGCCATCCGCGTCCGTGCGCGGCTCGGCGAGGAGGATGATGTCGGCCCAGTTGGGCGTCGAGACGTTGAGGCGCGGCGGCGCGGGGCCGTTGTAGTTTTCCACCTTGACGGCAAGCAGTGCCGAACCGCCGACTGCCATCGTGACGGAGCTTTCGCCCACCGTCAACGCGCAGCCTTCGCTCATAACCCTGCGCTTGCGCGTCGTTTCGGGCGTCTGCTCCGGCGTCGGTGGCGGAGCGGAGGGCGCCGCGACGACTGTTTCCGTGGGCGCTGTCGCCTGTTCGGGAGTGGGCGTCGGCGTGGGTTCCGCCGCTCGTTCGGGCGTCGGTGTCGGCTGTTCGGTTAAAGTTGGTGTCGGAGTCGGCGACGGTGCTTCAGTCGGTGTTGGAGTCGGCGTTTCGGTCGGGGCCGGAGACGGCGTCTCCGACGAGACGGGCGCGGGCGTCGGTGTTTCAATCGGCATCTGCTCCGGCGTAGGAATCGGCGTCGGCGTCGCCTCCGGTGTGAGAGACGGCGTCGGAGTAGTCGCCGGGTCGCTCACCGGCGCGGCCTCGACGGGAGTGGGCGTCGGGGTGTTGGCGGGCGGCGCGTCTGGCGTCGGCGTCGCTTCGGGCGTCGGCGCGGGCGTTTCGGTTGGAGGCAGCGCGGTCGGAGAGGCTTGAGCCGGTAGGTTCGCGGCGGTCTCGGTGGGAACAGTGAGGAGCCGGTCGAGTCCTTCGACGGTGCCGTTGACCCGGCGATACAGTGCTTCGATGACGGGGAAGCGGACGGGGTCGGGCGCACCGATCCGGTAACTCCTGATGTATGAGTTGAGCGCTTCCTTCTGGTTGCCGCTCGCATCGAGCGCCGCGCCGAGACGCCATTGCGCGGATTTCCACCAGATGCTGTTTTCGGGCAGCACACTCACCGCGCGCCGCAAACGCACGACCGCCTCGCCCGCTTCGCCCTGATTGAGCAAGGCCCACCCGGCGAGGTCTTCGACGCGCCCGCGGATGACCTTCGACATCAGTTCGCGCGGCGTGTCGGGCGCGTTCGTCGTCATCCCCGAAGCGATGGCCCGCGCGCGCACGTCGTACAGCTCGTCGGCAAAGAGCGCGACCGAAGCGTGCGGCACATCGAGCGCCGCTTCGAGTCCACGCTTCGCCGACTCGGTCGCGTCGAGCGCGACGCCGAGCGCCACGCCATGCCGCGTCAGCCGGTTCGCCGCGTAGAGCTGACGAAAGGCGCGCATCGCGTCGTCGCCCGCGACGAACTCCGCCGTCGCCTCCGTCGCTTCCTTCCCCTCGCCCGTGCGCGGCGCGACGCCCTTCTTCGTGGCAAGGTGAAGCGCCAGCAACCCCTTCAGCATTCGCGCGTCGGCCTCCGTCCCCGCGCCCCTGAACTGGAAGAGGCCGGAGCGGCGTTCGGGCGCGAGCAGTTCGGTGAAGCTCGCGGCGCGAGATGGGATGCCGCCGGCAAGTCGCGTCTCGATTTGTCCTTCTTTGATCGTGAAGGAGCGTGCGAGTTCCTCCGCCGCTTCGTCGTAGAGTCCGGCGGCGGCCAAGATGCTCGCCAGTTCGTAGTCGAGCGTCGGGAAACGCGCCGTCTCGCGCGCGGGCCGGAGCGCGCGTTCGGCGTCGAGCGGACGCCCTTGCGCG
>JBGTBQ010000340.1:0-6460 GCA_041749275.1 Pyrinomonadaceae bacterium | reverse complement strand
GACGGCCATCGCCCGCGCGCTCGTTACACGACCCCGCCTCGTCCTCGCCGACGAGCCGACCGGCAACCTCGACGCGCGCACCGGCGAGGAAGTCCGCGAACTCCTGTTCACGCTCTGCCGCGAGTCGCGCGCCTGCGCCGTCATCGCCACGCACAACGAGCGGCTGGCTCGTGCGTGCGACCGCGTGCTCACGCTGCGCGATGGACGCCTGTGCGCCGCCGAGTTCGGTTGAAGATGGTTGATGGTTTGATGGAATTCGCGCGAACGGAGTGGAGGACGTGCCGGGCGGCGCTCCGTCACCGATTTTTCTTCTCTCTGAGTTTTCCATGGTGTAGGGTATAATGCCTGTGGGCGTCGGGTAGCGGCATTGGACAACTCCCCGCCGAGGCCGGACGCTGCTTTCAATTCATCGGTTTTTATCTCAAACGGTTCCGGCACAGCTTTTATGTTCGAACGCTACACGGAGAAGGCGCGGAGGGTGATTTTCTTCGCGCGCTACGAGGCCAGCCAGTTCGGGGCGCCCGCCATCGAACCCGAACATCTCCTGCTCGGCCTGATGCGCGAAGACAAGACGCTGACCTCAAGGTTTCTGGCGCGCGCACAGGCGAGCCTCGAAGCCATTCGCAAAGAGATCGAAGGGCGTGCGCCTTTGAGGGAGAAGATTTCCACCTCCGTCGAACTGCCGCTCGCGCCTGAGACAAAGCGCGTGCTGGCCTTCGCGCATGAAGAGTCTGACCGGCTTCAGCACCGGCACATCGGCACCGAGCACCTGCTGCTCGGCCTCCTGCGCGAAGAGCGCTCGATGGCCGCCGAGATTCTCTACGAGCGCGGATTGCGGCTGCCGTCGGTGCGCGAGGAAGTCGCCCGCGCTTCGGGGATTGACCCGCGCGCCGCGCAGAAAAAGGAGACGCCGCACCTCGCGGAGTTCTCGCGCGACCTCACGGACGACGCCGCCAATGACAAACTCGACCCGCTCGTCGGGCGCGAAGGCGAGATCGAGCGCGTCGTGCAAATCCTCTGCCGGCGCACGAAGAACAACCCCGTGCTGATCGGCGAGCCGGGCGTCGGGAAGACCGCCATCGTCGAAGGACTCGCCCAACGCATCAACCACGGCGAGGTTCCTTCGTTCCTCGAAAACAAGCGCATCCTCTCGCTCGATCTGTCGCTCATCGTCGCGGGCACGAAGTACCGCGGACAGTTCGAGGAGCGCCTCAAACAGATCATGCGCGAGTTGGTCGAGAACCCGCAGTACATCGTCTTCATTGACGAGTTGCACACGCTCGTCGGCGCGGGGAGCGCCGAAGGCTCTTTGGACGCGGCGAACATCCTGAAGCCGGCGCTCTCGCGCGGCGAGCTTCAGTGCATCGGCGCGACGACCCCGGCGGAGTTCCGTAAGTCCATCGAGAAAGATCGTTCGCTCGAACGGCGCTTCCAGTCCGTCAAAGTTCCGCCGCCGAATGAGGAGGAGGCGGTGCGGATCCTCGAAGGCGTGCGCGAGCGTTATGAAGCGTTCCATCAGGTGCGCTACACCGACGACGCCATCGAAGCCGCCGTCTACCAGTCGAGTCGCTACATCCCCGACCGCTTCCTCCCCGATAAGGCCATTGACGTGCTCGACGAGGCGGGCGCTCGCGTCAAGCTCCGCGTGCGGCGCGACTCGATGAGCAACGCCGCGGCCCGCGTCGCCATCATCTCGCCAGCCGAACGCGACTACGATCCGCGCTCCGCCCTCTACCCGAAGTCTTACGTCACCGCCTCGCCGCTTACCGAAGAGGACGAGCTGCTGCTCGCGGTCGAGGTCACGCGTGACGACATCGAGGAGGTGATCGCGCGCTGGACAGGCATCCCCGTGATGTCGCTCAAAGAAGAAGAGATGCAGAAGCTCCTCCGGATCGAGGTCGAGCTGCACGGGCGCATCATCGCGCAGCGCCCCGCCATCTCGGCGCTCGCGCGCTCGATCCGGCGGTCGCGCGCGGGGCTGAAGAGTCCGCATCGCCCGGTCGGCTCATTCCTCTTCTTGGGGCCGACGGGCGTCGGCAAGACGGAAGTGGCGCGCGCGCTCGCGGAATTTCTCTTCGGCACGGAGCGCTCGATGATCCGCTTCGATATGTCGGAGTTCATGGAGAAGCACTCGGTCTCGAAGCTCATCGGTTCGCCGCCGGGCTACGTTGGGCACGAAGAGGGTGGGCAGCTCACCGAGCGCATCAAACGCTCGCCCTACGCCGTCCTGCTCTTCGATGAGATCGAAAAGGCGCATCCCGACATCTTCAACATCCTCCTGCAAGTTTTCGAGGACGGCATTCTCACGGACGCGCTCGGCAACACCGTGGATTTCAAGAACGCCATCATCATTATGACCTCGAACATCGGCGCGCGCTTTATCCAGAAGAAGGGCACGATGGGCTTTCAGTCCACGCCCGACTCTTCGCGCGAGAAGCTCGAAGAGATGGTCATGAGCGCCGTGCGCCAAACCTTCAACCCCGAATTCATCAACCGGCTCGACGAGATCATCATCTTCGACCAGTTGCAGGATGAAGAACTGCTGGAGATCGTCGGCCTTCAGGTCGAGCAGCTCAACAAGACGCTCTCCCGCCGCGGCCTCGAAGTGCGTCTCACGGAAGAGGCGCGGCGCTGGATCGTCGAGAAGACCTGCGCCGACCGCTCCTACGGCGCGCGCCCCTTGCGCCGCGCGCTGCAAAAGTATGTCGAAGACCCGCTCTCCGAAGCGCTCATTCAAGGGAGCTTGGGCGACGCTACTCTCGTCGAGGTCTTTCAGGAGGGCGAAGAGTTGAGCTACCGCCCGGCGGGCGTCGAAGAGCCGGGCGACGCGTTGTTGATTCACTGAACCAGAGTAGGCAGCAGGCAGTAGGCAGCAGACAGCAGGAAAACAGCCCATTATTTTGCTGTCTGCTGTCTGCTGTCTGCTGCCTACTACTTTTGCCGTTTGGTTTTGCGGGTTTCGCCTTGTATAATGCGCCACTTTGCGGGGACGAATGTCTGGCAACCACGGCGAGGTCGGAGAGAATCCAAGAGGCTCACGGCAATGAGCATCCTCGGCGGCGACCCTGACGGAGTGCCGTTTTCAAGTTAGTCCGATAAGATTTAAAGTTTTCATAAAGTCTCCCTTTCCCGGTTGCTATCTTTTTGAGGCACAAAGCGACAGTTATGCCAACACGCGCGACTAGGGTCTTTCTCGTCGTGGCCGCCCTCTTGGGCTGCGCCGCGCTCCTCGATTTCGCGCCGCCCGCGTGGCAGGCCCACGCGCAGGAGCAGCAGCCACCACCAGCGCAGACGTTGGTTGAGGATGTGCTGATCGAAGGCAATCGCCGCCTGCGTGACGAGGACATCATCTACCACATCCAGACGCGGAAGGACGATGTTTACAACGAGGAGCAAGTGGGACGCGATCTTCAGGCGCTCCTCAACCTTCCGTTCTTCGACAAAGTTGATACGCGCGTGGCGACCGAAAACGGGCCGCGCGGCGGCAAGATTGTCATCTTCTACGTCTCGGAACTGCCCATCGTCCGCGACCTGACGTTCAAGGGTTTGAGCAGCATCGGCGAGGCCGACGTGCTCAAGGCCTTCCGCGAGCAGCGTGCCGGCGTCTCGAAGGAGACGGCCTACGACCCGGTCAAGGTCAACAACTCGAAGCGCATCATCAAGGAACTGCTCGCGCAGAAGGGCCACCCGAACGCGACGGTCGAAGTCGAGAAGGAAGACATCTCGCAAACTTCCGTTGGCCTTACCTTCAACGTGGACGAGGGCGACCGCGTCCGCGTCCTCGAGATTGATTTCGAGGGCAACGAGGTCTTCTCCGACGGCGAGCTGCGCGGCGCGATGAAGCTGGTCCGCGAGGCCGGCTTCATTTCGCGTTTCAAGGGCGAGGACATTCTCCACACCGAGAAGCTCGAATACGACCTCAAATTCAACGTCGTGAATTACATGCGCTCGAAGGGCTACCTCGAAGCACGCACGCTGGAGCCGCGCGTCGAGGGCTTGGGGCCGAAGCGCACGGGCTTCCCCGTGCTGCCGCTCCCGCTGCTCTCTTCGGTGGATGAGACGCTGCGCGTGACGGTTCCGGTCATCGAGGGCAAGCTCTATCGCCTCGGCGAGATCAAGATCGAGGGCAACTCGATCTTCTCCGAGCAGGACATCCGCTCCGTCATCGGCCTCAAGCCCGGCGATGTGGCGAACGGCTTCCGCCTCAACAAGGCTCTCAACGAGGACATCAAAAAACTCTACGGCAGGGCCGGCTTCATCCAGTACTTCGCCGAGTTCGAACCCGACTTCAAGGAGAACCCGCAGAACCCCAAAGAGGGCGTCGCCGACTTCACCATCACCATCACCGAGGGCAAGCAGTTCCAGTTGCGCCGCCTCGAGTTTCTGGGCAACACCTATACACGCGATAACGTGCTCCGGCGCGAGGTGGCCGTCAATGAGGGCGACATCTTCGACCAGACGCTCTGGGAGTTCTCGGTGCTGCGCCTCAACCAACTCGGCTACTTCGACCCGGTTGACAAGGACAAGGACGCCGAGTTCCGCACCGACGAAGAGCGCGGAGAGGTGGACATCAACCTGCGCGTCTCCGAGCGGGGCCGGAACCAGATCGCCTTCAACGGCGGCCTCTCCGGGATCGGCGGCTCCTTCTTCGGGCTGGAGTATTCGACCAACAACCTGCTGGGACGCGGCGAATCGCTCTCGTTCCAGTTCGCCGTCGGCAACCGCCAGCGCTCGTTCCTCTTTTCGTTCACCGAACCTTATATCCGCGACCGACCGATTTCCGTCGGCTTCTCGCTCTTCGCCGAGTCGCGCAAGTTCTTCGGCGAAGGCACTTTTCTTTCGCAGAACATAGACGCGCTGACCGGGGTCTTCGGCAACCAGCAGGACTTGCTCACGGTCAGCGACGAGAACCTGTTCACGCAGAACACGGCGGGCATCTCGCTCTTCGCCAGTTCGCCCCTCTCGGAGTTCTACCGCCCCCGGAGCCGTCGCATGACGGAGATCGTGCGCTCCACGCGCATCGGCCTTTCCTACTCGATCTCTCAGACTTCGGTTGAAGACCCGCCGGTCAACCAGCAGAACAACCCGAACACTTTCATCCCGCGCGTCTTTACGCAGCCCAACATTCTGACGAGCCGCGTTACGCCTTCGCTCGTCTATGACACGCGCAACGGCTCGATTGACCCGACCAACGGGCGCCAGCTCAGCGCGCAGTTCGCCTTCGCGGGCCTCGGCGGCGACGTGCGGACGTACCAGCCGACCATCAGCTACATGCAGTTCATCCCCGTGCGCCGCAAGCGTTCGGAGAACCCGGAAGTGTTCGGCTTCCGCCTGATCGCGGGCCACGTCGCCAGTTTCGGCATCACGCCCACGGTGGAAGCGGCGCAACGCTCGTCGCTCTCGTTTCTCAACGGCGTGCCCATCTTCGAGCGCTTCTTCGTCGGCGACGAGTTCTCGATCCGCGGCTATGACGTGCGCTCCATCGGCCCGATCATCCCGCTCGAAGTCTTCATCACGTCGCGCGACGTGAGGGTCTCGGCCACCGCGTCGGGCGATGTCGAGGCGCTCCCCAGCCTCTCCCAGCGCTTGAACACACAACTCACCACGCTCGGCACGTTCACCGGTTCTTCCGGGGGGAACTCACTACAGCTTTCGCGCACCTTCCGTCTTATCGGCGGCGACACGCAACTCTTGGGCAACTTCGAGTACCGCGTCCCCATCTTCGGCCCGCTCCAGATCGCGGCCTTCGCCGACATTGGCACGGCCTTCAACCTTCGGAGCGGCGCCGATCAGGAGTTCTCGACCGACTTCCTCGCCGACCAGACCTTCCTCCCGCTTCAGGGGTTCGCCGGGCTGGCGCAGCTCGTCTCGATCAAGAACCCGCAGCTCGCGCTGTCGCCAACCGGAGGGCTGCTCATCCGTGGCGACCGCCTCGTGACGAAGGAGGAGTTGATTAACGCGCAGCGCGGGCCGTTCGATCCGTTCACGGGGCTGCCGATAGGGATGCAGGCCGTGTTCCTGCGCGCCACTCCATCAACCGACACCCCGAACGCGGGCGTGCAGACGAACACCGTCGCACGACTCTCGCAGGCTCTGCTGTCAAAAATAGGCGACTACCGATCCAGCGTCGGGCTGGAAGCGCGCATCCAACTGCCCGTGGTTAACGTGCCGTTCCGACTCATCTATGCCTACAACCCGAACGCGCGCACCGAATTCATCAGGGAAAAGAAGAGTCTGTTTCGTTTCAGCATCGGGCGGACTTTCTGACCGTTTAGAGTTAAGATTACGGGGCAACGCCCCCCCAGACCGGAGGCGGGCCTTGCATCCCCCTCAAGACTGTTAAGGAGCAGTACAAACAGAGATGAAAATATTTCGCAAAGTCACCGCCGCCGTCCTGATGACGGCAGCCGCCGCCCTCGCCGCTAACGCCCAGCCCGCGCGTCCGGCGGCAGGCGCACCC
>JBGTBQ010000339.1:0-16823 GCA_041749275.1 Pyrinomonadaceae bacterium | reverse complement strand
GGGCCACGGAAGGACTGCGCGCCGCGCGGCGGGTCGCGCTCACGCACGCGGCGCAGGGCGCGCTGCTCCTGCTCCCTTACTTCGCCGCGCTGGTGCTCTTCCCCGGACTGCTGCTGAAAATCTTCTACGGCTCGGAGTCGTCTTACCTGAACCTCGACGGCGTGCTCCGACTATTCGCGGCGCTCTACGCGCTTCATTACGTTTCGCTGGCGCTCAAGTTCTGGTTGAACGCATTGGAGCAGAATCGCCGGCAGTTCAACGCGGAGCTGGTGAGCAGCCTTCTTCTCGCGCTCGTCCTCGCGCCGCTGGTCTTCGTCTTCGGGTTGACGGGGGCGGTTTACGCGATGGGGGCGTGGCTGGCGGCGCGGCTCGTCGGCAACGCGGTCATCGTCCGGCAGTTGAAGGTATAAAGCGGATGTCTCGTGGTCTATCAACTAGATCGGTTTTCAAGTCAGTGTACGGGGGGCGGTTCTGACCGTACAGCCAAGTGAAATCTAAAGGTAGGGGCGACTCTGAAAGAGAGTCGGCGTCCGAAAGATAACAGGAAACATGAAAGTCCTCTTAGTCGGTCATGCTTGCAGTCCCGTGCGCGGCTCGGAGTCCGCGGTCACGTGGAATCTGGCGTGGCATCTCTCGCTCACGCATGAAGTCTGGGTGCTGACCGACCCGCAATTCAAAGACGACATCGAGCGCCACATGGAAGCCCACCCGAACCCGAAGCTGAATTTCGTGTGGGTCACGCTCCCGCGACGCTGGGACCCGCGCCGCTCCGTGCAGAGCGAGCGCGGGCTGCGGCTCCACTACATCCTCTGGCAACGCGCGGTGCTGCGCGAAGCGCGCAGGCTCCATCGCACGCACCGCTTCGACGTGGCGCATCATGTCAGTTGGGGAACCATCAGCGCGCCGCCCCTGCTCTGGCGGTTGCCGATTCCTTTCGTGTGGGGGCCGATTGGCGGAGGGCAGACCGCGCCGCCCGCGTTTCGCCGCTACTTCGGTCAGAGTTGGAGCAGCGAGTTGCTGAGAACCTTTCGCGTGAAAGTGGTCACGCGCCTTCCGGCCTTGCGAAACGCGGTGCGCGGAAGCGCGCTCATCCTCTCGACCAACACCGAGACGACACGCGCGCTCGCGTCCGCCGGGGCGACGCAGGTGCGCCCGTTCCCCAACATCGGCGTGCCCGAAGCGCTGATGTCGCTTCCGGTGGACGAGCGTGAGAGGCCGCACGAAGGGATGACGCTGCTGTGGGTCGGGCGGCTCATCCCGCTCAAGGCTTTGCCTCTGGCGCTGGAGGCGCTGGCGCAGGTTGAGCGCGAGATGGACGTGCGTCTTCAAGTGGTGGGCGACGGGCCGCAGCGTGCCGAGATGGAGCGACTGGCGCACGCGCTCGGCGTCGGCGACCGCGTGGAGTTCGTCGGAGTCATCTCGTTTCAAGAGATGCCTGAATACTATCGCCGGGCGGACGCTTTCCTGTTCACCAGCCTGCGCGACACCTCCGGCACGGTTCTCTATGAAGCGATGGCCTCTCGCCTGCCGCTGCTGACTTTGGATCATCAGGGCGCGAGCGTCATCGTGCCGCCCGAAGCCGGGATCAAAGTGCCGGTCACTACTCCGCAAGAGACGGTCGAGGCGCTGGCCGAGGGCATTCGCCGGCTCGCCCAATCGCCCGCGACGCGCCGGAGCATGGGAGAGGCCGGGTGGACGCACGC
Organism: Pyrinomonadaceae bacterium; assembly: GCA_041749275.1. Classification (GTDB taxonomy): domain Bacteria; phylum Acidobacteriota; class Blastocatellia; order Pyrinomonadales; family Pyrinomonadaceae; genus JBGTBQ01. Next base: position 15,120 of record JBGTBQ010000339.1, on the reverse strand, counting down.
GCAGGACATGGGGTGGAGCCGCCGCGCGCAGCAGATGATCCTCTGGTACGAAGAAGTCATCCGGAAAGGGAGCGACCGGAAGCCGGTTTCTTATGCAGCGCTCTAGCCAGTTCGATGCGAGTTTCATCGGAGTGTCGTCCGCCGAGAGGTTCTGGTCGTCCGGCGCTCTCGTGCTGTTCGTCTCGCTGACGATGCTCGCTCTCGCGTTCGTGCCGCTCGTGCCGCCGGTTGACGTGCTTGAGGGTGGCGGCTTGACCACGCGCGGCGCAATCGAGTACGGGCTGATTTTCGCGGGCGTGGTGTTGCTGGCGCTCTACGCTAAAACAAAACGTTCTCTCTCGTTTGAGCCGACGGCGGCTCCGTTTCTGCTGGTAAGCCTGTTCACTTTCTGGGCCGTGCTCTCTTCCATCTGGTCGCCCAATCCGTTTTTGACCATCGCCAAGAGCGCCGAACTGTGGCTCATCACGTTGGGGGCGGCGCTGGCCGTGTCGCACGCCGCGCGCACGCAGGCCGCGCCCGGCGAGTTGGAGCGGGGGCTGGCGCTTTCGCTGGCGGCGGTCATCGGCGGACTCCTGCTTGCGAACCTTTTCATCTGGGGAATGCTGCTGCCCGACACAAGCGACGCGGCGCTGCCGCTGGAAGTTGTGGGCGAAGAGCCTTCGCTCGAAAGACCCCGGCTCATCCTCGCCTACGCGCACCCGCTGTTGACGGCTGACTTCCTCGCGCTCGCGTTGATCTCCCTCGCGGCGTCGAAGTTGAAGTTGACGATGAAAGCGCTGCTCTTCCCCGCGCTGCTGTTTCTGCTGTGGCTGGCGTCCGCGCGGGGGCCGACCGTGGGCTTGCTCATCGCCCTCGGCGCGATGGCCGTGTTGCGGATGCGGCGCAACGACGTGCGGGCCGTCGCCGCGACGCTCATCATCTCGCTCTGTCTGGCGGTCGGGATGTTCGTGCAGGACTCGCTCGTGAAAGCCGTCCCCCCGTTGCTCACCGAAGACGTTTACACGCTCAACTCAAGGACGGAGCTGTGGACGAAGACGATTGAGCACATCAGTAGTAATCCGATCATCGGCTGCGGCTACTACGCTTCCCGCTACCTTCTCGTCAAAGATTTTTCATGGGGCGGGCACGCGCACAACTCGTTTCTCGAAGTGTTTCTGACGACCGGCATCGTCGGGCTGCTCATGCTCCTCGCCTTCGTCGCTTATCTTTTCAGATTGATTCTGAGAACGAAGAACGGCCTCCTGATGGGAGTCACCATCTACACTTTGATACAGGGCATGTTGAACCCGCTCTTCTTCTATGCGGGTCTGCCCATGTTCGTGATTGTCGTCGCTGCGCTGAACGCCCGCTCGGAGGGCGCGCGGGCGCGCAGCACGGAGCAGAGGTCGCCGGCGGGCGGAGGGAGGCTTTGATGTCCATGCGAAAAGTCAACCTCTTAATCATCGGGCAGACGCCGCCGCCTTACGTGGGGCAGATGCTCTCCATCGAGAATCTGGTCAAGGCCGAGTACCCGGACATCCGCATCACGCACGTGCGGATGAACTACTCGCGCGCGACCGGCGAGATCGGCAAGTTCAGAGTGAGAAAGTTGTTCCACCTCATCCGCGTGATTTTTGAGAGCGTCTATAAAATCTACCGTCATCGCATTGATGTCATCTACTACCCGCCGGGCGCTGATACCGTCCCGCTGTTGCGAGACATCGTGACGCTGCTCGTGCTTCGCCGCACCGGACGTAAACTGATTCTCGTCTTTCATGCCAGCGGACTCTCCGAGACGGTCTCGAAGTGGAAGGGCGTGCTCTTTCGTCTCTTCAAAAGCGCCTTCTATTACCCGGACGCCGCGATTCAGAAGTCGCCGCTCAATCCGCCCGACGGGGCTTTCGTCAGAGCAAGGAGCATCTACACCGTGCCGAACGGCTGGCCCGACCAGTTCGAGAGGTTCCGCGACGGGAGAGCGCCGAACGACGCGCCGGTGATTCTGTTCGTCGGGCTGGTGCGAGAGGATAAGGGCGTCGGCGTGCTGGTCGAAGCGGCGCGGCTGCTGAAAGCGCGCGGGCGGAAGTTTCTCGTCCGCGTCGTCGGCGAATTCACCTCGGAAGAGTACCGGCGGCGGATTGTGCGCGAGTGCGAGGAAGGCGGGGTGAGCGATTGCGTCGAGTTTTGTGGCCGCCGGCTCGACGATGAGAAGTGGGCGCTCTACCGCGACGCGGACATCTTCTGCTTCCCATCCTTCTATCCTTCGGAGTCGTTCGGCAACGTGCTGGTCGAAGCGATGATGTTCGAGATGCCGGTCGTCTCGACCAACTGGCGCGGCATCCCGGACGTGGTGGAGGATGGCGAGACGGGGTTTCTGGTGGAAGTCAAAAACGCTCCGGCAATCGCCCGGCGTCTCGAAGAGTTGCTGGACGACGCGGGGCTGCGCGCGCGCATGGCTCGCAAGGGCAGGCAGCGGTATCTCGACAATTTCACGGTCGAGAAATATCTGGATAAGACGCGAGAGGTCGTGCTCGAAGTAGCGGCGGGCGGGAGCGGAGCGTGCGCGACCGATAGCCGTGAGAGAAAGGATGTGCGGGTTGGCGTCGCTTGAGGTTCCATATTTTCGCCCGGCGCTCGGTCGGGAAGAAATCAACGAGGTGGCGGAGGCTCTCGTTTCGGGCTGGCTCACCACGGGGCCGCGCGTGCGGAAGTTCGAGACCGACTTCGCCGCGGCGGTGGGCGCTGCTCATGCCGTCGCGCTCAACTCATGCACGGCGGCGTTGCATCTCGCGGTCGAAGCCCTCGGCCTCAAGGCCGGGCAGTCCGTGCTCGTCCCGACGATGACTTTCGCCGCGACCGCCGAGGTCGTGCGCTACATGGGGGCGACGCCGATTCTCGTGGACTGCGATCCGGCTTCGGGGAACATGGAGCTGGCGGACGTGGCGAGAAAGTTGGAACAGTTGGCGAGCGGACGAATTTTGAGCGGCGTGGACGGCGCGGCCAACGTGGTCGGCGTCATGCCGGTGCATGTCGGCGGATTGATGATGGACGTTGACGCCGTGCGCGCGTGCGCCGTCGAGAGAGGGTTGTGGATCGTCGAAGACGCCGCGCACGCTTTCCCCGCCGCATGGCGGAGCGAGCCGGAAGGGCGCTGGCAGCGTTGCGGCGAAGCCACCGCCGATGTGACCTGTTTTTCGTTCTACGCGAACAAGACCATCACGACGGGCGAGGGCGGAATGGCCGTCACCGAGAGCGTGGAGCTGGCCGAACGGATGCGGTTGATGTCGCTGCACGGGCTGTCGCACGACGCATGGCACAGGTACGCGGGCGGCGGTTGGGACTATCGCATCGTCGCGCCGGGTTTCAAATACAACCTGACGGACATCGCCGCCGCTATCGGCATCCACCAACTCGCACGCGCCGAACGGATGCGACAAGAGCGCGAGAGCCTCGCGCATTTCTACGCGGAAGCGTTGCGCGACGTGGCCGAGATCGAGTTGCCGCCGGAAGATGATAATCGAGTCCACTCCCGTCACCTGTTCCCCGTCAAGCTGCGGCTTGAGCGTTTGTCCATTGACCGGGACGAGTTCATCGTCGAGTTGAAGCGGAGCGGCGTCGGATGCTCGGTTCACTGGCGGCCTCTCCATCTGCATCCGTATTACATCGAGACTTACGGTTGGCGGCCTGAAGATTTTCCCGTGGCGACCGCCATGTGGCAGCGGCTTCTCAGTCTGCCGATCTTCTCCGGGATGACGCGCGAGGAGACCGAGCACGTCGTTCGCACGGTCAGAAACCTCTGCCGGAAGTATGCCCGCTGAGTTTTTAAATTCCGAGTTATCCAGCATCCGCCCGGACGCGAACGGCGGACAGGAGGTCGTGCGCGGAGCGCAACCCGCCGCGACTCCGGCGGCGGCGCGCGGCTTTCGCTGGAAGCCCTCGAAGCTCGCCAAGCAGCGGCTACGGGACCTGACCGACGTGCTGTTTTTAATCCTCGCTTTTCTGCTCGCCTACAAGTTGAAGTTCGACTTCTCGGTTCCCGGCCACGTATTGCGCGACGCGCTCGTTGAGCTTCCGCTCGTGGTGTGCATCCAGTTCGTCGCGCTGCGGCTGGCGGGGGTCAATCGTTTCGTCTGGCGGTATACGGGTCTGCCCGAAGCGAGGGGCTTCGTCGTGGCGGCGGGCATCTCGATGATCCCGCTCGTCGTGCTGTCGCAGACGCTCCCCGACGAGCTTGAAATGTTGCGCGTGCCGCTCTCCGTCGTCTCGATGAATACGGTGCTCGCCTTCGGCGGCCTGCTCGGGCTGCGCGTGTTGCGGCGCGCGGCGTTCGAGATGCAGGAGAAAAGAAAGAGCACGGACGAGACGGCGAAAAGGCGGAAGCGCCCGATTCTGCTCGTCGGGGCCGGACACGCCGGAATGATGACGGCGCGCGAAATACAGGGACGCGGCGACCTCGACCTCTCGGTCGCGGGGTTCGTTGACGACAACCAACAGATACAGCAGACGGTCATCAGCGGCGTCCGCGTCCTCGGCACGACCTCGGAGCTACCGCGATTGGTGCGTGAGCACGCGATAGATCACGTGGTCATCAGCATGGTGCACGGCTCGCGCCAGCAGTTCCGGCGCATCGTCGAAATCTGCGAGAGCATCCCGGTCAAGGTTCGGGTCATCCCCGGCCTCTCCGAGATTCTGCGGGGCAGCGTGAGCGTCAGCCGGACGCGCGACGTTCGGATCGAAGACCTGCTCGGACGCGAGCCGGTGCATCTCGAAGAGGGGAACCTCGCGCGTCTGCTCGGCGGCAAGGTCGTGATGGTGACGGGCGCGGGCGGCTCGATAGGCGCGGAGATCGTCCGGCAGGCGGCGAGATTCGCCCCATCTGAAATCCTGCTGGTCGAGCGCGCCGAACCCGCCCTCTTTCAGATTCACCACGAACTTTCGACGAACGGCAACGGAACGCGCATCGTCCCCCTCGTCGCGGATGTCCGCGACGAGGGGCGGATGCGCCGCATCTTTGAAACATACCGCCCGCGGGTAATCTTCCACGCCGCGGCGCACAAGCACGTGCCGATGATGGAGCTGAACCCGCACGAAGCGTTGAGGAACAACACGCTCGCCACGCGTCTGCTCGGCGAGCTGGCGGGCAGGCACGGCGTCGAAACCTTCGTCCTCATCTCGACGGACAAAGCGGTGCGTCCGTCTTCGATTATGGGAGCGTCGAAGCGCGTGGCGGAGTTGGCGATTCAGTGGCTCGACCGGCGCTACGAGACGCGCTACGTGGCCGTCCGCTTCGGCAACGTGATCGGCTCGACCGGCTCGGTCATCCCGATTTTTCAGGAGCAGATCAACAAAGGCGGGCCGGTGACGGTCACGCATCCGGGGATGCTCCGTTATTTCATGACGATTCCCGAAGCGTCGCAGTTGGTCTTGCAGGCGGGCGCGATGGGCGCGGGCGGCGAGATTTTCATACTCGACATGGGCGAGCCGATCAGCATTCTGGAACTTGCCAAAGATACGATCACGCTCTCCGGACTGAAGCCGTTCGAGGACATCGAGGTCATCTTCACCGGCCCGCGTCCCGGCGAAAAACTTTTCGAGGAGCTTGACACGAAAGGCGAGAGCGTCGCCCAGACGCGCCATCCGAAAATTCTCATCGGCAGGATTGCCACTTACCCGGAAGCGGAAATCAGCGCGGCGCTTGAGCGGCTTGAGCAACTCTCGGCCAGCGGCTCTCCCGAAGAGATTCGCCAGTTCCTCGGCTCGCTGTTGCCGGAGGCGCAGCTCGGAGTCGCCATCACCCCCGCCGACGAGACAGACCCGGCGATGGGCGCGGATGTCGAGCCTCCATCAGTCTCGTTTACCGAAAAAGCGGAAGAGAACAAAACGCCGGCTTTTGGTTATCAACGCGACGGCGGCGGAGTTTGAGCGGATGCGTGCTTTCAATCGTTCATGGAGGATGCGGTCTTGAAGATGCTTATCACAGGCAGCGCGGGGCTGGTCGGCTCCGAAGCGGCTCGCTACTTTGCCGGCAAAGGCTATGACATCATCGGCATAGACAACGACATGCGCGCGGTCTTCTTCGGCCCCGACGCTTCGACGAAGTGGAATCTCACGCGGCTGTCCAGAGAACTCGGCAGCCGCTACGAGCATCACGACGTGGACATCAGAAACGTCGAAGCCATCGAAGACATCTTCAAAGCGCACGCTCGACACCTGCGAGCGATTATTCACACCGCCGCGCAGCCCTCGCACGACTGGGCGGCCAGAGACGTACAGACGGATTTCACCGTCAACGCCAACGGCACGCTCAATCTGCTTGAGTTGACGAGAAAGCACTGCCCGCAAACGCCGTTCATCTTTACCTCGACTAACAAGGTCTATGGCGATACGCCGAACTCGCTGCCACTCGTCGAGCAAGAGAAGCGTTGGGAGATTGACGAAAGCCACGCATACTATGATGGCATTGACGAGACGATGAGCATTGACCAGACCAAGCACAGTCTCTTCGGGGCGTCGAAGGTGGCCGCCGATATTTTGACGCAGGAGTATGGCCGCTACTTCGACATGCCGACCGTCAGCTTTCGCGGGGGATGTCTGACCGGCCCCGGACACACGGGCACGCAACTCCACGGCTTTCTGTCCTACCTTATGAAGTGCGCGGTCGCCGGTCAGCCCTATACCGTCTTCGGCTACAAGGGCAAGCAGGTGCGCGACAACATTCACAGCTACGACCTCGTTCGCATGTTCGAGCAGTTCATCGAAAGCCCACGGCGCGGCGAGGCGTATAACGCGGGCGGCGGACGCCATAGCAACTGCTCTCTGCTGGAGGCCGTCGAGATGTGCGAAGAGTTGACCGGCAACCGAATGCGGCTTATCCACACGGACGAGAACCGCGTCGGCGATCACATCTGGTACATCAGCAGTCTCAGAAAATTTATGAGCCACTACCCGCGCTGGCGTTGCACCTATACCGTCCCGGACATCCTCGCGGAGATGTACGAAGCCAACAAAGACCGATGGATCAACTAGCCGCTCCCAAGTTGCCGCCGACGCTGAACCTGCTCGGCGTCAACATCAGCCGGGTTGACTACGCCTCGGCGGTCGCCGCCATCATCTCCGCCGCGAGACTCCGGCAGAGTTTCGGCGTGACCGCGCTGGCCGTCCACGGCGTGATGGAGGCTCGCCGCGACCCCGTGCTCGCGGCGATGCTCAACCGGCTCCAACTGGTCGCGCCCGACGGCCAGCCCGTGCGCTGGGCGCTGAATCTGCTGGGCGCGCGCGAGTTGAAGGATCGCGTTTATGGCCCGACGCTCACGTTGAAGGTGTGCGAGGCGGCGGCGGCGGAGAGGCTGCCGGTTTTTTTCTACGGCAGCCGGCCAGAGGTTCTCGATAAGCTGTGCCGGAACCTGTCTGAGAAGTTTCCCGGCCTTGAGATCGCGGGCGCGCAAGCCGACCGTTTCCGCGACGCGACGCCCGAAGAGGACGAAGCGGACATCCGCGCGATCAACGATTCCGGCGCACGCATCGTCTTCGTCGGGCGGGGTTGCCCGCGTCAGGAGCGCTGGGTGGCCGCGCACCTCGGAAAGATTCAAGCCGCGCTGATTGCCGTCGGCGCGGCCTTCGATTTCCACGCCGGAACCTTGCCGCAGGCTCCGCAGGCGCTTCAGGATTATGGCCTCGAATGGCTCTTCCGGCTGGCGCATGAACCCAAAAGGCTCTGGCGCAGGTATGTCATCCTCAACCCGCTGTTCATCCTCAACGTGAGCCGGCAACTCATCGGAGCCGCACTCGCGGGCACACCCGCCAGCCGCAACGTTGCCGATGAAAGCCCACGCACGGATAAGCTTTGAAGCCGCGTTGACCGCGTCTAAAAATTCACCTTCACCCACGGGCCGGCGGGCACGAACTCTCTCTTCTCTAAATCAACCGTGACGACGTAAGCGCCCAGCGCGCCGATGCGCCGATTCGGCCCATAGGTGACCGGCGGCGTCACGCCCGTCGCATATCCGTTCAAGCCTTCGAGCGTCTCAATCAGTTTTTCGCGGCTGACCTCCCGGCCCGCGCGCTTCAATCCCTCGACCAGTATCTTGGCTGCGCCGAGGGCCGAAAGCTGCGTGGCAACGTGATTCGCGGGCAGGTTGTGCTTTGCCGCCAGCGCGCGATATTCCGCGACGCCTTCGGCGGTCTGGTCGGCGGGTGAGGTCGGGAAGGAGAGGAATATTTTTCGGCTAAAGCTCGGCGGGGCGTCGAGTATTTTGTTTCCGGCGGCTGCGCCCGGCAGGTAAAGTTGCGGCGACCAACTCAGCTTGTCCGCCTCTTTCATCAAGGCTAGCGCCTCCTCGCCCGTCCCTAAAAAGAAGACGACGCTCTTCGTGCCGGTCGCGCTCAACTTCTTCGCGGAGTCCACGGCGTCGAAGCGTCCACTTTGATAACCGTATTCGCGCGGCGGGTCGCACCCGCTCTTCCGGCACTGATCCCGGACAGCTTCCAACACGCCCGCCGTCAACTCGCCTTCAGGGTACACGAGCAGCACGCTCGTCTTCTGGCCCGGCGACTGCTCGGAAGCGAAGTTGACCAGCGCGCGTGTCTGTTCATACACCCCCGACAGAAGATAAAAGACGTGGCGGTTCAACGGATGGCCGACCTGCGGATAGAGCGTGAGCGGGCCGACGAGCGGCGTCTCCGAGTCGCCCATGAGCGCGGCGAGTTCTTTGTCGGCCCCGGCGATGAACGCGCCGGTCAGGGCGAAGACTTCTTCATCCTGTAGGAAGCGACTGACATTCGCGCTCGTCGCCCGCGCGGTGTCGGCGGTCTCGATGGATTTCAGTTCAAGCTTGCGGTTGTAGATTCCGCCCCGTTCGTTGACCTCCGCGAAGTAGGCCGCCGTCACGGCCTTGATGGCCTGTCCGATGCCGGCGAGGTCGCTTCTGGACGGCACGACGGTTCCGATGACAAGACGCCCCTCGGTCACGCCGGGGTCGCTGTCCGTGCCGAGCCGCTTGAGATAGGCGACGAGGTCGGCCATGTCTTCGCGCGCCATCTGATAGCGCGGCATGACGTTGAGCAGCTTGTTGCCCGCCGGGTCGAGTCCGCGCGTGACCGCGAGTTCGAGCGCGCGTTCGGTGTAGGGCGGGTGTTTGCGCCCGCCCGGATGTGTCACGCCGTAGGGCTTGCTGAGAGCCTCCCACGAAATGTTCGACGGAGTGATGCCGCCCTCCGGCTTTCCCCGCCCGTCGAGCGCGTGGCAGTTGACGCAGGCCATCGTGCTGCCCGGCACTTCCAGCGAAGCGTCGCCGAGGTAGGCCAGAATCTCGCGGCCAGACGTACTGACGCCCCGCAGGTAAATCTGTTTGCCGCGCCGCTCTTGCGGCGTCAACTCACTCCGCGGCGAAGGCGCGCGGGCGAGGACGGCAGGGCACGGCGCCAACGTCGCCGACAAAAATATGAAGAGGACGCGGCGGATCAAATGAGACCAGATGTTCCACGTCTGGCGACCTTCTTGCCGACGCTCGCGCGGCGGAGGATTCTCCAAACAGATTCTGATGAAGTTAAGCGTCCACGTCATGTTCAGGGCTGAGTCGCTTTCGGCTGTGGCGCGTCATCGTCCTGTGCGGCCCGTAGCGTGAAGAATGGAAGCTGGTTGTATTTGACGCCCAACGAAGGCGACTGAAAGTGGACATAATAGACGCCGGCCTGCGGCGGCACAAAGCTCATTTCATAGACGCCATCGCCGAGCGGTTTTGCCAACTCGCGCCGCTGCCAGATGCCGGGCGCGAGGAAGACGAGCACGCCCATGTCCCGCAAGTCCGCCTTCGGCTGATTGGAGATGATGTCAGTTACCTTGAAGCGCAAGCTGTAGCTTTCGCCGACGCGGAGCGTCCCGCCTTGCGCCAGCGTCTCGACTTTGATGGGGATGCCTATCGTCTTCGGTAGCGCGGGATTCTCTTTCACCGTCATTCCGAAGCAGTTCACCATGCGCGGCGCATCGAGCAGGAAGGCCACGTCGTACTGCCCGTGCCCGTCGAGCCGCGCGGTGGTCTCGTAGACGCCGGGCGCGGTCTCGCGCAAGCTCTTGTCGAGCACGAGCACGGCTCTGGGGTCGCGCCGGTAGTTCTGAAAACTTCCCATCGGCGCTGCCATCCCTTCCATGTAGTAGTAGATCGTCTTATCCGCCGGGTTCGCCACCAACACCGCGCCCGCTTCCGGCGCGGGGATGACCGAGGCGGCCACGGAGGTAAAACTCGAATCCCGCGGCGCTCTCTGCCCGGCGGGGAAACGGTTGACGGCCACTTCGCCGCCCGTGTCGAGACCGCCGATTTTAATCATGGTGACGAACTCGCTGCCCGTCGAACGCACGTAGGCGAAATCTTTGGTGAAGGTAATCTGATCGGGCGACGGCCCGACCGGCACGGTCTGAACGAGACGGTTGGTGGACACGTCGAAAATGTAGACGGCGTTGGCCGCGCGGTTGACCACGAAACCGAAACGCCCGCCGGGCATGAAACGCAGCGCGTAAAGACCGGGCTGCGCCTTCATGCGCGCGACGACTTCATGCCCCGACCCTGAGACGGCGGCTATCGTCCCGTCGCCCTCGTTCGCCACGTAGACCGCTTGGCCGAGCGTTGAATATGCCAGCGCCGACGGCAACGCGCCGACTTTTATCTCTTTGACCGTCGCCAACCGCCGCACGTCAACGACCGACAGCGTGCCGCTCCGACGGTTCGTGACGAAGGCGTGGCGGTCGTCGTCGGTGAAAGCGATTTCGTGACGGCCCGCTCCGGTGTCGAGTTGGGCCGCGACTTTGAGCGTCGTTGTATCAATCACGGTGACGCCGCTGTTCGTCTCTTCCGCATTATCATTCCCGACCCACAGGTATTTCTCGTCGTGCTGCAAAGCGAGGCGCGTCGGCATCGCTCCGGCGGCGACGTTCGCCAGCACCTTCCACGTCGCGGTATCAACGACGGCCACCTGACCGGCGTGCGGCATGGAGACGTAGAGCCTCTTCTTGTCGCGGCTCATCAACCAGTCTTCGCCGGGGCCGGGCAGCGCGACGAGGGTGTACAACTTGGTCGTGCTAAAGCCGGAGAGCGGGTCTATGACCGAGATGTTCGGCTCGTGATTGAGCGTGAGGATGAAATAGGTGTTGAGGTCTATGTCGGGGCGGCGGCTGAGGCTCGCTTGCAGAAACGACTGGACTTTCTCGCGGCATTCTCTGGCGTCCGGGGCTTCAGCTTTATCGCGCCGGTCAATCCACGCCGCGGGCCGCAGGTTGCCGAGCGCCTTGCCCGCGCCGTCGGTAATTTTAAACCTGACGGTCGCCTCCGTCCCGTCCAGCAATTCGGCGGCTGTCCCGCTCGCAACCGGCTCGACGGTGAATTCGACCGTCACGCCCTCTCGCGTGTAGCGTTGCGGCGCGCGAGGCTGGCCGACGCTCTCCTGCCGCGCGTGAACTTGTGCAAGACTGGCCGCGAGTTGCAAGAGACAGATAACCGTCGGCTTGAGAATCAATCTCAAGCGTGTTGCCGTCGGGACGCATCGGGGAATTGTTCGCGCGAAAGATATGCTCCACATAATTCTCAACGTGAGACCGGGGGAATGGAAGTTGTCTGGCTACCTTCTGCTTGCGCCTCCGGCGCAAGCAATGATTTTCCAACCAGTTTCTCAGAGCGTGTCTACAAAGCAAGGCGCCGTAGCTCCGTGAGGAGCGGAATGTTTATAGCCCGTGCCGCCCCCTTTCTCTCTCAAGCCCCGAAGGGGCGACAGACATTTACCTGCCGCTCCTCACGGAGCTTGGAGACCTCAGCGCACCCGACGAGCGACAAACATTTCGCCCCTCGCCGGGCTTTTTAGACATGCTCTCAGAGCTTCTACTTCTCGCATCGTTCATTCAAACTTTTTGCATCTTAACACCGTTCGCTGAGTCCTCGGCGACGAAGATTCTTGACGCGACATCGAGAGCAGGCTTATAGTTCGCCCGTTCCAACAGGCTCGTATCTAATCGTAACTTTCGTCGCTCGTGCGGGCGGGTCTTGGCACAGCCTCGACGCCGTTTTAACCGTTTCCGCACGCAAGCTTCACTGCCCCTGACTCACTGTAACCGTGTCTCTCTTCAACTTTCGTTCGGGCGCATGACAACTCATCCGGTGTTGTGTTAATCAACGCACGGCGCGCACGATCCGACGCCGGCCCGCCCGCGATGCACAACCGGCGGGGAGATTGCTCTCAGAGTAAACACAACATGGCTCGTCACCTCATCCACGCGAGAAGCGTCATCGTCTGGCTCGTGCTCTGCCATGCCGGCGTCGCGGCCCAGACGGGAGCCGCGCTCAGGGGGACGGTGACGGATCAACACGACGCCGTCATCATCAACGCCGAGGTGCGCGTCTTGAACATGGCGAGCGGGCAAGCGCTGACGGCGACGACGGACGCATCGGGCCGGTATGAGTTGGCGGGGCTGCCCTCCGGCTTTTATCAAATCTCCGTCGGCGGCGCGGGCTTTGCGACGGCGACGCGCCGCGTCACGCTCGGCGGCGAGGCTCAGGCCACGGAAGATTTTTCGCTCGTGCCGGGCATCCTTGAGAGCAGCGTCACGGTGACAGCCGGGAAAGGAAACGCGCGCGCCGCCGCCGAGACGCCGCAGGCCGTCACCGTCAGCGACGCATCGCGGATCGAAGGTCGCCGCCCCGCTTCGACGCTTCAGGCGCTTGAAAAGGCTCCGAACCTGTCGCCCATCAACTCGAACCCCGCGCTCGAACGCCCGCGCCTGCGCGGCCTCGCTTCCAACCGGCTCTTAATCATTCTCGACGGTGAGCGGCTCAACAACGCGCGCACGGACCCGACCACCGGCGTCTCGCCCAGCGTCGTTGATGTCACGCAACTGGAATCGGCGGAGGCGCTCGGCGGAGGCGGGTCGAGCCTCTACGGTTCGGATGCACTGGCCGGCATCATCAACCTCATCACGCGCAGCCCCGTCCGCGCGGAGCGCGCGCAAATCCTCGGCCTGCGTTTCGACGGCGACGCGCGCACTAACGGCCTGTTGCGTCGCGGCGCGGCGACGCTTAACTGGAGCGCGCCGCGCGTCGCCCTCCGCTTCAGCGGCTCGCTCTTTCGCACGGACAACTATCACGCGGGCGACCGCGCCATTCCGCTCGATGAAGTGGTCCGGCTGGGCAATCTCGCCGCCGCGATGGGGAACGCCACCGGCAACAGCGTGGCGCGCACCTACGCCGTCTGGAGTCTGCCGGCGGGCGCGTTGATTCCAAACGGGCAGGCGCATGGCTTTAACGACCAGTTGGACGTGTGGTTCTTTCCGCGCGCGAATCAAAGCCTGCGTTATCGCCAACTGAACAGCCAACACAAACGCCTCGGCTTCCCCTTCATCGCGCCGCCCTTCGACCAGCGCACGCAATCCAACGGCTTTCGACGCCTCGACAAATACGGCCTCCGATACGAAGCACGCGAGTTGAGCCGTCGGCTGCCGCGTCTCGCCGCCGGTTTTTACAGGCAGAAGTTTTCCTTCCCCGACGACACCATCACTTCGCCCATCAACCCCGGCAGCAGTTGGACGTTGATCCCGAACCCGTCCGCGCCAGCGCAACCCCTCGCCGTGCTCACCGGCCACGCTTCGACCTTCACCGACGCCAGTTTCAACGAGAACAAAAACTCGATTACGACATGGGCCTTCGACGCGCAGGCGACCTTCGCTCCCTTCTCAGGGACGTTGTTCACGACCGGCGTCGGCTACTTGAGCGATTCCTCAAAGGACGAGTTTTCGCGCGTCGAGTTCGCGCCCGGCACGCGCGCGCCGCTCAACTCCATCAGCGGCAGGGCGAGCAACCCGGACTCGGTCTACCGGAACCGCGGCTGGTTCAACCTCATCGAGTACGAGCCTGCGCGCTGGCTGCGACTGACGGGCGCGCTGCGCGTTGACAACTGGCGGACGGAGGCGCGCGTGACGCGGGGGTTTCCGCTCGGCAGTGAAGCGGCGATCCTCGAAGCCTCGCTGCCGTCGTTGCTGGCTCGCCCCGGCCAGATCAACACCAACGGGTTGAGCGGCGTCGTCAATCTCATCAACGGCACGCGGGGCATCGAGACCAGCCGCACCGTCGTCAACGGCAATGCCGGCGTCGTCCTGCGCTTCCCTCCCGGCGTCAACCCTTACGTGCGTTGGGGCACGAGTTTCCGCGAACCCGGCATCACTGAGCGCTACCTGTTGCGCGACTTCGGCGACCCGACCTTCAGCGTGCTCGTCATCCCGAACGCCGCGCTCAAGCCGGAGCGCGGGCGTGGCTTCGACGCGGGCGTAAAGATTCAGCGCGCGCGTTGGAACGCCTCCGCCGGCTACTTCCGCCACGACTTCAAGGATTTTATCGGCAACGCCTTCGCCGACCCGCTCTTCGTGCCGTCAGACCCCGCGCGCGGTTTGCATCCCATCTCGCCTTTCTTCCCTTTTCACGGCGTCCTCTACGTGCAGCGCGCGAACACCGCGCGGGCGCGCATACAAGGTGTCGAGGCGACCTGCGAGATGAGTCTGCCGCTGGGAGCGCGCGGCGTCATCACGCCGTTCTGCGCGCTCGGTTGGTTGAAGGGTTCCAACCTGACGCCCGACGACAACACGCTCGCGCTCATCAGCCAATTCTATAACCGCGCCGATACGCCCGTGCCCTTGCGAGGCTCCGCGAGGGACGCGCCGTTGACCGGCATCACGCCGTTTCGTATGGTCAGCGGCGTGCGCTACGACAATTTCAGACGACGCTGGTTCGGCGAGTACGAGGTTCGTTATCAAACGCGCGTCCGGCGGGTTGACCCGCTCGACCTGACGACGGCCATCTCGACGCAGTACGGCTCGCTGGCGAGTTTGAACTCGTTCGCCAGACACACACTCCGCGCGGGCTATAGATACGCGCGAGAAGATTACCGCGCGTCATTCACCTTCGGCGTCGAGAATCTGACCGACCGTTTGTACTTCGAGCACTTTCAAACCGCGCCCGCGCCGGGGCGTTCAATGGTCTTCGGTCTGACGCTGGAACTCTTCGACCTGCTGCGAAAGTAGAAGTCACCGAGCATGTTTATATCGGCTTGCAATTGTGTGCGACCGTTTAGAGGCGGGCCATGCCCGCCGGTTCAACTTGAGACAGCGGGCATGGC
>JBGTBQ010000338.1:0-3775 GCA_041749275.1 Pyrinomonadaceae bacterium | reverse complement strand
GAAGTCGAATTCGTCGCGCTCGACGGCGAAACGGTGGCGGTCGTCTCGCTCACAGCCTCTCAAGTGCGCCCCATCGCTCACCGCGAAATCGCACACGTCCGCGCGGAGCATCAAGCTGCATAGGGCGCTCGCGCCTCAATGGCTCGCGGCGCGCCATCGGCTTCACCGTTGAAGAACTCGACTTGCGGTTTCAACTACAATATCAAGTACCGCATGGGCGGCGCAGTCGCGGATGAGTGCACGCACGAAGTCGAATAGAATATAAGGCCACGGCCAGTGAAGCTGCCGCCGGATTGCTTTTATATTCCGCCTGCCTGATTCATAATTGGCCGCGAGGTTTTACCCATTATGACGCTGACGCATCTCACACCCAAAGATGAAGGCTGGGTCGTTCCGATGACGCCGGAGATGGCGCGCGCCGCCCGTGTCGCTGAAGGCTCTTATGTCGTGCTCTACTTGAATGAAGGCGGCATCACGGCTGAGATACTGCCGCCCGCCACCGAAGAGATGAAACAGAGCGTGCGCCGCTTCGCCGAGAGAAACGCCGCCTTCCTCGAAGAAATAAAACGTCTTGGCGACTGAGAATTTCGTTTACCTCTCATACCCGGAAGCCGTCGTGCTCCACATCGAGTTGATGCGCCACCTCGGCGAGAACCGCTACGGAGTCTTTGACCGCGCGCTCGTCGAATCGGCGCTGGCTCGCCCTGAACAAGCGGCGACATACGAGAACGCTGACCTCATCGCGCAGGCCGCCACGCTGCTTTACGGACTGATTAAAAATCACCCGTGGGTCGGCGGCAACAAGCGCACGGCGACATTCTTAGCTGACAGCTTCCTTAATCTCAACGGCTTGTTTATCTCCGCGCCTGCATCCGAGTTTGTCGAATTGGCCCTTGCGATTGAATCAGACCGCTGGCAGACAACTGAGATTGATACCTGGCTCCGCCGCTATACGAAACCGCTTTCCTGAAGCGCGCCAATTAACGCCTCATGCTACATCTGAAATGCTGCACCACCTTGACCAAACCTCACCTCTGTACCCCGAGCGCATCGGTCAGTACCTCGCGCCGCACGCTCCCGCCGTCATCACCGCGCGCAGCAACCTCGACCTTCTGAGACAGGACGACACCATCGCCCTCTTCTGCTCGCGCAAGTGTCCCGGCGATCTCATCCTCAAGCTCTACGACCATGCCCGCGAACTCCGCCGGCAGGGAGCGACGGTCATCGGCGGCTTTCACACGCCGATGGAACAGGAGTGCCTGACCATCCTCCTGCGCGGCACCTGTGGCCTCATCGTCTGCCCCGCACGCAGCCTTGAGAACATGCGATTACCTGCTGTGTGGAAAAAGCCGCTTGAAGATGGCCGGCTCCTACTGCTCTCGCCCTTCGCGGAGAAGCACCACCGCGTCAGCGCCAAGCTGGCAGCTACCCGAAATGAATTCGCCGCCGCACTCGCCGCGCGGGCCATCATCGTGTACGCGGAACCCGGCGGCAAAACGGAACAACTCGCGGCTCGCATCGCGGGTTGGCACAAGCCTCTGTTCACGTTCGACGATCCCGCGAACGCCAATCTTCTTAACCTCGGCGCCCAGCCAATAAAACTCGCTTCCGAACTCAGGTAGTGGCGAAAGCGAAAAAGGGTATTTGGACACTCACGCACCTGCCGGACGCCCGCTCAGGGCGAGCGCTGGCGTTGAGGACTCCGTCTGAGGAAGAAAAGCGGCGGCTGAAGCTATTCGCCCTCGCGTCAGTCCAAAGCCAGCGCCGCACTCGTCCGATTATTTATTCCGCACGCAGCGACGCGAGCAGAGGTGCGCGCAAGGCGACGATGGTGGCGAGCAGCGAGGCGAGCATCCCTGACACGACGACCGCGAGCAGCAAAGCGCCGAGCGAGACGATGGGAAGCTGCCCGCCGCGCGCCATGACGACGGGCGCGACCGCGAGCAGCGCGCACAGCGTCCCCGTCAACAATCCGCCGAAGAGCAGGAGCGCGTTCTCCGCGATGACCATCAACGCGAAATGCGACCTGCCGTAGCCGACCGCGCGGAGCAACGCCAGTTCACGACGCCTCTCAAGTACGTTTCTGAGGAGCACCGCCGCCAGCCCCAGCGTCCCCAGCGCGAGACCCAACCCGCCGAGCGTCTGGAAAGTGGAGAGGAAAGTATTCTCGACGCGGTGGAAGCCGGCCAGCCGCTCGCTCGTGCTCGTCACGTCAAAGCCAAAGTCCGCGAGCCGTTCTTCCAACCCGCCGGCGAGGCGTTCGGCCTGCTCCGCCGACGGCACGTCGAGGAGGAAGAGACGCGCGCCTTCCTGCTCCGGAAAGAGGCGCTTGAAATTCGCTTCCGACATCAGCAGTTCACTCTGGAACACGCTATCCGAGAGCGCGCCGACGAGACGCAGGCGCACGGGGTCGCCCTCGCGTTCGAGCACGAAATCCTCGCCGAGCTTCCGGTGCAGCACGTAGCTCATCGAATTCGCGTCGGCGATGACCGGCACCGCGCCATCCGCGAACTCGCGCCGCAGAAGCAGCCACGGGTTCTCTTTCTCCTCGCTCGTTTCCGCGAGCGAGTTCTGGAAAGCGAAGCGACCCTGCGCGAGAAAGTCGTCCGCCGGCGCGATGATCTTCGGGTTCCGAGGCTCGTAGAGATTAAGACAGCTCGCATCGTCGCCGGGGCGGACGCGGAAGCGCTCGAACCTCACGCCCGCGAGCGCCTCCCGCTCGCCCCGCGACGTGCCGAGCGTCAGCGCCTCGCGTCCTTCCTCCGTGTTCAGATCGTGCACCACCGGCAGCATTGATTCAGCGAGTAGAGGATAGCCGCCGCTCCCGGAATGGCGGTCGAGCGCCGCCGCTTTGTCGTCGCGCCGGAAGGCATCCACCGCCACGATGATGAACGCGGCGAACGCGATCAGCGTGATGCACAGGACGCTGCGCCCCGGCCTGTGCGTTGCATTCCGCACGCCGAGCCGCGCGACCGGCCCCCACCCGCTCCCTTGAATCGGATTTTTAGTTCGCCGCCGCAACCACGCCGCCTGTAAGCACAACAGCGCGATGAGCAGCGCCGAGCCGCCGCCGAAAAATCCCGCCAACTGCCCGACCAGTTGCGCCGAAGCCGCGATTAACAGAAGCATTCCGAGGACGCCAAACACGACCGCGAACGAAAGAGGCGACAAGACGAAGCGGCGAAGAGGTGAAAAAGAACGCGCCGTCTTTTTCTCTTCATCCCATTTATCATTTTTCCCTGCTTCCCCTCTCCCCCCTTCCATTGTTCCGGCGAGGAGGCTCCGCGTCGAACTACGGCGTGTGAGCCTGCTTAAAGTCCAGACGATACACACGAGCGCGGCGATGATGCCGCCCGTCGCGCCGAGCACGAGCGACTTGGGCGACACGCTCAGGGTGAGCGCCGTCGTCCCCACCGCGCCGACCCACCATGTCCGCAAGCCCAGCATGACAAGCCTGCCGTAGGTATAAGCGCCCGCGAGTCCGAGCAGACTGCCGACAATGGAGAGCAACACCCCCTCGCCGAGAAAGAGCGCGCGGATGCGCGCCGCCGGGAACCCCATCGCTTGCAGCGTCCCGATCTCGCGCAGACGCTGCTCGACGCCGAGGCGGAAGAAGAGCGCCGCGAGCATCAGCGCCGAGACGACGAGGAAGAAACTGAAGTAGAGGAAATATTCGCCGAAGTCCGTCGCCCCGCGCGACGCCTGTAGCCCTTCGGCCCGCGCCGCGAAGACGCCGAGGCCCGCGCGCTCAGGGTCGAGCGCGCCGCGCAAATGC
>JBGTBQ010000337.1:0-13863 GCA_041749275.1 Pyrinomonadaceae bacterium | reverse complement strand
GCGCCATCCACGACGAGGGGCGCGAGCGCGCCGCCGAAGAACTCCAACGGCTGCGCGAGGCCGCTCTGCGCGCGGCGCAAGCGGGCCTCCACGTCGCCGCCGGCCACGGACTCACCTATCGCAATATCGGCGCGGTCGCCGCCATCCCCCAGATCGTCGAGTTCAACATCGGCCACAACATCATCGCCCACGCCCTCTTTCACGGACTCGCCGAATCCGTCCGCGAGATGCGCGCGCGCATTCGGGAAGGGCAGGGCTGAAGAACCGCGCCGCCTTTCTCCGTCCATCCATCTGGCAGCTACCCGGCCCGCTCCCGCATCTATAAAATGACTTGCGAACGCTGTTTGAAAGCCCCATCAGGGACGAAATGTTTGTAGTCGTCACGGTTCACTTTTCCCGTTGCTCCGTCGGAGCTTGAAAGCTATCGGGCGCGTGGACTACAAACATTCTGCTCCGACGGAGCTAACTTTGAACACATCATCACGGCCTTAAAATCTCTTTCGTTTAGGAAGGAAGAAACCTTTGTGATTCTTTTTCGCCCTCGCGGCTATTCTAATCGGATGCGTGCGCGCACGTCCTTCCTCACTCTTTGTTTCTTTGCGCTCGCTCCTATCGCCGTCTCGCGCGCGCAGCCGACGCAGCAACCGACGCAGCAACCGCCCGCCCTCGCCGCCGGGCAGATGCGTCTGGCGAAGATCGAGTTCGTGGGGCTTGAGCGCGTGAAGCAGGAGGAAGCGCTTGCGGCGAGCGGCCTCGCCGCCGGGCAGGTGATTGACATCGCCGCCGTGGACGCGGCCTCCGAAAGACTCGTCCAGTCCGGCCTCTTCAGGAATCTCAACTACAGCGTGAAGGGGACGAGCGACGCCGCCACCGTCGTCTTCAAGGTTGAAGAGGCGGCGCGCAACGTGCCCGTCGTTTTCGACAACTTCGTCTGGTTCACCGAAGAGGAACTGCGCGACGCCGTGCGCCGCAAAGTTCCGAGCTTCGACGGCGCCGCCCCGCCCGGCGGCGCGATGACCGAGGCGATCAAGACGGCGCTGCGCGACCTGTTACAGTCGCGCAAGATCGAGGGCGCAATCGAGTACATGCCCGCAGCCGATGCGGCGAACAGATTGGCGCACCTGTTCACGGTCAAGGGCGCGGGCCTGCGCGTCTGCGAGGTGCATTACCCCGGCGCGGGCGGCATCCCGGAGCGCGAACTTGTAGAGAACTCCTCCGGCATCTTCAACAACGAATACTCGCGCACTTTCGTCGCCAGCTACGTCGAGGCTACCTTGCTCCCGCTCTATCGCGAGCGCGGACGCCTGCGCGCGAGCTATCGCACGCCGCAGGCGCAACCTCTGTCGAACGCGGAGTGCGAAGCGGGCGTCTCCGTCACCATCCCCATCGAGGAGGGCGTGATCTACACGTGGGAGCGCGCCGTGTGGAACGGCAACCACGCCTTCACGGCGGCGGAACTCGACGCCGCGCTCGGCTTCAAAGCGGGCGAAGTCGCCGGCATCAAGAAGATTGAAAAGGGCGTCGTGGAAATTAAAAAAGCCTACGGGCGGAAAGGCCACCTCACACCGGGCGTGCGCTCAGCGCCCGACTTCGACGACGCGAACCGGCGCGTGGCCTTCCGCTTCGAGGTGGACGAGGGGCCACAGTACCGCATGGGCGAGCTGTTCATCACGGGTCTGCCCGAAATCGAGACGAACAACCTGCGCGGTCGCTGGCGGCTGCTCTCGAAAGAGGTCTTCGACACGGGTTATATAGGTGAGTTTTTGAAGAATTCAGTGCCGGAGTTCGGCAAAGATATGATGCGCGCGGGACAGCGGCTCCCGCCCTTCAAAATCGAATCCTCAATCACTCCCAACCGCGAGAGCCACACGGTAGACGTGACGCTCAACTTCAAACCGGCGCCCACGCCGACTCCTCCACCCATCCCATAAATACACCGGGGCGGGCGGCGTGGAAGGCTCCCGATCCATTCCACGCCACCCGCCCGGCGCTTTTCCGACCCGAATGAAAAGGGCCGAAACTTGAGAAGCATTCAGCGTCGGCTGTCAACCATCAGCTCACGGCAGCGGCCATATTTCACGTCACCGCTCGAATAACTTCCATCAGATCGTGACACCTGTTGTAGCCGAACGCTGACCGCTCAGTGCTGACGGCTATCAACTTGCCATCAACCCCGCATCACGCTTTGGCGGCTGGTAGCCAAGATGCGTGTAGGCCGCGGGTGTGCAGACGCGCCCACGCGGCGTGCGGTTGAGGAAGCCGATCTGAATCAGATACGGCTCGATGATCTCCTCGATGCTCTCGCGCTCCTCGCTGATGGTGGCCGAGATGGTGCCGATACCGACCGGCCCGCCGTCGAATTTTTCGATGATCGCCGACAACACTTTGCGGTCAATCTCGTCGAGGCCGAAGCGGTCAACCTCCATCTCATCGAGCGCGCGCCGCGCCAACTCGCGCGTGATGCGCCCGTCGCCCAGCACCTCCGCGTAGTCGCGCACGCGCCGCAAGAGGCGGTTGGCAATGCGCGGGGTGCCGCGCGCGCGCCGCGCGATTTCGCTCACGCCCGACGCCTCGACCTCGACGCACAGAATCTCGGCGGAGCGGTGGACGATGATTTCGAGGTCTTTCCGCGAGTAGAAGTCGAGATGGAAGACGATGCCGAAGCGTCCGCGCAAGGGAGCGGTGATGAGTCCGGCGCGCGTCGTCGCGCCGACGAGCGTGAACTTCGGCAAGTCGAGTTTGATTGAACGCGCCGCCGTGCCCTGCCCGATCATAATGTCGAGCTGGTAGTCTTCCATCGCCGAGTAGAGCACCTCTTCGATCTGTGGCTTGAGACGGTGAATCTCGTCAATGAAGAGGACTTCGCCCTCCTGCAAGTTCGTCAGCACCGCCGCGAGGTCGCCGCCGCGCTCGATGGCGGGCGCGCTCACGGGTTTCAGGGGCGCGTCCATCTCGTGCGCGATGATCTGCGAGAGCGTCGTTTTGCCGAGGCCCGGCGGCCCGAAGAAGAGGACATGATCCAGAGCCTCGCGCCGCGCGCGGGCCGCCCGCAGAAAAATCTTGAGATTGGTCGTGATCTTCGGTTGCCCGACGTACTCTTCGAGCGTGCGCGGGCGCAGGCTGGATTCGACCGCCTTCTCGTCCGGCGTCGCCGCCCCCGACACTTCGCGCGGCGCCTGCGCCTCGTGCGCCGCCACCTCCGTCATCATTTGCGACATGAAAAGCCCCCATCCGATTCCGCCCAACACTTACCGTCGAGGCGTGCATTATGCCACGTGCGGGCAAATGTTGCAACTGTGAAACATCGGTATAGGGATCAATTTATTCTTGAGCGCAGCGGCATTGATCTTCATCATAGAGACACATCGGACGCGGAGATTTCACGGAGAGTTGAAATCCTCTGTGCGTTCTCTGTTGTGTCTCTACGGTGAGTTGCCGGTTCCGCGGATGCAGGAATGAACAGACCCTCATGCCGGACTGAGGTGAAAAAGTGTATTGCCGTGCTCAAGGCTGTCAAGGTTGTGAAGCGATCTGCGTGAGGCTGTGCCGGTGGAGAAATTCTCCGTAGCGCGCGTCCGATCTGAACGAGTCGAGCCGCGGGTCGTACCTTAAGAGCGTGCGTTGCAGCGCCCCGTGCGCTAGTTCTTTTTCCAACCACGCGGCGGCCTGCTCACTCTCGCCGAGCGCGGCGTGGACGAGCGCGATGTTGTAGTACGAGACCTCTTTCTTTCCTTCCGCGCGCAGTATCTCCGCGAGCAGGCGGCGGGCCTCTTCCTTCTCGCCCATGAGGGCGCGGACGCGCGCGATGGATTCGAGAGCGTAAGCCGATTCCGCCTCTAACTCGTCCGCCTTTTCAAACTCGGCGACCGCCTCGGCGTACATCCCCTTCTGCTCGTAAGCGTCGCCGAGGTTGAGCAAGGCTGATGTAAATTTCGGGTCGAGTTCGAGCGCCCGGCGGTGGTAGCGAATCGCCTCGTCGGGTTGGTTGGCGAGGCTGTGCAGGTAGCCAAGCGCCGTGTTATGCGTCTTCGATAGCGGGTCGAGTTCCTGCGCGCGCTTCATGCTCCGGAGTGCGTCGTCGAGGCGACCGAGCCACAAGAGATGCCATGCGTAGCGCATGTGCGCGGTCGCGTAATTCGGGTTGAGCGCGATTGCGCGGCGGTAAGATTCATCGGCCTTCGCGCGGTCGCGGTCTAAATCTATCTGGACGAGTGCCAGCGCGGTGTGGGCCTCGGCCAGCGTTGCGTCAAGCTCGATGGCGCGCGTAGCAGCGGTCTTCGCGCGCTCGTAGGCCGCCTGACGCGGCAGTGTGTCGTAACCGTTCGAGGCGATGAGCGCATAACAATCAGCGAGACCGGCGTGGGCCGGCGCGTAAGCGGGGTCTCGCTCGATGGCCCGCTGAAAATATCCGACGGCTTTACTCAGACTCTCCTTGCTCCGTTCGTTCCAGAAGTACAGACCCATGAGGTACGACTGGTACGCTTCGGTATCGTTCGTGTGGCGCTTACCTTTCGTGCGCGCCGCGTACTCGTTTGAGAGCGCGGCGGCGAGCTGCTCGGAGATTGAATCCTGAAGCGCGAAGATGTCCGTGTATCGCTCGTCGAACTTCGTCGCCCACACGGTCTTGCCGTCGTGCAGGCGGATGAGTTGCATGGTGACGCGCACACGACCTTCCGCGCGCTGCACAGTCCCATCGAGCACGGCGTCCACACCCAGTTCACGGCCCGCCGCGAGCGGGTCGCGCTCGCGTCCCGTGTAGCCGACCACGGCGCTCACCGGCAGCACCGACACGCCCGGCACGAGGTTGAGCTTGATGATCGTGGCGTCGGCCATCCCCAGACCGAGCAACTCGTCCTCTGTGGCGGCGCCGAACTGTTTGAAAGGCAGCACCGCGATTGTTTTAATCTCGCCAGCATCCGCGCCCAGCCGCCTCGACGCGCGCGACAGCCAGAGGTAAAAGGCGACCGGGACGAGGCAGGCGGCGAGTCCAGCGACCAGCCAGAGTTTGCGGCTGAGACGCGGGCGTGGCGGGCGGTCTTCCGAGACGGCGGCGGAGATGGCCTGCGAGACGTGGCTTTCTGCTCTCGACTGCGAGGCGCCGGCGCTCGCTTCCTCTCCGCTCGGAATCTCGCGCACGCCCGCAACGAAACGATAGCCACGGCGCGGCACCGTCTCGATATAACGCGCCTCGCCCGGCCCCTCGCCGAGCGCCTTTCGCAACAGATAGACGTTCTGCGCCAGATTGGACTCTTCGACGAAGCTGCCGGCCCACACCTCCCGGAGCAGGTCTTCCTTTTCGACCAGATGTCCATGCCGGCGGACGAGCACGGCGAGGGTCTCGAATGCCTTTGGCGGGAGCGCGACGGGCACTCCATCGCGCGCCAGTGTCTTCTCGGCGAAGTCCAGACGGAACGGGCCGAACTCGTACAAGACCGCCGATTTGTTGGAGATAGACGCCATGAGAACTTCCTGATAAATAAATGATGACTTCCTAAAGACCACCAATCTCCGCCCATGTCATATTATCGCCGAAGGCGGAAATCATCGGGTTGATGTCATGCTTCTGGTCGGCTTGCGCTCTCAGGCTTGAAGGGCCGGCGACGGAATGATGATTGCCGCCGGTGTCGTTTCGAGACGCCGTCTCCCGTTTGATGCGAACCGTGAGATGCGCGTCGGCGAAAAAGTTTTGGCCGAGGATGAGACAATTATGAGCACCACGCCGACCCTGCGGATGGTGAACCCGCCGCCAAGTCATCACACGGCTTTGCCGGAGGAGAAGACGACCACGTTTGGATTCCATCTCGCGCTCATTATCAACATCGCCAAGGAGATTCGGACGGCGGTGGACGGGTTGATCGAAGAACGGGAATGGCAGGGGGAGAAGGGTCTCGACTTTTACAAAGAGGTCGAGAAGTTCGAAATCGAACTTATCATGCAGGCGCTGAACAATACCGGCGGCAACCAACGTCAGGCGGCGAAACTGCTAAACGTCAAGGTGACGACGCTGAACTCAAAAATCAAACGGTATCGTCTGGTCGCAAGGACGAGCTTTTATGAGAGCGAAGCGAAGTGCCCCACCAACACGTTCCGAGAAGTTACCGGCTGCCGAGGGATTGAAGATGGAACGCGCCCGACCCAAGCGGGTTGAAGAGGTACCGGACGATTCGAGATACAAGACCCCCGCGTTCCGCCACCGTGCGGCGGCGCTGAAGACGCTCGCCGAGGTGCTGCTCGCCGAATCGTCCGGTCTTGAGCGGACGCTCTCGCGCGACGACGATGGAAGCATTGACCTGTTCGCGGAGGTGCAACGCTTCGAGACCGAACTTATTCGCTGCGCCCTGATTCGCACAGGTGGCCGCCAGCGTCCCGCCGCGCAACTCCTCGGCATGAAGATCACCACGCTTAACTCGAAAGTTAAACGCTACAACATCAACGTCGAATTACTTACATGCGTCGGCGCCTCTCGCTTTAAGTGAGCAGGCGCGCGCGGTGCATTCCGCGCCGCAAGTTGCGCTCCGGAAGCACGCGCGGCGGGGTCTTCACGCGAAGGGAGAAAAATTCATGTCGAGGGCTTTTCCAGCCAGACGTACCCATACCGCTCGCGCACTCGGCGCGGCGGGAGCCGTGCTGTTTCTTGTCATGTCGGCGCGCGTCGGCCTTGACGCACAGGTTACACAGCCTAATGACGCGAGGTACTACGAGCAGCAGGCGTTGAAAGCCTATCGTGATAAAGCGCTCCCCGTGTTCCTTGAAAACATGAAGCTGGCGTCCGACTTGCGGCCCAACCACCCGCGTCTGACGTATAACCTCGCGGTCGCGCACGCCCTGAACGGAAATCAGGGAGAGGCGCTGACATGGCTCGACCGGCTGACGGCGATGGGGATGTTCCTACCTGCCGAGCGCGACGAGGATTTCGCTTCGCTCAGAGACTCCGCGCGGTTCAACGCCATCCTCGCCAAATTCCGGCGCAACCATTCGCCGCTCGGCAAAAGCAGCCACGCCTTCACCATCGCGGAGAAAGGTTTCGTGCCCGAAAGCGTCGCCTACGACCCGGTCGGCAAAGTCTTCTATCTCGGCAGCGTCTACAAAAGAAAGATTCTGAAGACCGACGGGAAAGGCGCCGTCGCGGAGTTCGCCAACGCGCGGGACGGTCTGTGGAGCGTGATGGGGATGAAGGTGGATGCGCGCCGCCGGCATCTCTGGGTCTGCTCGGCGTCGCAGCCGCAAATGATGAACTTCGTGGAGGCCGAAGACGGTCTCTCCGCCATCTTCAAATTCGACCTTTCGACGGGCAAGCTGCTGAAAAAGTATGCGCTCCCGAACAGGCCGGCGAAACGTTGGCTGGGCGATTTGGCGTTGAACTCGCGGGGCGACGTATTCGCCACCGACAGTTTGTCGGCGGCGGTCTACACAATCCCGCACGCCCGGGACGAGATCGAGCTATTTGTCGAAGGTGAGCCGTTCGCCTCGCCGCAGGGTCTGGATTTCTCACCGGACGAGAAGCGGCTCTTCGTCGCCGACTACGCGCGCGGCATCTTCGTCATTGACCTTTTGACGAAACAGATCACCGGCCTCGAACCCGCGCCCGACGTGATGCCCTTCGGCGCCGACGGGCTGTACTTTTACAGGGGCAGTCTGATCGCCATCCAGAACAGCGCGAACCCCCACCGCGTCGTCAGATTTCGCCTGAGCCGCGACCTGCGTCGCATCGAATCATGGGAACTGATCGAAGCGAACAACCCCGCCTTCGACGAGCCGACGCTCGGCGTGCTCGTGAAGGATATGCTTTACTACGTCGCCAACAGCCAGTGGGGAGCGGTGAACAAAAACGGTGAGTTGGCGTCGGAGGAGAAACTGCTGTCCCCGGTCGTCTTAAAAACGCGGCTATGAAATCCGCACGCTCCGGCGAGCTAACTTTCCGCCCTGTGACGTTGTTGGTCGGTTACGCGACGCCGGGGAAAAAGTTGTTCGCTTGCCATCGGTATCTGCTCTTCGGTCTCGTCTTGCTGATCGGCGCGGGCCACAGTGCCCCGCGCGCCGCCCCGCGCGACGAACTGCGCGTCCTCTTCATCGGTAACAGTCTCACCTACACGAACGATTTGCCGGGGATGATCGGCAAGCTGGCCGCCGCCTCGGGCCAGAAACGTTTCACGCACAAGAGCGTAGCGTTCCCCGATCACGGTTTGGAAGACCACTGGCGGCGTGGCGAGGCGCGTAAGGAGATTGCGAAAAAGAAGTGGGATATCGTCGTCTTGCAGCAGGGGCCATCCGCCTCGGCTGAGGGGCGCGAGTCACTGATAAAATATACACGTATGCGAATCAGTAGTTGAAATCGGGCTTGGGAAATCAACAACTTACAGCTTCCATTTTAGCTACGGTCGCAAAACCGAGAGCGTAAGTCTTTTGTTTTCAACGGGGACATTTTTCAACTACTGATTCGCATACGTCTCTTCGCCAGCGAGATACGCGCGGCGGGGGCGCGGGTGGCTGTGTATATGGTCTGGCCGAGCGTCGGGAGGTTCGGGGATTTCGAGCGTGTGAGTGAGTCGCACGCGCTGGCGGCGAAGGAGGTCGGGGCCGTGCTGCTGCCCGTCGGCGAGGCTTGGCGCGCGGCGTGGCGGCTTGACCCGCAACTGGCGCTCTACTCGCCGGACGGGTTCCATCCCAGCGAGGTCGGGACTTTTCTGGCCGCGCTCGTCTTCTTCGAGAAATTCTACGAGCGCCCACCCGCCGGCCTCTCTTCACGCCTGAAGGGGAGCACGCGCGTCAAAATGTCTCCGCGGGTGGCCGAACTGCTTCAGGCCGCCGCCGCGGAGACGAACGAGAGATTTACGGAATAATGAATTGCGACGCCGCGCCTGTTCGGCGGCATCGGGACTGAATAGCTTCAGCGCGGGGTTCCGGCGGAGAGTTGGAGCCGCGCGTTGGCGCGTTCGAGCCGGGTGCGAACCTCGTCCAGTTCTTCGGGGGCGCCGGCGAACGCGCCGAGCTGCTTTTCGGCGGCATCGCGTTCTATGCGCGCGGCCTGTGCGTCAACCTCCTCCGGCTGCTCGGCCATGTCGGCGAGCACCGAGACGCGGTCGGAGTTGACCTCGACGAAGCCACCCGACACCATCAGGCGGTGCGTCGCCGTGCCCTGCGTGTAGGAGAGGACGCCCGTGCGAAGCTGCGAGATGAGCGGCGTGTGGCCGGGCAGGATGCCCATCTCGCCCGCCGCGCCCGGCACGGTCACATAGTCAACCGCCTCCGACACGAGGCGGCGCTCAGGTGTTATCACGTCGAGTTGGAGAGCCATAGCATAAAGGGATGAAGGATGAAGGATGAAGGATGAAGAAGCGGTTCGTTAACTTAACGACGCAAGCTCCGACATCATGCTTTCATCCCTCATCCTTCATCCTTCATCCTTCCTATTTATACTTCCGCCGCCATGCGCTGTGCCTTCTCGCGCGCCTCTTCGATGGTGCCGACCATATAGAAAGCCTGTTCGGGCAGGTCGTCGTGCTTGCCGTCGGCGATCTCCTGAAAGCCGCGGATGGTGTCGGCGATCTTGACATACTTGCCTTCGAGACCGGTGAACTGCGCGGCGACGAAGAAGGGCTGCGAGAAGAAGCGCTGCACCTTGCGCGCGCGCGAGACGACCAGCTTGTCCTCTTCCGACAACTCGTCGAGGCCGAGGATGGCGATGATGTCCTGCAAGTCTTTGTAGCGTTGCAGAAGGCGCTTCACGTCCTGCGCCGTGCGGTAGTGCTCCTCGCCGACGATGCGCGGGTCGAGGATGCGCGAAGATGAAGTAAGCGGGTCCACCGCCGGGTAGATGCCCAGCTCGACGATCTGGCGTGAGAGCGCGGTGACGGCGTCGAGGTGCGCGAAGGTCGTCGCGGGCGCGGGGTCTGTATAGTCGTCCGCCGGGACGTAGACGGCCTGAATCGAAGTGATGGCGCCGGTGCGCGTCGAGGTGATGCGCTCCTGCAATTCGCCCATCTCGGTGGCGAGATTCGGCTGGTAGCCGACCGCCGAGGGCATACGGCCCAAGAGCGCCGAGACTTCCGAGCCGGCCTGCGTGAAGCGGAAGATGTTGTCCACGAAGAGGAGCACGTCGAGACCCTGATCGCGGAAGTATTCGGCGACCGTGAGGCCGGAGAGCGCGACTCTCAAGCGTGCGCCCGGCGGCTCCGTCATCTGCCCGTAGACGAGCGCGACCTTCGACTTGTTGAGCGTGTCCATGTTGACCTTCGTCATGTCGAACTCGCCCGTGTCGTGGAAGTGTTTATTGAACTCCGCGCCGAACTGGATGACCTCGGACTCGACGAACTCGCGCAACAGGTCGTTGCCCTCGCGCGTG
The DNA here is from genome assembly GCA_041749275.1 of Pyrinomonadaceae bacterium. Lineage (GTDB taxonomy): Bacteria > Acidobacteriota > Blastocatellia > Pyrinomonadales > Pyrinomonadaceae > JBGTBQ01. The sequence continues at coordinate 3,521 of JBGTBQ010000337.1, read as the reverse complement.
CGCTCGCCGACGCCCGCGAAGACCGAGAAGCCGGAGTGGGCCTTAGCGACGTTATTGATGAGTTCCTGAATGAGCACGGTCTTGCCGACGCCCGCGCCGCCGAACAGCCCGATCTTGCCGCCGCGCAAAAAGGGCTGGATGAGGTCTACAACCTTGATGCCCGTCTCGAACATTTCGAGTTCCGTTGATTGTTCTTCGAGGAGCGGCGCGTGGCGGTGGATGGGGTAGCGCAGCTCGGAGTTGACCGGGCCGAGATTGTCCACGGGCTGGCCGATGACGTTCATCACGCGCCCCAGCGTCGTCTCGCCGACGGGCATCGTGATCGGGCTGCCGGTGTCGGTCGCCGTCATGCCGCGCACGAGACCCTCGGTCGGCTGCATCGAGACGGTGCGGACGCGCCCCTCGCCGAGGTGCTGCTCGACCTCGACGATGATGTCAATCGGCGTCGGCACGTCGAAGCCTTCGGAGGTGACGCGCAGCGCCTGATAGATCGGCGGCAGATATCCTTGGTTAAACTCCACGTCCAAAACGGGGCCGATGATCTGGACGACGCGGCCCGTCTGGCCGCTGCCGTTGGTGTTCGCGTTTCCGCTGTGAGTGGACATACTCTTCCGCAAAGCTCCTCTTTAAATTTAAGGCCGCACGAAGGCGAGAAAATACTCTGTAATTTAGTCGGACAGGGTAGCACACACGCCGCGCATGAGGCAAAGCAGACCGTCTGGATTTCCGCGCCTCGGCGACGGCGCGAGCAAGCGGAGCTATCAACCATAAAGGCGCAAAGAAAAGGCGAAGCGAAATCCCGTTATGTCGGTCCTTGATCTTTGGGCCGTGATGACTTGGTGTTTAGGATTCTTCCGCGGTTCTCAATCCTCCGCGTCGTCGAAACGAATCCGCATGTTGCGTAGCTCGCGCCGGTCATCGTCCGTGAGTTCGAGACGGGCGGGCTGATCCTCTGCGCCGTCGCGCTCGCGCAGGCCGATCTCGAGGCGCAAGGTCAGCTCCATATCAAAGCCCGCCGCGCGCAGACGCTCGATGCTCGCGGCCACTTCGGACGACCGCTCGACCGCCGCGTTGATGGCCGCGCCGAGTTCCTTCACGATCTCTTGTGCTTCGTCGTTGATGTCCAAAAAATCAGTCCCGTGTGCCGGATCGAATTCAATGAGGAGTGCCTATCCGTTCATCCGAATGCTACGCGAGCCACGCCGAGAGCGTCAACCGCACGGCGTAAAATGTCCGCGTTGCGGCGCTCTCGCGGCGTATGCTAGGCTTCGCCCGATATCTCAGGGCAGAAGCTCGACCGTCAGGGAGGGCGGCGGCAGACGGCAGAAGGCAGGAGCAGTCAAGCCGTCATTGCCTGCGCCGTGCCGTCTGCCTCCTGTGTCGTCTTTCTGTAACGTGAAAATATATGGCTCCGAAGACAGACTCCGCATCGCCGCGCCGTGAGCGGCGCGAGCAGTTCGAGACCTCCTCCGGCATCCAACTCCCGAACGACTTCAACCCGTCGAATACGGAAGCGCCCGAATATGAACGGAGCTTAGGCTCGCCCGGCGAGTTCCCATACACGCGCGGCGTTCGGCGCAGCATGTACCGCGGGCGCTTCTGGACGATGCGGCAGTACGCGGGCTACGCGACCGCCGAAGAGTCGAACGCGCGTTATAAGTATCTGCTTGAGCAGGGGACGACCGGCCTCTCGGTTGCCTTCGATTTGCCGACGCAGATCGGCCTCGACTCGGACGACGCGCTCGCGGCGGGCGAGGTCGGCAAGGTCGGCGTCGCCATTGATTCAATCGAAGACATGGAGCGTCTTTTCGACGGCATCCCGCTCGGCGAAGTCTCAACTTCGATGACGATCAATGCGACCGCCGCGATTCTGCTCTGCCTTTACATCGCCGTTGCAAAAAAGCAGGGGATCACACCCGACAAGCTTCAGGGCACGATTCAGAACGACATCCTCAAGGAGTACATCGCGCGGGGCACATACATCTACCCGCCCGCCGCTTCGCTCCGCCTCGTCACCGATACCTTCGCCTATTGCGCGCGCGAGGCGCCCAACTGGAACACGATTTCCATCTCCGGCTATCACATCCGCGAGGCCGGCTCGACCGCCGTGCAGGAGGTCGCCTTCACGCTGGCCGACGCCGTCGCCTACGTCGAGGCCGCCGTGGCCTCCGGCCTTGAGATTGACGAGTTCGCTCCGCGTCTCTCTTTCTTCTTCAACGCGCACAACAATCTGTTGGAAGAGGTCGCCAAGTTTCGCGCCGCGCGCCGTCTGTGGGCGCGGCTTTTGCGCGAGCGCTTTCATGCGCGCGACCCGCGCTCGATGATGCTGCGGTTCCACACGCAGACCGCCGGCTCGACGCTCACGGCGCAGCAGCCTGAAGTGAACATCGTCCGCACAACCATTCAGGCGCTCGCCGCCGTGCTGGGCGGGACGCAGAGCTTACACACCAACGGGATGGACGAAGCGCTCGCGCTCCCGACCGAAGCCTCGGCCCTCCTCGCGCTCCGCACGCAGCAGACCATCGCGCACGAGTCCGGCGTCGCCGACACGGTTGACCCGCTCGCCGGTTCTTATGCGATTGAATCGCTGACGGATGAGATCGAGCGCCGCGCCCTCGCTTACATCGAGAAGATTGACGCGATGGGCGGAATGCTCCACGCCATCGAGATCGGCTACGTCCAGCGCGAGATACAGGAAGCGGCATATCAGTACCAGCGCGCCGTCGAGACCGGCGACGCCGTGGTGGTCGGCGTCAACCGCTTCCGCGTCGAAGAAGAGTCGCCCGTCCAGACGCTCCGCATCGACCCCTCCGCCGAGCGCTCGCAGATCGAGCGCGTCCGCGCTCTGCGCCAGCGCCGCGACAACGAACGAACCGAGGTCACACTTACCCTGCTTGAAGACGCCGCGCGCTCGACCGACAATCTTTTGCCGCGCATCCTCGCTTGCGTGGAAGCCCACGCCACCGTCGGCGAGATCAGCCACCGCCTGCGCCGCGTGTGGGGCGAGTACCGTGAGGCCGTGACGGTGTAGATATGGAAGCGCGAAAGGAAGGCCGCACTCAACAATGAATTGCCGCCGCTGTCAACACTCTCTCACCGGCAACTCACGCTTTTGTCCGAACTGCCATGAGTTCGTTCCCGAGTCTTTCATCGGGCAAGTGCTTGGCGGCAAGTATGAACTGCTTGATGTGTTAGGCATGGGCGGCATGGGAGCCGTATATCGTGCGCGGCGACAGCGCATCGGGGATGAGGTCGTCGTCAAAATCCTTTTGCCGAATTTATCGCAGGAGTCCGCGCGCTTCCATCGTGAAGCTGAAGCCGCCGCCAGCGTGAAGCATTCCAATGTCGTCATCATTCACGATTCCGATGAAGCTCGCGGGGGCGCGCCGGCCTTTATTGTGATGGAGATGGTCGAGGGCGCGCCGCTACGCCGTCTCCTGCAAAGCGAAGGCAGATTAGAGCCGTCGCGCGCCGTCGCGCTGATGCGCCAAATTTGCGCCGGGGTTGGCGCGGCGCACGGG
>JBGTBQ010000336.1:0-1912 GCA_041749275.1 Pyrinomonadaceae bacterium | reverse complement strand
GCCCCTTTCGTGGCCGACGCCGTCGCCGCTGTCTTCGAGGAGCGCGTGCTCGGTCGCCAAGCGGCCCGCGCGCTTGTAGTGCTCGGCGACGAGGCGCGCGGCGTAGTCGAAGGCTTCGAGAACGGAGACGCGTCCGTTCTGGTCAGCGTCCGCCTCGCGCTCCGTGAGCGACTTGACGAAGTGCTCGGCGAAGCGCGGCGCGTTCTGCTCCTGCCCGCTGCGCGTCGCCGTGACGATGATGCGCCCGCGCCCCGCTAAGGCTTTGACGAACTCGCCGCTCGCGCTCGACATATTGACGATGACGACGCGCCGCGCCGGGAGCGCGCCGATTAAATCTCGGTACTCGCCCGCGTGGAGGTCAGGCCCGACGAGGTTGAACTTCGACTGCTTGCCGTCGAACGAGCCGTGGCCGATGAAGAAGACGAAGAGCGTGCTCTCTTGCGTGACCGCGCCGCGCAAAGATTCAAAGGCGCGGCGCACTTCGTCGGCGGTGGCGCGCGTCGTGGTTTTATCAGTCGGATTCTCCGACAAAATTTTGAGATTGCTTTCAGCGAAACCCAGACGTTCGACGAGCGCGCCGCGCAAGTCAGCCGTCCACCGCGCGAACTGTTTCGCGTAAGCCTCTTCGCCGCTCGCGCCGCTGAGGATGACGGCGAACTTGTCGGGGTCGGCGGGCGGGCGCGCGGCGGTCTGTTGGGTTAGCGGCGAGGGTTGAAGCGTCTGACCATCAACACCGGGCGTAAGAGCGCAGGCGGCCACGACCGCCAACCATCCCCGGATGAAGCTCTGGATGAAACTTCGCTTCATATCTTTCGCATGAGTGTTGGGCGGGCGAGATTTCACCACCGCAGACACAGAGGACACGGAGATGGCACGGAGGCTTGAACGCCATTCAACTCTCTGTGCTCCCTCTGTGCCCTCTGTGTCTCTGTGGTGAACCATCAACCACCCCTCACTTCAAGTTAAAGTAGACTCGCGCCTCGACTCACGCCAATCCCTCCCGCTTTCGTAAAAACCACTCCGCGCTCACCAACCCGATAAGCAACAAAAAATTGATCGGCATGTCCCACAAGTCTTTCGTCACGAGCCGCGAGTTATCCGTCTTCCTGTATCGCAAGTCGTCAACAAGCGCGTCCAATTGGTCGAGCGTGTAGTACTTGCCGCCCGTCTCGGCGGCGATGCGCCGGAGCAGGTCTTCGTTCCGCGCGGCGTCGTAGAACTCGCGGTTGAGTTCGGCGACGAGGAACTGCGACTGCGCGGAGACCGTCCCGATTTTTGCACCCGCGGCGTTCAACTCGACGCGATGCAGGCCCAACTCATCCGCCTTGAAGTCGCCGACGTAATGGTTCGCCTCGTCGCGCGCCGTGAACCGGAGCGGCGCCTCGACGCTCGCGCCCGAAGGCTTGATGACTCTGACGACGGCCCGCGCTTCCGTGATGGGATGGAACTGCTTGTCTCTCACGTCCGCCGTGATGTGGACGGGGTCGCCGAGTCCATACACGTCCTGCTCGGCGGCGACCTCCACCTGACCGGGCGAGATGCTGACTAGATAACGTAAAATCTGACGCCAGAAGTTCTCGTGCGCGTTGCTCTTCGAGTCCATCTTCATCGTCCAGCGCCACGTATCCGAGGCCGTGAAGGCCAGCGCGTGTCCACGCCCGTAACGCTGGTGCGCGAGCAGCGGAACCGAGCCGCCGCGCCCGCCGCCGCGCCGCGCCTCGACGAGTACGGTCGCGCCGGGCTTCACGCCTTCGAGCACTTCCGCCACGGAGACGGGCGGCAGGTCGTTCCATATTTTCTGGCTCGCGGCGCGGTCGTCGTTCAATCGCGTGATGGGGTGCGTGGCGCCGCGCGCGGTGAGGGCAGGCTTGAATTCGGGTTTGGCCTCGCCCGGCGGCGCGGCGCGTCCGTC
>JBGTBQ010000335.1:0-11724 GCA_041749275.1 Pyrinomonadaceae bacterium | reverse complement strand
GCCCCGCCCCGTTCGCCCGCACGGGTACGCGTCGCGTCGCCGCCCCGCTGCCCGTCTCCCACGCCCTTGCCGCGCTTCGGGCCGCGCCTGCCGCCTTTTCGTGAACGCGCCATGTAACAGATATTTTACCTCATGAACTTTGTGGAAACCGCCTTCGTAGTGGTAACTTTTGTGTGTCGCTTCGCAACGCCGGGCGGATGAAGGGCGTCTAAGATTTTTACCCGACAGGCGGGTCCGAAGTGACGGGTTGAATCAACGGCATGACACAGCTTTTCGCAAATTTCGAGGTCAATCGCACACCGCGCTGGCCCATCCTGACGCGACTCGTTATGGCGTCTATCGTCGCGCACGGGCTGTTTTTCGTCGCGGTCGCTTACGGGCCGGGCGTGCAAGGTCTCTTCCGCGTCGCGGGCACGCTCGCCGGTTTCGAGTTTGTCAGCGAGGACTATGACCACACGCTCGTCGGCCAGCGCGCGACTGTCATCAACCTCACGCCCCACGAGAAACTCTACTACCCGGCGGACTACTTCACGATGAACCAGCCGTTCGGCGAACCAGCGCCCGGCGACGCAGCCCTCGTCGCGCAAGTGGCGCCGCCACCGCCGCCGCCGCCCGTCTACAAGCCGCGGCGCAGCCCCGGCCCGCGCGTCGTCTCGACGGCGCCGATGCCTGAAGCCACGCCGACTCCTGAAATCGCGGAGGCCACGCCGACGCCTTCGCCCCAAGCCGACGAGGAGAAGAAGGCCGAAGAGGCGGAGTTGGATCGGTTGGCGGCGAACAATGGCGTCAAGCGCCCGCCGAGGATCAACACCAAGCCCTTCGAGGACATCGCGCAAAAAGGTAAGGAACTGGTTGACAAGGGGAGCCTCGACCTGAAAAGCTCAACTGTTGACGTGTCGGCCACCGCTGAACGCAACGAGGATGGCACGCTCAAGCCGGAGACCGTGAAGATCGAGGGCACGGCGAACAACGAGACGATGTCCGCGCTCGCCATCGAGTTCGTCAACGCACTCAGCGAAAGCAAGGTGCTCGCCGTCCTCGAAGGCGCCGGGATGGTGAGGATGTCGCTCAAGCTCGACGGAGAAAAGGTTTCCGTCAACATCAAGAGCGATGTCGCTTCGGACGCCGATGCCGCGAAGATGGCGACCGGCTACGGCGTGCTCCTGCTCGTCGCGCGGAGCAAAAAGGAAGGCACGGACGAGGGCGAGTTGTGGAAGAGCGTCAAGGTCAGTTCGGAAGGCAAGCAGTTCGTGATGACCTTCGAGATGCCCCGCGCCGCCGCCGCGAAGATGATCGCCGACAAGCTCGCGAAGAAAGCCGCCGCCGCCGCCGCGACGCCCTCGAAGGGTTGAGCCGCGCGCGAGTTTGTGAGCGCCGCCGGGCGAAAGGTTGAGGCGGCGCCGATGCGCGCCCCGTAACGGAATGAGGAATAGCTTGAGAGAACAGATGCCCACTCGCCGGATGCCGCAACCGCGCCGCCCCGCGCCGCGCGCAAACTCGCTCGTGCGCTTCGTCGTCGTCGGCGCGTTCGTCCTCGGCGTGCTCCACGCGCCGGACGGAGCGCTCGTCTTCGCGCAGCCACAGAAGGCGAGTCCGAATGCGAGCGCCGGCAAGCCCGTCCGGATCAATTCCGCTCCGCTTAAGACATGGCTCGCGCGCGCGCGACAGCAAAAGGAGGCGGGCAAGCTCGATTTGAGCGCGCCGCACTCCGTCCAGATCGAGGCCGACCGCGCCGCCGACGGCACGCTCTCGAACGCCGTCATCACCGGCCCGTCGGCGCGCGACCCGCGGTTCCGCAAACTCGCGCAGGAGTTCGTCGCCGCGCTCAACGAGAGCAAGGGTCTCAGTTTTCTGCAAGACGTGTCGCACGTGCGGATGAGCTTCTCGCTCGACCGCGAGCGCTTTCAGGCCGACACCGCATCGGACGCGCCCTCCGCCGCGCGCGCCGAAGAGCTGGCGCGCGGTTATCGTTCGATGATTAATATCGGGCGACTGATGCGGCGTGGCACCGCCGACGCGGTCGTCCTGAACAATATGAAGGTCTCCGCGAGCGGCAAACAGCTCCTGATGACCCTCGACATGTCACGCGAACAGATGGGCAACCTCCTCCTCAAACAGATCACCCCTAATTGAATATCCCCGCGAGCGGGCTGCTCGTCACCATGACAAGCCCGCTTGCTTCAGTATCCGCCGCCCACTTAAAATCACGCGTTGCACGCGCGTCGCGGTTGTTTGCTTTTGGGGTCGGGCTTGTCCCTGCCCACGCCGACGCGATAAAGTCAACGTCAACAGTGCCGCAAGTTGAGCGGGCCGAGGACTCTCCTCTGCCGCGACAGGATTATTAAAATGATTGACAAATTTCTGACTAAAGTTTTCGGCAGCAGCAACCAGCGCTACCTGAAGAGCCTCCAGCCGCTCGTCGTGCAAATTAACGACCTCGAACCACAGGTCAAGGCGCTGACGGACGACGACATGCGCGCTCGCATCGTCGAGTTGCGCGAGCAGGTCGGGCAAGCCATTGCCGATCCGCGCGACAAAGAAGATTTGAAGCGCCGCACGAAGGCCGCGCTCGATGAAATCCTGCCCGAAGTCTTTGCCCTCACGCGCGAGGCCAGCGTGCGCGCGACGGGGATGCGCCACTTCGACGTGCAGCTCATCGGCGGTGTCGCGCTCCACTCCGGCAAGATCGCCGAGATGCGAACGGGTGAAGGCAAGACGCTCGTCGCCACTCTGCCCGCGACCTTGAACGCGCTGACGAGGCGCGGCGTCCACGTCGTCACCGTCAACGACTATCTCGCCACCCGCGACGCCGAATGGATGGGCCGCATCTACAAGCACCTCGGACTCACCGTCGGCGCCATCATTAACGACCTCGATGATTGGGAGCGCAAGGACGCCTACGCCGCCGACATCACCTACGGCACCAACAACGAATTCGGCTTCGACTACCTGCGCGACAACATGAAGTTCGACCTCGCCACCTGCGTCCAGCGCCCGCACTACTACGGCATCGTGGACGAGGTGGATTCGATTTTGATTGACGAGGCGCGCACGCCGCTCATCATCTCCGGCGCATCGGATGAGGCGACCGACAAGTATTACAAGGCCGACGCCGTCATCCCGCACCTCAAACGCGCGGAGTTGAACTCCGAGGGCAAGCCCGGCCCCGGCGACTACCTCGTGGACGAGAAACAGCACTCCGCCGTGCTGACGGAAGATGGCGTGGACAAGGCCGAAATGCTCCTCGGCGTCGGCAATCTCTACGATCCCTCGAACATGGAGATGCTCCACTGCGTCGAGCAGGCTATGAAGGCGCACACGCTCTACCGGCTCGATCATCACTACGTCGTGCAGGACGGCGCGGTCATCATCGTGGACGAGTTCACGGGTCGCCTGATGAGTGGGCGCCGCTGGTCGGACGGGCTGCATCAGGCGGTCGAGGCGAAAGAGGGCGTCAAGATCGAGCGCGAGAACCAGACGCTCGCCACCATCACCTTGCAGAACTATTTCCGTCTCTACGAAAAACTCTCCGGCATGACCGGCACCGCCGAGACCGAGGCCGCCGAGTTCGACTCGACCTATAAGCTCGACGTGGCGATCATCCCGACGAACCAGCAGATGGTTCGCAAGGACAACTCCGACGTGATCTACCGCACGCTCCCCGAAAAGTGGGACGCCGTCGTGGAAGAGATTGTGGAGCTTCACGAGAAGGGCCAGCCCATCCTCGTCGGCACCGTTTCGGTCGAGAACTCGGAGCTGATCTCGCGCCGTCTGACGAAGGCCGGCATCCCGCACAAGGACGAGCGCGGCAACATCCAGATCGAGATTGACGGCGTGCCGAAACACCACCACGTCTTAAACGCCAAGCACCACGAGCGCGAGGCCGAGATCGTCGCGCAAGCGGGCCGCAAGGGCGCCATCACGATTGCCACCAACATGGCGGGCCGCGGCACGGACATCCTGCTCGGCGGCAACCCGGAATTTCTCGCGCGCGAGCACCTCAAGCGACAGGAGATTGACCCGGACGACCCCGAACAGTTGACGCCGGAGATTTGGGAAGAGGCGCTTGAGTATGCGAACGGCATCGTCGAGAAGGAGCACAAAGAGGTCGTCGCCATCGGCGGCTTGCACATCCTCGGCACCGAGCGCCACGAGTCGCGCCGCATTGACAATCAGCTCCGCGGACGTGCCGGACGACAAGGCGACCCCGGCTCGTCGCGCTTCTTCCTCTCGCTCGAAGATGACCTGATGCGTATCTTCGCGGGCGACAAGGTCAAGGCGCTCATGCAGCGTCTGGGGATGGAGAAGGGCGTTGCCATCGAATCGAAGATGGTCTCGAAGCGCATCGAGGCCGCGCAGAAGTCGGTCGAGGCGCGCAACTTCGAGTCGCGCAAACACCTTCTTCAATACGACGACGTGATGAACAAGCAGCGCGCGACCATCTACGGTCTGCGCCGCCAGTTGATGGAGCAGCCCGACCAGCGCGAGTACATCATCGGCGTCGCGCAAGACCTGTTCTCGGACATGGTCAAGCAGTACATCGGCGCCGAAAAAGAGATAGACGACTGGGACGTGGAGAACTTCAAAATCCAACTCCACGCCGTCTACGCTTTTGACGCTGACGCCGACGGGATTGACTTCGAGGAGATGGGTTCGGAGCAGATCGAGCAGACGGTTTGGGAGAAGCTGAAAAGCCACTACGAGACGAAAGAATCGCAGGTCGGCGTCGAGGCGATGCGGACCTACGAGCGCATCATTATGCTCAACATCATTGACGCGCAGTGGAAAGATCACCTGCTCGCCATTGACCACTTGAAGCAGGGCATCGGCCTCGTCGGCTACGGCCAGAAAGACCCGCTCGTCGAGTACAAGAAAGAGAGCTTCGATATGTTTCAGGCGATGCTCGACCGCATTGACACGACGACCATCCGCACGCTCTTCAACCTTCAGGTCGTCGCCGAGCAGACGCCCGAACAACTCCGCCAGCGCCGGCAGCGCCGCCCCACTTCGATGACCTTCACGAAGGCCAATCAGGGCGCCATCGCCGCCGGCGAAGAGGCCGCGCGCACCAAAACGGTCACGCGCGACCAACCGAAGGTGGGCCGGAACGAGACGTGCCCCTGCGGCTCCGGCAAGAAGTACAAGAAGTGCTGCGGCGCCACCTGAAGCGTCAGATGCGACCGCACAAAACATGATGACAAAGCCTCGCACCGCTAACATCATCCTCATCGCCGCCGCGCTCGCACTTCTCTGCGCGTCGCATCCCGCGCGCGCGCAGAGGCCGGAGGCCCAAGCGTCGGCCAACGAAAAGTTCGAGCGCGGCAAGCGGCTGTTGGAGCAGGGTGAGGTGAATGGCGCGATACCGCTCCTGCGCGATGCCGCCGAGTTGCGTAAGAAAGATGCGGGCGCGTGGTTCCTCTACGGCCTCGCGCTCAGTCGTGCGGGCAGGACAAAGGACGCGCGCAAGGCTTTCGAGAAAGCCCTGAAGCTTCAACCCGACGATGCAGCAGCGCGCACCGGTCTCGCCTACTCACTATTTCGACTCAACAAGCCACGCGACGCGGAACGCGAGGCGCGCCGCGCCCTGCAACTTGCGCCTCAGAATGCCGAGGCGCGCTACATCATCGGCGCGATCCGCTATCGTGAAGATAAATTCGCCGAGGCTGCGGAAGAGGCTGAGACCGCGCTACGCATTAAGCCCGACCTGTTCGCCGCCGCGTACCTCGCCGGCGATGTGCTGCTTAGTATCTATGTGGAAGAAGGTCTGCGGCAGGTCGAAAAGTATCCACTCGCGCCCACAGCCGACGAGTCCGAGCGTAAGGCTGTGTTCGAGAAGCGCGCGCTTCAGCTTGAACCCCTCAAGGCGAAGATGCGCGAGGTCGCAGACCGCTTGCAAGGGTTCGTCAAGTCGCAGCCCAACAACCCCGCCGTCGAGCAATGGCGCGAGCAAGCCGAGACGCTCCGATTTTACGGGCGCGGGGAGGGCGACATCACCCGCGTCTTCCCAATGGCGGAGGTCACGGCTCGTGCCGTCATTATCTCCAAGCCAGACCCGGGCTTCACTGAAGAGGCCCGCAAGAATAACGTCACGGGAGTTGTCCGCCTGCGTGCCGTGCTCGCCGCCGACGGGCGCATCCGTCACATCTTGGTCATCAAGCGTTTGCCGGACGGCCTGACTGAGAGGTGCATCGAGGCGGCGCGTAATATCAGGTTCAAGCCTGCCACCTTGAATGGCGTGGCGGTATCTCAGTTCATTCAACTGGAGTACAATTTCAACATCTACTGACGATTGTTTCGATGAGCACCAACGTTACATCCACGAACCCGGTCGTACAGGCCATCGTCAGCGGCACGGCGCCGCAGCCGGCGCGGCTCGCGGCGGCGCGTGGGATGCTGCCGCTCGCGCAGGATGATCTGATTGAGATACTCGTAGCCTTGAGGTCGGACGGAGATGAAGAGATTGCGAAGGCGGCGGCGGCGACGCTCGACGAGCAGGAGGCGGATGCGCTCGCCGCGATAGCGTCGGCGCCGGAGGCCGCGCCCGCCGTGCTGACTTATCTTGCCAGCCGCCCCGGCACCGCGAGCGAGGTGCAGGAGGCCGTCGCGCTCAATCCACGGACGCCCGACGAGGCCGTCGTGCAACTCGCCATGACGACCGGCGACGGCTCCGTCCTCGAAGTCATCGCCATCAACCAGCAGCGCCTGATTCGCGCGCCCAAGATCATCGAGGCGCTGCTGTGGAACCCGGCCCGCACGCCCGAAGCCGAGCGGCGCGCGAAAGAGACGCAGCGCGAGTTCTTCGAGAAGGAGCGCGGCGCGCGCCAGATCGCCGATGAGATGCGCGCGCGCGGCATGAACGCCGCCGCCGAATTCGCCGAGTCGGCGGAGTCGGTCGGTGTCGCGGACGGTATCAGCATTGACGATCTCTGGCTCATCGCCGCCCACATCGAAGTCTCGGACACAGACCTCGATGAGTCGTGGCTCCCGTCCGAGCGCTTCGAGGAGTTATTGGATGAGACCTTCGAGCAGCGCGCCGCCAATGCCGAGCGCATCCTCAAGGAGACGAGCGTCGAAGACGGGCAGGCTTCCGCCGACCGCGTTTCACTCATCCGCCGCCTCATGCTGATGAAGGTCAAAGACCGCATCAAGCTGGCGATGAAGGGCGACCGCGAGTGCCGCACCATCCTCATTCGCGATTCCAATAGGCTGGTTTCCGTGGGGGTCATCCACAACCCGCGCATCACCGATCAAGAGGTCGAAGCGATCTCCTCGATGCGGACGGTCACCGACGAGGTGCTCCGTCTCGTCGGTCTCAATCGCGCATGGGCGCGTAACTACCCGATCATCCATAACCTCGCCCGCAACCCCCGCACGCCGATGATGACGGCCATGAACATCCTCCCGCGCATCTACACCAAAGACCTTAAATCGCTCGCGGCTAACCGTAACGTCCCGCAGGCCATCCGTCGTCAAGCTGAACGCATCGCGTCGGCCCGCGGATAGAGAAAGGCGGCGATAGGTGACAAGAAAGACCCGACGGTCTTTCTTGTCACCCATCACCGCCTTAAAAAATCTCCGATCCCTTGCGGAGAACCGACCACGCTACGTCGGTGAGTGTGTGGCTGGCCGCGCCCCACCACAGGCCAGCGAGGATGGCCCATAGTAATCGCGTTTCCAAACCGTAGGCCGAAGCGCCCGCCGCAATGATGTGCCACGCACGCGCCACTTCATCGAAGCCGGGCAGGACGCTACCCGCGACGAACAGCGCGCGCAGATAGGCTCCGGCCCAGACGAGCAACGTCAGAACGACAGCGAAATAGACGACCCGGATCAGCGTGCCGAAGATGATGCCGTGCGACCAACGCGAGCGGTGACGGAAGACCGTGCGGTACGGCAGCCACAGGAAACGGAAGACGCCCCAGCGCGTGTACTGCCGCGACAAGATGTCGAGATCGGGGCCGAACATGAAACCGCCGAACAGCATCGCGCACGTCGCCGCCGTCGCCAGCGCGACGCTCCCCGTCACCCCCCATGCGGCGGCGAAAGTCGGCGCGGCCAGCGCCAGCGTGATTGCATCATGTGTCTTCCCGGAAGGCATAAAAACAGGAGTCAGGAGTCAGGAGTCAGAAGTAAGGTGTCAGGAGAAAAGCGGTTCTTGCTTTTTATTCCGACTGCTGGCTTTTGCCTCCTGACTTCCGGGGTTATAACATGCGCCCCGCGCACGGTGCCAGCGGTTTGCCTGCCTGTGTGGCGCACGTTACACTGTCGGCCTTGTCATTATGGGTAAAAAAGGTAAAGCGCAAATTTTTCTGGAATATGCCGTGGCGCGCGGGCTGCTTTCCGGTTTGGGCGCGCTGCCGAGGCCGCTGGCGGTCGCGGCGGGGCGCGGGATGGGACGCCTAGCCTACGCGCTCGCCGGTGGCTTGCGGCGCACGGGCATGCGTAATCTGGAACTTGCCTTCCCCGAATTGAGCGAGCGCGAGCGCGAGAAGATCCTGCGCGGTTCCTTTCAGAGTTTGGGTAGACAACTCGGCGAAGTGAGCCAGTTCCCGCGCGCGACGCCGGAGCGGCTGCGTGAAGTCGTCGAATACGATAGCGAGGACGTGCAGCTTTTGGACGTGGCGCGCGAACGTGGACGCGGCGTCATCTTTCTCACCTCGCATCTTGGAGCTTGGGAAATCCTCTGCTTCGCGCACTCCGTCTTTTACGACCCGATCAGCTTCCTCGTTCGCCCCATAGACAACCCGCGCATTGATCGCATGGTCGAGGGCCTACGGACGCGCTTCGGCAACCGGCCCGTTGACAAAAAGGCCGCCGCGCGCACGGCTATGAAACTGCTTCGACAGGGCGGCACGCTCGGCGTCCTCGCCGACCTTAACACACAGGAGCGCGAAGGCGTCTTCGTCCCTTTCTTCGGACATCTCGCGTGCACGACCGCCGGCGTTGCCACGCTCGCTCTGCGGGCGGACGCAACCGTCATCCCGGTCTGCGCTCCGTGGGACAAGGAGCGCAAAAAGTTCGTTTTCCACGGTGGACCCGTCATTGAACTCGTCCGCACGGGTGACCACGAGCGTGATGTCGAAATCAACACGGCTCGCTTCACTTCAGCTATCGAGACCCATGTCCGCGCTTATCCGGATCAATGGCTCTGGATTCACAAACGCTGGAAGACGCGCCCCGCCGGAGAGCCTGATTTATACGCTCGTCCGAAAAAGAGCAACGACGAACGCAGGTTTCCTGCCCCAACGCCAACCGAGAAAATTTTCAAGACTTAGGCCGCGACCTTTCAGACACCACTTTAACCTTGCGGGTTCAGCGATTTAAGATACGCCAGCGGCACTGTTACAAAAGTGTGGAGAAATTTTGTATTTTATGCTTGACAGGTCACGACCTTTCGGTGTAATTTCACACAGAAGTTACGAAGCGTGATGTTTTTAGGTGGTGCTTCGACGTTGATTGAAAAGGGTTGCGGTTGGATTCCTTCAATCTTAGGGGCAAGAGCATATTCCTTGTTTTAAAAGCTCTAGCTAAGATTGGGTTTGTATAGCTGGTTTTATTTCGCCCATCCCAACACGACCGCCCCTAAAAGCCGGATCGCCCGTAGGTGACGATCTCCAGCAAATAGACAACGCCACCCTGAATCTCCGAGCCTGCCCGAAGTTGCGCCCCGCCGGTTTAACCCTAAAACCGACGGGGCGCCTTTCTTTTTATCTAAAAGACGACGCGGACGATGGACGATGGAAAAGAGGCTTCCTTCCATCGTCCATCGTCTATCGTCCGTCGTCTGATGCCTACATCGCCAACCCGCCGTCCGCCTGTATGACCTGCCCTGTGATGTAGCGTGCCTCATCCGAGAGGAGGAAGCAGGCGATCTTCGCCACTTCGTCGGGTTCGGCGAAGCGACGCATAGGGATTTGTTCGAGCAGTTTCTGGCGGTACGCTTCGTCGAGCGCCTGCGACATATCGGTGGCGACGAGGCCGAGGGCGAGGGCGTTCACGGAGACGTTGCGGCTCGCCACCTCTTTGGCGAGCGCTTTCGTGAGACCGATCATCCCGGCCTTCGACGCCGAATAGTTCGACTGCCCTCCCATCCCGACGACGCCGCTGATCGAAGAGATGTTTAAGACGGAGCCGCCCCCCTCCTGCCGGAGCATGTGACGCAGGGCCGCGCGAGAGAAGTTCCACGCGCCTTTCAGGTTCGTGTCGAGGACGGAATCCCAGTCCTCTTCCTTCATCCGCAGGATCAGGTTGTCGCGCGTGATGCCGGCGTTGTTGATGAGAAAGTCCACGCGCCCGAAGGCGTCCTTGACCTGCTTGACCATCTCCGCCGCGGCGTTTGTATCCGCTACGTCGCACTGCGCCGCGAGAGTCTGGACGCCGAGCGCTTCGATCTCGGTCTTCAAAGTCTCGGCGGCGTCCGCGCTCTGAGAGTAGTTGAAGGCGACAGACGCGCCCCGGCGCGCAAGCTCAAGCGCGATGGCTCGTCCAATGCCGCGCGTCGCGCCGGTGACGATGCCAACGCGACCGTTGAATATTTTCGTTTCTTCACTCAAAACTTTTCCCCTCCAAGTCGGCGCAATATAACAGAGCTTCGATCTCGCGCGAAAGCGCGGCGGTGGGCGGCGTGAAGCATGACAGGCGCGACTTCGTTTGCTCCCGGTCTCTTTTTATTGTAAAGATTTCGGCTGGAACCATCACGACAAAAGGAGAAGCATGAAATTAATAATCTTGGCGGCGGGCTACGCTACTCGTCTCTACCCGCTGACGCTGAACCAGCCGAAGCCTCTGCTCGAAGTGGCGGGCAAGCCGATGATCGAGCACGTGCTGGACAATCTCGCGCCCATCAAAGAGATTGACCGCGTCTACGTCGTCACCAACGCCAAGTTCGCCGGCCACTTCGAGCGGTGGGCCGAAGGTTACGGCGTCGACAAGAGCGGCGTCGGGTTCACTATCATCAACGACGAATCTACGGACGACTCGAACAAGCTCGGAGCCATCGGCGACCTCAATCTGGTGCTCGCCTCGGCGCGGATAGACGACGACATCGTCGTCGTGGCGGGCGACAACCTCTTCAGCCACAGCCTTGAGGAGTTTGGAAAATTCTGCCGCGAGAAGAACGCGCCCGTGCTGGCCGTCTATGATGTGGGCGACCTTGAGGAGATTAAGAAATACAACTCTATCGAGGTTGACGACGAAGCGCGCATCACCTTCTTCGAGGAGAAGCCGGCGCGACCGAAAAGCACGCTCACCGGGATCGCGCTCTACTACTACCCGAAGTCGGCGCTGCCGCTCATTCGCCGGTACGTCGAAGAGGGCAACAACCCCGACCAACCCGGCAGGCTCGTGCAGTGGATGTACCAGCGCACACCCTTCTACACTTGGAAGGTACCCGGCATCTGGTTCGACATCGGCTCGAAAGAGAACCTCGAAGAGGCCAACCGCATCTTCGCGCAGCCGGGCGCTGACGGCTGACGAGCCGCTCGTGGGACAGGATTATCGCGGGAAGCGGATTTCTGATTGAAGCTCCGGAGGAGCGAAATGTTTGTAGCTCGTGAGTAGTAATTGAATTATCAGCCCCGGAGGGCTGATGTCGGGACACATTTCATAAACTAGCCTCCAGATTGAGTTTAGCTTGATGATTAAGCAACTCCCAGAGACTCTTTTCACTTTTCAACGACTCGGCGATAGCACGCACCAGACTCAGTTCTGCACGCGCCTTGCGCC
>JBGTBQ010000334.1:0-7235 GCA_041749275.1 Pyrinomonadaceae bacterium | reverse complement strand
TTTATAGCACGCAGCCCGCGCTGAGAGATGCAGCTCCGTCAGGAGCGGCATGTGGGCAGTGCCGCCCCTCCGGGGCTGAGAGGGAAACAGAGAACGCCTGCGAGCTATAAACATTTCGCCCCTCGCGGGGCTTTTGAGACACGCTCTAAATCGAAACTTACGAGATTGGTACAGAGAGAACCATGGTCCACGAACCCACCCGAAACGACACGAACCAACCACACGAAAGATGGGTGCTGTTTCGTGTCGCTTCGGGTGGGTTCGTGGATCAGCTTTTTTGCTTGTGTGCCAATCTCGTCAGGACTGATTTAGCGCGGATTTGTCACAAGAAGAGCAAAGGGTTGGACAGCGGAAATAAAATAAAGCCCCCGCGACTCTGGGCAGGAGTCTTGTTCGGAGACGGGGGCTTTGTGCACCGCGCATCGGTTGAAGGGATACCGTTGGCGCGCGGGCGACGGACGGCCCTCGAAGAAGGGTACGAAGGCCGAAACAGAGTTCTCAAAGATCGCGCGGCGCGGGCGGTGAGGGCTGGTTGAGCGTTTACTCCGCGTCGTTCTCAGGAAACCAACTCGCCGTCGGGGCGAGGGCAAGTGAGATCACCGGTCAGGCGGCTTCGAGTTTGAGCGCGAGCACCGTCCGGCGCAGGGTCGAGAGCAGATGCTCGACATCGAGCGGCTTACTCAGGAAGCCGTCCGCGCCGTGGCGGATGCACTGTTTTTGCTGTTCGATGTTCGCCGCCGAACTGACGACGAAGACTTTCGACGCGGGCAGATGCGCCTTGACGTATTCAAGGATGCGGAGGCCCGTGTCGGGCGCATCGAGCGTGGGGGGCAGGTGCAGATCGAGGATGGCTACCTCCGGCTCGTAGATGGTCGCGCGCCGAATGGCGGTTGAGAGGTTGTTCGCCGTCAACACCTCGAACTCTTCGCATAGCGTCCAGAACAACTGCTGCGTCACCGCCACGTCATCGTCAATGATTAAAACCTTCGGCTTCATCTCGCCACGCCCTGTCTCTTCCAGTTTTTGGTTAAAGTCCGCCAGTAAAATCATTGTCTGTTAGGTCGCCTCAATCTACGTTATCGGCGAGGCCGACGGATTCCCTGATCGGTGGCCTTCGTGAATCCACTTTCGCAACGCCTGTGCCATTCCCTGAATCATGCGGCATCACGAGTTTTACGGCGAAAATCTCAAACCCGACCCTGCGCCGCAAGCGAAGTGTGAACGGGAGTGAACAGTGCGCGGGTCGCAGGTGTGCACATTAGTTGACAGGTCAATCGCCCGTCACGACAACGCATGACGACGCGCCGTTGGCAGCTTGAAGAGGCGCGGAGTTGCGCCGTCTCCTCAAGGATGCCAACGGCATCCCAGTTGCAACCGGACTCGGGCGGAGGCTGTTCGGTCTCACATCCCGGAGCAAAGCAGGTCTTTATGACAGAGACAAGCGGAGTGAGAGGTCAAACTGAAAAGCATGTCAGGCAGAGAAAGAACAAGCGCGTGCGTGTGCGCTTCCCCGTCACGGTCGAAGTGCCCGAAGGCGGCGGCAGAGCGCGGAAGCTGACGGCCCATACCGTTGTGGTGAGTCATGCCGGCGCGACCCTCGACATGGACGAGAGCGTCGCCGTCGGGGCGGGCATTCAGGTCAGGCCGCCGTTCGGCGGGACAATTTTGGCGGAGGTCACGGACGCATGGCTCGACCACGCCAGCGGGCGGCACCGCATCGGCATCCGGCTGATAGACCCCTCATCATGGACTTCGCCTGAAAGACTTCAGGCGCCGACTGTCGCGGCGCGCGATGCCGGGAGCCTCCACCTCAGCCCGAGGGCGTGGCAAATGCTCGACGACTACACCGCTTACCTCAGCGAACGGGAGGACGCCGAGATGACAGCCACCGGGGCGGCGGAGCGGATCATCGAAGAAATATTTCTGTCGGACGCGAACTTTCAGAACTGGTTTGCGACCAAGATCATGGAAGATTTGCAAGCGTGGGAGGAGGCGAGCGTCACGCGCGCGTAAGGCCATCCAGAAAAAATGTTCGCGCTGAGGGGCGACGAAGGAGACCGCGGCGGGTGCCGTAAAACGTCTCTTCGTCGCCCCTCGGCGCGAACATTTTTTGTAACTATACTTTCGACTATATGCCGTTGATGCCGAGTTCGCTGATGAGCCGGTGGAGATAGGAGCGGCTGATGTGGAGACGCTTGGCGGCGGCGGCGCGGTTCCCACCTTCCGCTTGCAGAGCGCAGACGAGCATTCGCCGTTTGTGCGCGAGCATCCCGCCTTCGAGCGTGGTCTCGTCGGTGGAAGCGTTGCCGGCGGCGTCGCGCGGCCCTTCAGACGGGGCGGCGCGCTGCATTTTTTCGGGTAGGTGTTCGACGCCGAGCCGCTGATCCCGCGTCAGCACGACGAGCCGCTCGACGAGGTTTTCAATCTCACGGATGTTACCCGGCCAGTCGTACTCGCACAGCGCTTCGAGGAGCGACGCATCAAGGTCGGGGACAGGGCGCCCGTGTTTTGCGGCGGCCTTCGCGGCGAAGTGCGCGGCGAGGGGCGGAATGTCGTCGCGCCGCTCGCGCAGGGGCGGCAGGTGCAGCGGCACGACGTTGAGACGATAGAAGAGATCGCGCCGGAAGCGGTTCGCTTCGACCTCTGCTTCGAGGTCGCGGTTTGAGGCGGCGATGAGGCGGATGTCAACTTCGTGTGTTCGCGTGCCGCCGACGCGCTCGAACTCACGCTCTTGCAGGACGCGCAAAAGTTTCACTTGCACGGCGGGCGTGAGTTCGCCGATCTCGTCGAGGAAGAGCGTGCCGCCGTCGGCCAGTTCGAAGCGACCCTTCTTCGTCTGCGTCGCGCCGGTGAAAGCGCCCTTCTCGTGGCCGAACAGTTCGGACTCGATGAGCAGTTCGGGCAGCGCCGCGCAGCTCACGGCGACGAACGGGCGGTCGCGCCGCGTGCTCTCTTCGTGGATGGCGCGCGCGAGCACCTCTTTGCCCGTTCCGTTTTCGCCCGTCAGGAGCAGCGTCACGCTCGTGTCGGCCACGGCGCGCGCCTGTTTGAGCACCACTTCGAGCGCCGCGCTCGTCCCGACGAAGCGCCCGAACCCGCGGAACATCTCAAGCTCCGAGCGCAGACGCAGAACTTCCGCCTCCAACCCGCGGACGCGCGCCGCCTGCGCGATGATGTGCGAGACTTCATCCTCGTCGAACGGCTTCTCGAAAAACCCGTAGGCGCCGCGGCGGATGGCTTCGAGCGCGGCCTGTTTGTTTTCGCTGCCCGTGATGACGACGACCGGAATACTGGGACGCGCATCGCGCGCCGCCTCGACCACGGCGAGTCCTTCCCCGATGCCGCTCGTGTCCGGCGGCAGGTGCAGGTCGCACAGCACCACGTCCACGCGCTCGCACCGCAGCAACTCGATGGCTTCGAGCCGCGTCTCGGCTTCGAGCACGCGATGGCTTCCGACGAGGGACCATTGCAGTTGACGACGCAGCAGGCGGTCGTCGTCCACGATGAGCACGGTCGTTTGTTGGATGGCTATATCGGTCATCCGTTAATTACAAATCAACTCTTTTGCCGGAAGCGCGAGCGAGGACACCCACACTCCCGGCGAGCACTTGAGTGAGAACCACCGTTGATGATCTGGAAAAGCTGAATGGAATTCGCGCGCGGCCCGGCTCGTCTTTAACTCTCCACCGTCCCTCCCGACGATGGTCGGGGTCGCTCCTCCGGCGCGAACCGGCGCGATGGTAGCACGACGCGGAAGCGCGTGCCAGCGCCGGGTTTCGACTCGACCTGAAGCTTTCCGCCGTGCGTCTCGACCACCTCGCGGCAGGTATACAACCCCAACCCGATGCCCTTCTGCTTCGTCGTCGCAAATGGGCGGTAGAGCCGCAGGCGGATGAACTCCTCGTCCATCCCTAACCCGGTGTCGGCGACGATGAAGTAGATGCGGTTCTCATCCTCGCGGCCCGCCTCGATGGTGAGACGACCGCCCCGCGCGCCCATCGCTTCGAGCGCGTTGATGACGAGGTTTTCGATGACGTTCTCGATGCGTTCCGGCTCGACGATGGCGAAGAGATTTTCGGGCAGGCGCGCGTCCGTCTCGTAGAGCGCCGCCGCGGGGTAGGCGTTCGTCTCAAGCACGCGCCGGATGATGGGGACGAGGTCGGTCGGGCGCGCGTCGCGGCGGTACTCTCCGCTCAGAGACTTCACCGGCTCGTTCAAACGCGAGACGATGCGTTTCAGCTTCTCGGTCGCCTCGCGCAAACCGAAGACGGCGTCGGCGCGAAACTCCTCGCGGTGCAGGTGCCGCTCCATGTTCGAGACGAGCATCGAGAGGCCCGTGATGGCGTTCTTCAAATCGTGCGTCAGCATCGCCGACAGACGCGTGAACGACTCGAACTGCTTCGTCTCGGTTTCGCGCTGGATTTTCTCGCGCAGTTGGTCGCTCATCAGATTGAAGCTCTCGGCGAGCACGCGCGTCTCATCGGTCGAGTGTATTTCGATGTGCTGGTTGAGGTCGCCTTTAGCAATTTGTGCCGCGCCCACCGCGACGCGCTCAAGGCGTTGCGTCAGACGCCCTACGAGATGAAGGAGCATGGCGATGGCCGCGAGTCCGGCGAGCAGAGGAAGCGCGACGCCCAGCGCCCCCGCGCGACGCACGCCCAGCGCCGCCGCGCCGTAGTTTTCAGCCACGGCCAGCGAGAGATTCAGCCCCGCCACTTGCGTGAAAGCCGCGACCCACTCGTCGCCGTCAGGCGCGTCGTAAAAACCATGCCCCGTCGCGCCCGCCTGCATCTTCGTCGCCAACAGCTCGAAGGCAGGCATCGCACTCCGCACGGGTTTATATATCAACGCGTCGTTCGTGTGATAGACGATGCGGCCCGTCGCATTGTCGAGCGCGACCACGGTCGGCGGCGCGTGCGCTTCAAGTCCATTCGATGATTCGAACCCTTCACCAACCCCGGCGGCGACATCGAGCACTTCCCGCAACTTCACTTCGAGAACGAGCGCGCCCGTCGCGCGGTCGCCCTCGTCCCCGGCGAAGATGGGAACGGTGATGCTTAAGAAAACGCCGTAAGGCTCCTGCGTGAGCGGCGAGCGCAACGGCTCGACGCGTGTGGATTGCCACACGCGTTCATCGTGGCGCACGCTCGTCGCGACGAAATCCTCCGTCTGAAATTGTGGCGCGCCGCCCTGCACGGCGGCGACGCGAAACAGCCGCCCGCCCGTCCTATCGAGACAGGTGATTGACTCGAAGTGCGCGCCATTGTTCTGGAAAAAGGCCACAAGCTGCGCGCGCACCATCTCCGGCGCGTCCGGCTTCACGACCGACGACGACGCGCCCGACGACCTGTCACGCACGTAGGCGCGCAACGACTGCTCGCTTGCCAGTTCCGCCAGTCTCCGCTCGTGCGCGGCGAGACCATCCTCGACCCTTCGCGCCATGCGCGCCGCGCGCCCTTCAGCTTCCGCGCGCAGCAGCGCCTCGACCGCCCGCGTCCCGCTCAAATAGTTGACGATGCCCACCGCCAGCGCGGGCACCATGGCGAGGGTGACGAAGATGAAGAGTAGTTTGGCGCGGAGACTCATAAAAGTGTGAGCCGGGGAAAGAGGCTGATGCCGGGAGCAGGAGGCAGGTGAAGAAATAGTCGCTTTGACGGATCGTATCTTATCTCCGAGATTTCTTGCCTGTCGTCTGCTGTCTGCTCCTGCTTTCTATATGGAGCGCACACCAAGAAGTGGAGTGCCGGTCAGAACCGCCTGCGGTAGCGGGCGGTCTCTCGTAAAGGTTGGAGACCGCCCGCTACCGCAGGCGGTTCTGACTCATCGCGCAATCGGTATCTTGGTGTGTTCTGCATATAGCTTGCCTCCCGGCCCCTTAATCTTAAAGTTTGCCGGACAGCCAGTGAACTATATTTAAAAGGAATTGCGGGTTGTGCGCGGCGACGGGCGTGTTCATGCCCATCGGCGCGCGGTTCGGGCCGCTGCGTTGCGCGGTGAACATCGCCGCCTCGCCGAAGAGCGCGACGCGCCCCTTGCCGTAGCGCAAGACCGCGCCCTGAGACCAGCCGCCGACCGGAACGCGCTTCGTCTCCGGTGTGAACTGCCACGCGGTTTGCGGTTCGAGCGAGACGACCGGCTCGCCCAAGACGAGCAGCGGCTCTGCCTTCTCATCGAGCTTGAAGGCCGAGCCGGTGAAGGTCGCCACGCTCTCGACCCGCTCGCCGTCGCCTCGCCCCTTCGTAATCTTGTGTTCTTTGAGCGAGCCGTCTTCGCGTTTGAAGATGAACGGCCCTTGCTGCTTCTCGACCACCGCGAAACCGTTCGACCACTGCGCGCCAAAGGCCGCGCCCAAGTTTTCCGCCGCGCCCGGCATCGGCATGTGGTCAACGATGAGAAAGAGCGCGCCGCCCTTCTTCACCCATTCGCGCACGGCCTCGACTTCGGCGTCGGTGAAGGCCGAGGGCGTCGGCAGCGTCCAGTTGTTGACGTTCACGGCGGCGATGGCGTTGGCGATGACGAGAACCTTGCCTCTCTTCAACGACTCTTTGGTGAAGGGCGCCGTGTTGGGCAGCACGCGGTAGCCGTCTCGCCGTAGCAGATTGGCGAAAGGGAGATAACGACCGTAAGCGGTGTGAAAGTTGTTATGCGCCTCGTCAATCAACACGACGGGGCCGCGACCCTCTTTGTAAGCGGGCTTCTCGATGGGCGGTTTGAAGTCCGTGTCGGCAATCTGCTGCGCGCGGGCGTCGGCGGCGAATGAGAGCAGGATGAAGAGCGCGGCGAAGAGTTTCGTCGAGGCTGTTGTCGGAAGCATTGTGCGACCTGCCTTTCGTGAGCTTTGCGACGCCGGACGCAATGGATTGTAGCCCACGGCGCGGGCCGCGCGGAATACGAATGACGGAGAGTGCGCCGCCGGTCATGCGCTCAATCGAAGAGGCGCCGCTTCTTCAGCCTTCGACGACCGCATCGGCCTCGACCTCGACCAGCCACTCCGGGTCAATGAAGCGCGAGACCTGCATGATGGTGTTCGCGGGGCGGACTTCGCGGAAGAACTCGCCATGCACGCGCGCGACCTGTTCCCAGTCCTCGATGCGTGTGAGCAGGATGCGCGTTCGCACCACGTCCGCGAGCGATGCGCCCGCATCTTCGAGCGCCTGTCTGACGATCTCGAAACAGCGTCGGGCCTGCGCCGCCGCGTCGCCGGGCGCGACCGTGCGCCCATCCGGGCCGAGCGG
>JBGTBQ010000333.1:0-6213 GCA_041749275.1 Pyrinomonadaceae bacterium | reverse complement strand
CGCCGCCGGGCACGAGCACGCGGTCGCCCGCGCCGAGGTCGGCGCGCGTGACGGCTTCGGCCTTTCGCAAAGAGGTCTCGCCCGGCGGCAGGCGACGGTAAATTGTCCGCTCGTCGGTCTTGATCGTGACGAGCGCGCCCGCCTCGGTCTTGATGGTGATCCGTCCCGTCGCCGCATCAATCGCCGTGACCTCGCCGATTAAATGTTGTTGCGGCGCGGCGCCCGTCTCCCCGCCTTGCGAGGCTTGGCCGTGCGCGGCGAAGACGCCGGAGCACACGTGCGCGACGAGTAGTAAAGTGATGGCAAGCTTGCTCATTGGCGTCACCTGTTTTGCGGCGCTGCTCCGCGCCCTCGCGCGGCGACGCGGATGGAGAAGAGAAGCCGCGCGGCTCGACTTCGATTTACTTTCGGATGACCGGGGACAGGGGAATGCTGTCGAACATTCTATGACGAAGCCGAGGTGTTTGTCTCAACTCTTCGCCGTCCACTCACTAAGGCGTCGTTTCCTTTGCACGAGAGACCGTACAAGAACAGGAGACGCCGTGAGCCGAAGGGTGGTTACATAAATCGTGTGGAGCAGTCGCCAATAAAATTTATAGCCGATGACTCCGCGGCTTATAGCGCCGGCACGCACTAAAGTTTCGCGTCCGCGCATTGTCCGCGCTTTACTTGTCTGGGGCGTGAGCGACATGTTAATTTTCTTCGTTTCGAGCGGGGTTCTTATCGCGCTCTGTATGCGTCTGTCGCGCCGGCGGGGCGCGGCGGGCACGGCATCCAACTGTCGGCGGATTTTTTCATGGCGGACGCCACTGTAAATCTGAAAGAGCGCGTGCGGGCCTTCTGGCAGGCGCATCCGTGCGGCACGAAATTTACTGACGCGGAAGAAGGCTCGCGCCTCTTTTTCGAGCGCGTCGAGGAGCATCGCTACCGCACGGAGTGGCACATTCCGGCGGCGGCGGGGTTTGCAAAGTCGCAGGGCCGGCGCGTGCTTGAGATCGGGTGCGGGCTGGGGACGGACGGGGCGGGGTTCGCGCGCGCGGGTGCTGTCTACACGGGCGTTGACTTGACGGATGCGGCAGTAGCGTTAGCGCGCCGGCGGTTCGAGATTGAGGGATTGCCGGGCGAGTTTCGCGTGGCGGACGCCGAGAGGTTGGACTTCGCGGACGGGTCTTTTGATGTCGTCTACTCGCACGGCGTCCTGCACCACACGCCGGACACGGTGGCGGCGGTGCGCGAGGTGCATCGCGTGCTGCGTCCCGGCGGTCGCGCAGTCGTGATGCTGTATCACCGTGACTCTTACAACTACCGCGTCAACATCGGCGTGCTGCGTCGCGTCGGCGCGCACCTGTTGAAGACGAGAGCGGGGCTTCAACTGGCGCATCAACTAACGGGCGAGCCGGTCGAAAGCCTGCGCGAACACGCGGCGCGCATCAGGGAGGACGCGGGACAGTACCTTTCGCCCGACGAGTTCCTGAGCCGCAACACGGACGGCGCGGGCAATCCCCTGACGCGCGTCTACTCGCGGCGCGAGGCGCGCGCGCTCTTCAAGGACTTCGCCGAAGTGAATTTCGCGGTGCACTTTCTGAACAAGCGCTGGCTTCCACTCGTCGGGCCGCTCCTGCCGCGCGCGCTCGAAGCACGGCTCGCGTCGCGCTGGGGCTGGCACCTTTGGATTTACGCGATGAAATAGCGGTCAGCGGTCGGCAATCAGCTTTTCGCTGGAGTGACCTGAGAGCATGTCTAAAAAGCCCCGTGAGGGGCGAAATGTGTGTCGCTCGTCGGGTGAGACGAAGTCTCCAAACTCCGTGAGGAGCGGCATATAAATGTCTGTCGCCCCTCCGGGGCTTGAAAGAGAGAAGGGGGGCGGCACGGGCTATAAACATTCCGCTCCTTACGGAGCTACGGCGCCTTGCTTTGTAGACACGCTCTGAGCCGTTCACATAAAACGGCGCACCTCGCGCCGCAACTCAAAGCTGATTGCTGATCGCTGAATGCTGAAAGCTCTTCCATGAGAAACATCCTTGTCACGGGCGGCGCGGGTTTTATCGGCTCGCATTTGGTCGAGCGGTTGCTTGGCGAGGGCGCTTGGCGCGTGACGGTCGTGGACGACTTCAACGACTTCTACGATCCGTCCATCAAGCGCGCGAACGTCCAGCCGCACATGGGGCGCGCAACGTTCCGACTCGTCGAGGCGGACATCCGCGACCGCGCGGCGCTCGCACGCGCATTCGGCGAAGAGCCTGTGGACGTGATCGTGCATCTGGCGGCGCGCGCGGGCGTCCGGCCCTCGCTCGCGGAGCCGGCGCTCTACACCGAGACCAACATCAACGGCACGGTCAACCTGCTCGAACTCGCGCGCGCGCGCGGCGTGCGGCAGTTCGTCTTCGGCTCGTCCTCGTCCGTCTACGGCGAGAACGAGAAGACGCCTTTCGCCGAGGACGATCCTATCTTCAAGCCGATCTCGCCTTACGCGGCGACCAAAGCGGCGGGCGAGTTGCTGTGCCACACCTACGCGCACCTCTATGGCCTGCGTTGCGTCTGTTTGCGCTTCTTCACCGTCTACGGCGCGCGCCAGCGGCCCGACCTCGCCATCCACAAGTTCGCGCGGCTCATCTCCGAAGGAAAACCGATTCCCGTCTTCGGCGACGGCACGACGCGGCGCGACTATACTTATGTGGACGACATCATCGCGGGCGTGCGCGCGGCGATTGATTATGAGGCGAGCGCTTACGAAGTCATCAACCTCGGCGAATCGCGGACGGTCGAACTGCGAGAACTCATCGCGTTGCTCGAAAAAGAACTCGGGCGCGAGGCCGTCATTGACCGCCAGCCCGCGCAGCCCGGCGACGTGCCGCGCACCTTCGCCGACATCTCGAAGGCGAGGCGGTTGCTCAATTACGACCCGCAAGTGCAGATCGAAGAGGGGCTACGAAGGTTCGTCGCGTGGTTTAAAAGAAACGATGAAGTATGAACGCTGAACGATGAATGAAGACAAGCCACGCTTCAGTTCATCGCTCATTGTTCCGTATTGCAAAAGTGAGGCAGGTCAGTACCGCCTGCGGTAGCGGGCGGGTTCTAGCCACGTTACCACCCGCCCGCTACCGCAGGCGGTACTGACCTGTCCGACTCCGACCGCGACTTTGCAAGTGGTCTATTGTTTCCGAGGACACTGTAATGAAGATTTACGACGAGGAAGAGACCGCCATTAGCCGCCCGGCGGGCGTGGTCGAGACGGAAGAAGTGACCATCGCCGAGGAAGTAGTCGCCGGCACCGAAGCGCCGGAGATTTCCGTCTTCCTGCCGGTCTTGAACGAAGAGCCGAACCTGCGCCCGTTGCACGCGAAGCTCGACGACTCGCTGGCTACGCTCGGACATACAGCGGAGATTATCTACGTGGACGACGGCTCGACGGATGGCAGTCTCGAAGTGCTGCGCGAGTTGGCGGCGCGCGACCCGCGCGTGCGTGTGATTGCGCTGCGGCGCAACTACGGGCAGACCGCCGCGATGGCCGCCGGGATTGACGCGGCGCGCGGCGCGGTGCTGATCCCGATGGACGCAGACCTTCAGAACGACCCGGTGGACATCGCGCGGCTGCTGGAAAAGCTCGACGAGGGCTTCGACGTGGTGTCGGGCTGGCGCAAGGAACGACAGGATAAGATGGTCACGCGCAAGATTCCGTCGGCGATGGCGAACTGGCTGATTTCGCAGATCGGCGGCGTCAAGCTCCACGACTATGGCTGCTCTCTGAAAGCCTACCGCCGCGAGTTTTTAAAGGAAGTGAAACTCTACGGCGAGATGCACCGCTTCATTCCAATCTATGCCTCATGGGTCGGGGCGCGCGTGACGGAGATTCCCGTCAAGCATCACGCGCGCACGATGGGCAAGTCGAAGTACGGATTATCGCGCACCTTCAAGGTGATGCTCGACCTGATGACGATCAAGTTCATGGCGTCGTACCACACGAAGCCGATCTACGTCTTTGGCATGTTCGGCTTCTCTTCGTTCGTCATCTCGGCGGTCGCCTTTCTGTGGGCGCTGTGGCGCAAAGTGGGCGGCGAAAGCTTTATCCGCAACCCGCTTCTCACCATCGCCATCGTCATGTTCGCCGTCGGCTCGCAATTCATCCTCATGGGCCTTCTCGCCGAGATGCTCGTGCGTACTTACCACGAGTCACAGGCCAAGACGATCTACACCGTCCGCGAGCGCGTCGGGTTTCGTGACGAAGCCTGAGAACAGTGGCGCGAGCGGGAGCGAACGGGTGTGACTGTGTAACCATGCCCATTCGGGGAACTGTCTGAGCGCGCCGGCCCGCGCGGCGGTGTCATATCCTGTTTTGCGATGCGGGACGAGTTCGAGCAGACTTACGAAAAACTAGCGGCGTGGTGCCGCGCGCGCGACTACGCGGGCGCGGACCCTTTCGACGCGCTGAACAGCCGCCTCTTTCGAGCCACGCCCTTCAAACGCTCGCGCCTTGCGCGTCTCGTCTGGACGCAAGCCTTCAAACGCTCGCCCTTCAACCCGCGCCGCCTCGCGCTCGTTCCCACGGGCCGCAACCCGAAAGGCACGGCGCTCTTCGCGCTCGCCGCGCTCTCGCGCTTCCGCACGATGAGAAGCGCGGAAGACGAGGGGGAAGCGCGTTCGTTGTTGGCGCAGCTACTCGATGCGCGGCTCGATAGGGAAGCCGGTCGCGGCGGCGCGGCGTGGGGCTACAATTTTGACTGGCAGGGCCGCGCCTTCTACGCGCCAATGGGCACGCCCGCCATCGTCCCGACCGCCTTCGCCGTCCGTGCGCTGGTCGAGGGCGTTGACGCCTTCGGTCAGACTCCGGGCGCGCACGCCGGAGGCAAAGCGGAGAAGGGCCGCGACCCGGACGCATACCTCGCCGCCGCTCGCGCCGCGTGCGATTTCATCCTGCGTGATTTGAATCGCAGTTATGAGACGGAAGAAGAAGTCTGTTTCAGCTACACGCCGGTTGATCGCACGCGCGTTTTCAACGCCAGCCTCCTCGCGGCGGAGACGCTCGCCGCCGTGGGCGCGGCGACGGGCGAGCCGGAGTTGCGCGCGACGGCCTTGCGCGCCGCGCGCTACGTCGTCCGACGGCAGCGCGCGGATGGGTCTTGGGCTTACGGCGAGGATGCGTACCAGTCGTGGGCCGACAATTTTCATACGGCCTTCATCCTGACTTCGCTCGCGCGCATTCGCCAACGGCTCGCGGCTGCGGTTGATGAGAGCGCCGCTGTTTTGCAGGTCGAGATCGAGCGGGCGATCCGGCGCGGCTTCGACTTTTGGCGCGAGCGCTTTTTCCTCGACGACGGCTGGCCGAAATATTTTCCGGACAGCAAGTATCCGGCGGACGCGCATTCGGCGGGCGCGTGCGTCGTGGCCTGCTCGGAACTGGCCGGAGACGAGCCGCGCTCTATCGAACTCGCCGAGAGAGTCGCGTCGTGGGCGGTGCGCGAGCTGCTTGACCGGCGCGGCTTCTTTCGTTATCAGCGACGGCGCTTCTACACCGTCCGCACGCCCTACATGCGCTGGTCGCAGGCGTGGATGCTCTACGCGCTCGCGCGCCTGCTGGAAGTGAGCGGAGAGCGGCAAGCAGTCGGCGGTTAAGGCAAAAGCGAAAACGGCTCACTGACGGCTCATTGCCTTGTTGACGGGGCGGGCGCGTCCGGCTAAGGTAAACGTTCGTTTCCAGCGCGGGCCGCGTTCACCTGTAGACCACGAGCGGGAGTTTTCGACCGATGCCGATTGCGCCTGATGTGCGCCTCGCGGAAGGGGTTAAAATTTTCCACCCCGATCTCGTCAACCTGTACGGCTGCGCGGTCGGGAGCGAGACCAAAATCGGCGCTTTCGTCGAGATACAGAAGAACGCGACCATCGGCGCGCGTTGCAAAATCTCTTCGCACACTTTCGTCTGCGAGGGCGTGACGATTGAGGATGAGGTCTTCGTCGGCCACGGCGTCATGTTCATCAACGACCTTTACCCGCGCGCCGCGAACGAAGACGGGACGCCGCAGACCGAGGCCGACTGGAACGTGGTCGAGACGCGCGTCAAACGCCGCGCGTCCATCGGCAGCAACGCGACCGTGATGGGCGGCGTGCGTGTAGGCGAGGGCGCGCTCGTCGGCGCCGGCGCGGTCGTCACGCGCGACGTCCCGGACCACGGTCTCGTATTGGGCAACCCGGCGCGACTGCGTGGCTTCGTCTGTTCCT
>JBGTBQ010000332.1:0-18978 GCA_041749275.1 Pyrinomonadaceae bacterium | reverse complement strand
CCCGCGCCCGCCGCCGCCGCGTCGCCGCGGCAGGAGATCGAGCGCCCATTCGATGCTTCCGTCTCGGCGGACAGCTACGCCGTCTACGTCGAGGTTCGCAAGCTCGAACAACTCGTGTGGACGAGCGAGGTCAGGACGGCGCTCGATGCGTTCAGGTTGACAGGCGAGTTGCCGGGCGAGCTAGTGGGCGTCATTGACTTCGTGACGGCGAACGAAGAGGCGCTCTCATCCGTGCGCGTCGTTTCAACCGCGATGCCGGCGCGGCCCGACATCCCGCAGGCCCTCCTCGCGCTGCACTTCCCGACGCCCGAAGCGGCGCGCGCCTTCGAGCCGAAGCTGCGCGCTTTCCTCAGCGCGCAGGGATTGGCCGAACCGTCCACGCCGCCGAAGGCGAGAGGAGCGCGCCGTGCGCGCCAGCCGGAATCGCAGACGAAGAAGACGGCCCCGTTCTCGCTCGTCGTCAAGCGCGCGGGGAGTTGGATTTACGCCGCGGATCAGGCTTTCACCTTCAAGCGGCTGAAGGGCGACGGCACAAACCTCGTCGCCGACAACGCGCGCTTGCAGTCGTTCCGCAACCGTCTCGCGTCCGAGTCCGTCTTCGTCTACTTCGACGTGGCGCTCTCGAAACACGGCTGGCAGTTGCAGCTTGAAGAGGCGCAGAAGAAGGAGGAGGTCTCGCGCATCGAGGCGACGACGGCGACGCCCGACGTGATGACGACGACCGTTACTGTAGACCCCACCTTGACGCCTCCGAGCAACACGCCGCCGCCCGCGCCCACGCCGGACGAAACGGTGACGGCGGAGGCGCCGACGCCGGAGGTAGTCGAGACGCCCGCCGAAGTCGAGGTGGCGGAAAGCCCGGTCACCGAGGACGAAAAGCAGGTCGTCACCGTCAAGCCTTCCGTGCAGAGCAGAGAAGAGCAGGCGGCGCGTGTGATGATGTCGAGGCTGATGAGCGGGATTTTCAGCGGCGGCTTGCGCGAGCCTGAAGCCGTCGGCGTCGGCGTCGCGCTCGAAGGCGACGTGGTGGCCGCGCGCGTGCTCGTCGCAAAAGAGGCGGGCGACCCGATCAACATTATTCCCTTCTTCCCGAATGTCGTCTCCGGCCCGGCCATCGCCCCCGACAGCCTCTCCATCGCGCCCGCCGATACGGAAATCTTCTTCGCCGCGTCGCTCGACTGGTCACGCATCTACGAATCGCTGCTGACCGACATGGATAAGCCGCCGTCGAGAGGCGACGTGCTGCGCGAAGGGGGCTTCACCGCCGACGACGGCAGCGACGAAGACGGCAGCGAAGTACAACTCGCCAGCGCCGAGAAGAGCATCGAGGCGATGGAGAAGCTCTTCGGCTTTCGCATCCGGGAAGACCTGTTGCCCGCGCTCGGCAACGAAATCGCCGTGAGCCTGCCGCTCGATTGGTTGGATGGCAGGCGGCGAAGCGTAGATGAGGAAGCCGCCGCCGAGGAGAAGGCCGGGGGCGAAAAACGGGCCACCGCCGGGCCGGTCGCCATCATCTCGTTGAACAATCCCGAAGTGCTTCGCAAGGTCGCGCCCTTTCTCTTCGCTGCCCTCGGCGCGGGCGGGCCGGCGCAGACGGAGCGGCGCAAGGGCTTTGAGATTCAAAGCCTCGGCGGCATAGCTTACGCCTTCATCAATAACTTTCTCGTCATCGGCGAGAGCGCCCCGGCGGTTCGTCACGTCGTTGATTCTTATTCCTCGAGCCAGACGCTCGCCACGACCAACAGATACCGCGACTCGGTCGCGTGGCAGACGCATCAACGTCTCGCGCTCGCCTACGTCTCCGACGAGCTGATGAAGGGCTGGATCACGCAGACGAAAAAGATGGCGAGCGGCAGCACCGACCCGGTCGTCATCGCGGCGCTCGCACAACTCGACGTGCCGCTCAACGCCATCTCCTACGCGGCGACGAACGAGGGCGATGCGCTGTTGCATGAGGTGCGCGTGCCCACCGGTTTAGCCAAGCTCTTCGCTGCCAGCTCGCTCATCACCATCAAGGAAGCGCCTGTCTTCAGCAATGAAGCGATGGCGAACTACTCGCTGATGCGCATCAAGATGGCGCAAGAGAGCTTCAAAACAGAACATAACAAAGGGCGCTACGGAAGCCTCGAAGAGCTATACGCCGAGAAGGTGCTCGACAAAGAGGACGCGGCGCGGGGAGAGTACGAGTACGAGCTGCACGCCTCCGGCGACAAGTTCAACGCCACCGCGACACCGAAGAACTACGGCAAGACGGGCCGCCGCTCCTTCTACGTGGACGAGACCGGCGTCATCCGCGCCGCCGACCACAAAGGCGAACCGGCCACCGCCGCCGACCCGCCGGCTGACCAGTTTGAGTAATGGAATGTCTGAACTGAGCCGACAGGAAAAATACGCGCCGCAAAATTCCAGTGACGCGCTTTGAGCAGCAAGGGTTGGGCTGTGCGGCGTGTGCGGAACGCTTCACGGCGCCGTTACCAGAGAGCGTGCCTTGACGTACAGGATGAAGACTTGGGAGGGGTTGACGAAATTCGCAGCCGCGCCTGCCGCAAGCCGCCGCGCCGCGCGAGTAGGGCTATTCCAAGTTTGGTTTAGAGGCGGGCGCGTGCCCGCCGCTCGATGTTGAGGCTCTTTTTGCAACTCTAAGTGTCCCGGCGCGTGTAAAGTTGCCGACTGAGCACGTCGGGCGCCGGCAGGGGAACAGAGAGCTTTATACTTCAACTTTTGCCTTCCCCGACGCAACTCGCCGCCCCGCCGGGGCATCCTAAAACTCCCCGGAAAAAGAGCGAAAACGGCTGGAAATGAGCGCCGCTTCGCCTTTTATTTACAAGTAGATAAGTTTGACACTCGCGGAAACCCTGTGATAACGTTCGAGGCCGACTCTGGCTCCGCTAATCAGAAGCGGAATGTCCTTCAAGCAGAGTCGTTCTGAAGACCGGGTCAAACAGGCCATTATAATTCCAGTGGATGCCGCTCGTGCGATCACCCTAGTTAGGTCGCCATCGTGGATTCGCTTTAGCTCTCATTAAGGAGATCAACGATTGAAAAACACGAGCCTCCCCCGCTTAATCGTCAACGGCACGCTCCTCGCCGCGCTGCTCGCTCCGGCTGCCACGCTGCGGGCGCAAGTCTCTTCGCAATCATACCTTCGTAACACGCTGAGCGAGATCGAGCGCGAAGACCCACGCGTGAACCAGATTATCGAGCGCGCCGAAACACATTTCCGGCTCGGCGAGTTGAACCTCAAGGACGGCAAGCGCCAACCCGCGCGCGCGGAGTTCGACCGGGCCGTTGACTCGGTGCTCGAATCCGGCATGGACGTGCGCTCGAACCCAAAGCTCCAGCGCTACTATCTGGAATTGGTCGAGCGCGTCTATCGCATGGAAGTCCCGCAGGGCATTCCGGCGCGGACTGACGGGGCAGCATTCGTCGAGGTGGCGCAGACCGGCCAGCAGACGACGCCCGCGCCGCCGCGGGTAGGTTTCGTCGAGCAGAAGTTCGAGCCTTCGAATCTTGACGAACTGTCGAAACTCGTCTTGACGAAGGATGAGGAGAAAGTCTCCGCCGAGCAGGTCGCCGAAGCGGAACAAGTCAAGAACATGCTTGACTTCCAGTTCAAGCTCCATCCGCTCGTCGTCCAGTACATCAACTATTATCAGGGTCGCGGTCGCGCCACGATGGAGACGGGTTTGCGCCGTTCGGGGCAGTACATGACGATGGCGCGGAAGATTTTCCGCGAGGAGGGCGTGCCCGAAGATATCGTCTGGCTCGGACAGGTCGAGAGTTCATGGCGCCCGACCGCGCGCTCGTGGGCCGCGGCCTCCGGCCTCTGGCAGTTCATTCCCGGCACCGGTTCGCGCTTCGGTCTGCGCCAAACCGCTTATATTGACGAGCGCAACAGTTTCGAGAAGGCGACGCGCGCCTCGGCTCAGTATCTGAAATGGCTCGCGCGCCGCTACAACGGCAACTGGGAACTGGCGATGGGCGCCTACAACACGGGCGAGGGCAACATTGACCGCGCCATCGGACGCGCCGGCGCCGCTGACTTCTGGACGATCTATCCTTACATCGCGCAGGAGACGCGCAACTACGTCCCGAACATCCTCGCGGTTATCCTGATCGCGAAGAACCCGGAGAAGTATGGCTTCCACAACGTACAGCGGATGTCGCCGCTCTCTTACGACGTGGTGAGCGTTCCTTCGGCGACGAGCCTGCACCTGATCGCCAGCCTGACGGACACGAGCGTTGATTACCTCCGCAGCATCAACCCGGAACTCAGGCGTGACTTGACGCCGCCGGGTGAGTCGTACCACGTGCGTGTGCCGCCGGGCCGTGGCAAATCTTTTGTCGCGCTCCTCAAGCGCGTCCCCGTCGAGCGTCGTAACCAACTCGCGCGCGTCATTCAGGTCACGCCGGGCGAATCGTTCGAGGCGGTGGCGGCGCGCACTGGCACGAGCGTCGCGCAGCTCCAGCAGTGGAACGGCGGTGTTGACATCAAGGATGGCGGGAAGATCGTCGTGCCGGGCGGCAGCATCATGAAGACGGCCAGAACTTACGAGCGACCGAATAGCGGCGGCGTCACTTCCGCCGGCAGCAGCAGCCTGCATAATTACACGGCGAAGGGCGGCGAGACGCTCGCGCAGGTGGCCGCGCGCTATAACGCTTCCGTCGAAGAAGTGGCGAAGATCAATGGCCTCTCCGCCGACGCGAAACTTGAGCGTGGTCGCCAGATCAAAGTTCCTTCGTCCGCGATGGCCGCGCCCGCCACAAAGACGCGCCGTCGCCGGTAACACTACAAGGTAATTCTCTTCACGGAGGAATTACGAGAGAGCAGCTTCAGACGAGCGCGCTTCGGACTCACAGCCGAAAGCGCGCTCGGTTGTTTTTACGCCTCGCTCACGGAGCAATCGGTTTGACCACGGAGAGGCGAAGGCATCAGGCAAGCTCTCGTGTCTGATCTTTGTGACTTCGTCTCCGCGCGGTCAATCCTGTGATTGCTCCTTCGCATGTCGTCACTGAACTCCCGCGCGTTCTACAGCGCCCTCACAAATATGCTTTTCAGAACACAGTCCGCCGCCGTCTACGGCATCAACGCCGACCTCGTTGATATCGAAGTTGACCTCACGCCCGCGCGCGGTGAAAGCGACTCACCCTCTTCGGTCACCATCGTCGGTCTGCCCGATCTCGCCGTGCGCGAGTCGCGCGAGCGCATTCGCGCCGCCATCAACAACAGCGCTTTTTTCTTCCCCTTTCACAAGACGACGATTAACCTCGCGCCGGCGGACGTGCGAAAAGAGGGCGCGAGTTTCGATCTCCCCATCGCGCTCGGCATCCTCGGCGCCAACGGCGACCTCGGCGAAACAGAAGGGCTGTTGGACACGCTGTCGGTCGGCGAACTCTCGCTCGACGGGCGCGTCCGGCCCGTGCGCGGCGCGCTCCCCATCGCCATCCGCGCGCGAGACGCGGGCGTCAAAAATCTCATCATGCCGGAGGAGAACGCCGGGGAAGCGGCGGTCGTGGCGGGCGTGAGTGTCTATGCGGTCTCGACGCTGCGCGGCGCCGTCGAGTTGATCGCCGCGTTGCGCGACGAATCGGCGAATCGCCCCGCGCCCGTGCGCGTTGATCCCGCCGACCTGCTCTCGAACGAGGGGCGCTACGACGTGGACTTCCGCGAGGTGCGCGGCCAACTCGCCGCGAAGCGCGCGCTGGAAGTGGCGAGCGCCGGGTCTCATAACATCCTGCTCATCGGCCCGCCCGGCTCCGGGAAGACGATGATCGCCAAGCGTCTGCCGACGATCCTCCCGCCGCTCGAATTCGAGGCCGCGCTGGAACTGACGAAGATTCACTCGGTCGCGGGACTGACGGGCCGCACGGGGTTGGTGACGGAACGCCCCTTTCGTTCGCCGCACCACACCATCAGCGACGCCGGCCTGATCGGCGGCGGCGCCGTCCCGCGCCCCGGCGAAGTCTCGCTCGCGCACCACGGCGTCTTGTTCCTCGATGAACTGCCGGAGTTCGACCGCTCGGTGCTCGAAGTCCTGCGCCAGCCGCTCGAAGACCAGCAGGTGACGATCAGCCGCGCCGCGATGTCCCTCACGTTCCCCGCCTCGTTCATGCTCGCGGCGGCGATGAACCCCTGTCCCTGCGGCTTCTGGAACGACCCCACGCGCGAGTGTCGTTGCACGCCGCCACAGATTCAACGCTACGTGGGGCGCATCTCCGGCCCCCTGCTCGACCGCATAGACATCCACATTGACGTGCCGGCGGTGCGCTTCAAAGAGTTGTCGGACAAGGGCGCGCCCGAAGGCGAGAGTTCGGGTGACATCCGCGGGCGCGTCCTCGCCGCGCGCGCGCGCCAGCGCGAGAGGTTCCATGCCGAAGGCATCTTCTCGAACTCTCAGATGCCGCCGCGATTGATTCGCCGTTACTGTGGGCTGGATGCGGAATGCGAGCGTCTGCTTGAGTCGGCGATGACGCGGCAGGGTTTGTCGGCGCGAGCCTACGACCGGATATTGAAGGTGAGCCGCACGATTGCGGACCTCGAAGGCGTGGAAGAGATTCGCCCGGCCTACGTCGCCGAGGCCGTCGGCTACCGCTCGCTCGACAGAACCTACTGGACCTGAGATGAGTCGTGCACGCACGACTCACTTTCCCCTTCGCAAACTTATGCGCTCCATGCGCCGGGAGTGCGGGCTATTGGCTTTTCCACCAAAACCCCCGGCAAGAGCGCTCAGACGCGCGGCGCGGCGACTTGCGGCAGGCGTGGCTGCCGTTCGCGTGGGGCTTGCGGGGTCGCCGGAGCCTTCTCCTTCAGCGCCTCGCGGAACACGTCGCGGACATGTTCGACGAAGATGAACTGAATCTCGCCGAACAACTCTTTCGGCACCTCGTCCATGTCGCGTCGGTTGAGATGCGGGAGGATGATCTTCGTCACCCTTGCGCGTCGTGCCGCCAGCACCTTCTCCTTGACGCCGCCGACCGGGAGCACGTTCCCTCGCAAGGTGATCTCGCCCGTCATCGCCACGTCTTTCCGCACGGCTCGCTGCGAGAGCGCGGAGACCATCGCCGTCGCCAGCGTGATGCCGGCGGAAGGGCCATCCTTCGGGATCGCGCCTTCGGGAATGTGAATGTGCATGTCGTACTTATCGAAATCCTCTTCCGGGATGTCGAGTTCTTTGGCGCGCGACTTGGCATAAGAAAACGCGGCCTGCGCCGATTCGCGCATCACGTCGCCGAGTTGGCCCGTCAGCACGAGATTGCCCTTGCCGCGCATCCGCAAAGCTTCGATGAAGAGCACGTCGCCGCCGACGGCTGTCCAAGCGAGGCCCGTGGAGATGCCGATCTGATCCTTCTTTAGAATCTCTTCGGGGAAGACTTTTGGCGCCCCGAGAAATTCGTGCAGGTTTTTTGGCAAGACGCGAACGGTCTCCGTCCGGCCCTCGGCGATGCGGCGCGCGACCTTGCGGCAGACCTTGCCGATCTCGCGTTCGAGTTGACGCAGGCCCGCCTCCTGCGTGTATTGCAGGATGATGGCGGTCAAAGCCCGCTTCGAGATGTGCAAATTTTTAGGCGCGAGGCCGTTCTCCTCGATCTGCTTCGGCATGAGGTGCCGCCGCGCGATCTCCAGCTTCTCCTCCTCGGTATAGCCGGCGAGGCGGATGACCTCCATGCGGTCGCGCAGGGCCGGCTGGACAGTGTCGAGCACGTTCGCCGTCGTCATGAACATCGCGTTCGACAGATCGAACGTGACGCCGAGGTAGTTGTCGCGAAAACTGTTGTTCTGCTCCGGGTCTAAAACTTCGAGGAGCGCCGACGACGGGTCGCCGCGGAAGTCCGCGCCGACCTTGTCAATCTCGTCGAGCATGATGAGCGGGTTGTGCGTGCCCGCCTGCTGCAAAGCCTGGACGATTCTTCCGGGCATCGCGCCGACGTAAGTCCGTCGGTGGCCGCGTATCTCCGCTTCGTCGTGCAGACCGCCCAGCGAGAGGCGCACGAACTTGCGGTCGAGCGCGCGCGCAATCGAACGACCCAGACTGGTCTTGCCGACGCCGGGAGGGCCGACCAGACACATGATCGTACCCTTCGGCTTCTCCTTCAGCTTCCGCACCGCAAGCGCCTCGATGATGCGCTCCTTGACCTTGTCAAGGCCATAGTGGTCGTCATTCAGAATCTTCTCGGCCTTCGCCAGATCGAGGTTGTCTTTCGACGCCTTCGACCACGGCAGGTCGGTCATGATCTCCATCCAATTCCGCAGCGTCGCGGTCTCCGCCGCATCCGGGTGCATGCGTTCGAGCTTCTTGAGTTGGCGGAGCGCCTCCTCCTCGGCGTGCTTCGGCATCTGCACCGTTTCGATCTTGTCGCGGAACTGCGCGATCTCCTCGGCGAGTTCGTTCCCTTCACCGAGTTCGGTCTGGATGGCCTTCATCTGCTGGCGTAGATAGAACTCGCGCTGCGAGCGGTCAATATCGGCCCGTGCCTGCGTGTTGATCTCCTGCTGCACGGTGAGGACTTCGATCTCTTTGTTGAGCAGATCGTTGACGCGCCGGAGTCGAATCGTCGTATCGGCGATGTCCAAGACCGACTGCGCGTCCTCGACTTTCAACTCCAGATTCGACGCGGCGAGGTCGGCGAGACGCCCCGGCTCTTCGAGGCTCGTCACAATCGCCATCACTTCGGGCGAGATATTTTTGCCGAGGTTCGCCGCCTTCTCCATCGAGCCGCGCACGTTGCGTACTAGCGCCTCGACTTCGAGCGGGGCCGACGTGGGCGCCGTCTCCTGCATGGGGCTGAGGCGGGCCTTCAGGTACTCGCCCGTGTCTTCGACCGACTCGACGCGCGCGCGCGACAAGCCCTGCACGAGAATACGGATGCGCCCGTCCGGCAACTTCAGCATCCGCATGATGACGGCCACGGTGCCCGCCTGGTACAGGTCTTCGCCCGCCGGCTCCTCCTTGTCGAGGTCGCGCTGCGAGACCAGAAAGATCATGCGGTTCTCGCCCAAGGCCACATCCACCGCGCGGATAGACCTCTCGCGCGAGACGAAGAGCGGCACGATCATAAACGGATAAATGACGATGTCGCGCAGAGGCAGCACCGGCAACGTCTCCGGAATCTGCAACTGTTGCTCGTCGCCGCCGCCCTCGACCGCCGCCTCGAAACCCTCTGTGATGTTTGTAAGTGAAGGCATAAAAATCGAAGGATGAAGGATGAAGGATGAGTGATGAATGAAAGACTGTTTTCCTTCACCCCTCATCCTTCATCCTTCATCCTTTCCTTTAATCGGTATTTTGAATTCCCCTCCGCGCCGCTCCTTGAGCTTCGGCAGCCGCACCGTGAGCACTCCGTTTTTGAGTTCGGCGGTTGCTTCGCCGACGCGCACCGGCCAGTGCAACCGAATGACGCGCGTAAAGTTGCCGTATTCCCTCTCCGAACATAGATGCGAGATGCCACCGCGCGGTGCGCCCTTGCGCTTCCTGCCGCCAATTCGCAACTGCTCGCCCGCCAGCGTAATCTCCAGATGTTCGACGCGCACCCCCGGAAGCTCTACGTAGACTCTGATCTCCGACTCCGACTCGCACAAGTCAACGGGCGGCGCCCACTCGCCCGGCGCGAGCGGCGCGACCATTTCCGACGCTTCCTGCAACGCCGCGAACAAACGCCCGACGCGCGAGCGCAGACGCTCGATCTCGACCCGCTCCAACCCCGGTGCGTGAACGGACTTGGCCATAAAAATAAGTCCGGAGTCCGGAGTCCGGAGCAAGAACTTTTCCGACTCCGGACTCCGGACTTGCTTACCTCATTGTTTCTTCGCCGCCGAGCGCGTCCGCACCAGCGTCTTCAACTCGTGCATGAACTCGGTCACGTCCTCGAATTCGAGGTAGACGGAGGCGAAGCGTACATACGCCACCTTGTCCAGTTCCTTCAGGCGACGCATGATTATCTCGCCGACCTTGCTCGTCGGGCGCTCACGCTCCGGCGACTCCTGCACGTACTTCTCGATGGAGTTGACAATGCTGTCCAGCTTCGACGAAGGCACGGGCCGTTTCTCACAGGCGCGCAGCAGACCCGACATCACCTTGTTGCGGTCGAACTGCTCGCGCCGCCCGTCCTTCTTGACGACCATGTAGGGGATTTCGTCAATGCGTTCGTAGGAGGTGAAGCGCCGCTCGCACCGCAGGCACTCACGGCGGCGGCGGATCGCGTCGCCGTCGCGCGCTTCGCGCGAATCAACCACCTTGTCTTCCAGATAACCGCAGAAAGGGCATCTCATAGATCAGCACCAGCAAGTCGAAGATGTGAAAGCTTCACGCCGTCTCCCGTTCATACCGAACCCGCCGCGCGCGCCGGAAGTTTTTTCAATCCGAGTCCGACAACAGTTTAGAGTCCAACCTTTCGGCTGATTTTCTCGGTGACGACGCGCTCAAATCATGCACGCCGAATTTCAAACTCTCAGACGCTGTTCTTCCGCCAACGGCGAAACCGCTTGCGGGTCTTTCGCCTCTTCCGACGCGGCGAGGCCGCGCAGGCGCGCGAGGCTCACGCCGCCGCGCAGAAAGTAATAAGGGCCGAAGAAGACCGCCGAGCCGAAAACGACGAGGTTGAGGACGATGACCGCCGCCGCCGCTTCGTCTTGCGTGCGCGCGATGCCGGCGAAGAGCATCCCGGCTGCCGTCGCCGCGTGGTAGGTGCCGGCGCCTCCGCCCGGCGTCGGCATCAGCGATCCGACGAGCGACCAGCCGAGCACGAACACCGTCCCGCTCAACCCCACGTCAAAGCCGAACGCGCGCATCACCAGCAGGTTCGCCAGCGTGATAAAGCCCCACAGCAGCGCCGTCCATCCGACCGTCACCAGCAACTCCCGCGCGTCAACGAGTATGCCGAGCGTACTCGCCAGATGTTCGAGCAAGTCCACAACGACGTGCCCGACGCGCCGCGGCATCTTCGGCAGCTTTTCGACGCGCGGCCCAAGCCAGCCGAGCACCAGCCCGGCGTAACGCCTGAAGAGTGCGAGTGCGACGATGCCGACCGCCGCCGCGCCAAGCAGAACGAGGCCGAGCACACGCAGCCGCCCCAAACTGCCCGCGTCCATCGCCGCCGGGCGGAAGACGAGAAGGTTCGCGGCGAACAGAACGACTATCGCCACCATGTCGTAAATGCGCTCGACGGCGATGGTGACGAAAGCCGGACCGGGCCGCACTTCCGAATCGCGCACGGAGAGGAAAGCGGGCCGCAACACCTCGCCGATGGCCCGCCCGACGAGGAAGATCGCGGCGAAGCCGACCGTCGTCGCGGCAAACGTCTCGCGTAGCGAAGCGCGCGGCGCCAGCGGTTTGAGCAGCGCGCGCCAACGGAAGGCGCGGATCAGGTACGTCGCCCACACGAGCACGACGCCCGCGGCCACCATGCGCCAGTCCGCACGCCCAATCGCCCCGGAGACCTCCGCCCAGTTCAGATTCCACCCGAACCAGAGCAGGACAAGCGCCGCCAGCACGCACAAAAGAATGAATTTTAAATATTTACCCAAGCGATAAAAGTTCGACTCAAAGACCTGCCGCCGCGCCGTCCGCTAAAAATTTGACTTCGCCAGACTGTCGCCACAAGATATAGTGTAACGCAGCTAGGCTATAATACTTAAACGCGACGGCGCAAGGCAGGTGTACAGGAGGCAGGCGGCAGGAGCAGGCGGCAGACGAGAACTCTCGGATGCGAGATGTAAGATTCAAGATTTGAGAGCGACAACTCCGCACCTGCCTCCATCTTTTTCCTGCCTCCTGCCGTCTGGGAACATTACCCGTCCGGCGGTCGTAATGCCCGTTTGACAAAGGGTTTCGACCACCCACGCGTGTTCGCACGATGAACGGCGGAGGGAGACGGAAGGGGCGCGAGGTGGGAGTTACGAGAGCCGTGACTGTCGGCGAAGGGGCTGAACTGGTCAGGAGATGTCGCGCGGGCGACGGCGCCGCGTGGGAGGAGATTGTCTCCACTTACTCGCGCCGGATTTACAACCTCGCCTACCGCTTCACCTCACGCGCTGACGCCGCCGAAGATTTGACGCAGGAAGTTTTCGTCCGCGTCTATCGCTCGCTCGAACAGTACGACGCGAAACAGGGCGACCTGCAAAACTGGCTGATGCGCCTCGCGCGTAACTTGATCATTGACGATTACCGGCGGCGGCAACGCGCCCCGCAGGACACGCAGGCCGAAGACATCGAAGGCCACACCTATCATCTACGCGCCGCCGGCAACACGCCGCAGCGCGAGATGGAGCGGCGAGAGTTGGGCGAGCAGGTGCAGGCCGCGATTGACAAGCTGCCTCCCGATCTGCGGACTTGCGTTATTCTCCGTGACATCGAGGAGTTGAGCTATCAAGAGATCGTTGACCACCTGAAGATACCGGAGGGCACGGTCAAATCTCGTATCAACCGTGGGCGCATCGAGCTATCGAAAATCCTGCGGCGCATGCGGGTCGTCGCCATGAGCGAGACTTGAGGGACGAACCGTTGGCGGTCACTTCGGGGCTATCGGATGTTATTCGACGGTAAGGCCGCGTCTTGAATATCGAAGGAGTAGAAGGGTGGAGAGAATTTAGACATGCTTTGCACTGAGTTTGAAGATCGCTTGACGGACTATCTGGATGGTGCGCTCGAAGTCGAAACGCAGCGTGCTTTTGGCGAGCACGCGCTGCGTTGCCCGGTCTGTCACGAGCTTCTGAACGAAGTCCGGAACACGCTCGTCGAGTGCCGCGCGTCGGCGCCGCCCCAGCCCTCGGCGGGGCTTGAGGCGCGCATCATTATGAAGACCGCGCCCGAAACCTCGATGTCGTGCGTGGAGTTTGAAGAGCACTTGACGGACTACCTCGACGGCTTTCTCCCGGCCACGCTCTACCATCGCTGGGAGCGCCATGCCGCGCTCTGCGAAAGCTGTACGGAACTTCCCGGACAGGTCGTTCGCGCCATCGGCGCCTGCTACTCGTACATCAGCGAAGAGCAGCCGGTTCCCGTCGGCCTGCACGAAAGAATCTTGCAGGCGACGCTCGGCACGACCGAGGCCGACGAAGTGCGCGCTCCGCTCCCCTCGCGTATCGCCGCGCTGTTGCGCGACTGGCTCGACACCATCGTCCAGCCGCAGCTCGCCACCGTGGCGACGATGATTCTGATGGCCGTCCTCGTCGGCACGACCACGATTTCAGACGACGGCTCCATCGGCGGGATGTACCGCGCCAGCCTCCGCCTCGCCGCGCAGACGGACGGCCTCAAGCGTGTCACCGAAGGACTCGAAACGCTCGTCGCCCCGGCACAGAGCGGCGCCGCTGAGATGAAAACTACGCCCACCGTGAACGATGACGGAAAGGCGAACCAGCAACCGACCGAGAACGAAGACCGCTAAATTTATTAACGGGCTTGATGAACTGCGCTTACCATTTGACGAACCGTGCGGTCGTGCAATGCAGCCGCTGCACGCGCCCCTTGTGCCCGGCCTGCGATCACCGCATCCGTGGCTTCCCGTACTGTCAGGAATGCATCGTCGCGGGCGTCGAATCGCTGCAACACCAGCAGGCGCGCGCCGCCGCCAAGACGGTTGTCCGCCGCAAAAGCTCGCCCTTCGTCGCGCTGCTGCTCTCGTTCATCTGCCCCGGCCTCGGCGCGGCCTACAACGGTCAAAC
Organism: Pyrinomonadaceae bacterium; assembly: GCA_041749275.1. Lineage (GTDB taxonomy): Bacteria > Acidobacteriota > Blastocatellia > Pyrinomonadales > Pyrinomonadaceae > JBGTBQ01. The sequence goes on along the minus strand of JBGTBQ010000332.1, from coordinate 5,318 downwards.
CGCAAAGGCGCTTGTCCACTTTACGATCTTCGCCAGTTTCTTTCAGATGGCGACCGTCACCGACGGCGCCGCCTTCTTCGTCCTCGGTGTTATCGGCACGTGGCTCTTCGCGGCGGTTGACGCGGCCCGAACGGCGCAACTCATTCGCGCCGGACTCGCGCCCGACGCCGAGTCTGACGCCATCGCGCGCCGACTATACGGCAACCCGCTCGCGTGGGCGGTGACGATGATCTCGCTCGGCATTGTCTTCCTGCTCCACACAATTTTCGGCATCCAGTTGCCCGTCCGCGAGTTTCTTCCCGTCGTGCTCGTCCTGCTGGGCGCCTATATGCTCTTCGACTACTTCCGCACACACCGCCGCAACCCGCTCCAGTTCGAGTTGCGGAGCCGCCCGCCGACGCTCTTCGGCGCGACCGGCTCTCCGGCGCTCGACGCCGGAGAAGTGACCAAGTTCGGCACCGGCGAACTCGTGACGCAAGTGTCGGCACGTGAAAGTGGTCTCTGGCCGAACGAGCCGCGTGTGTAAGAGAGAGGGACGCGGCGGAGAGTGCAACTCTCGCGGCGCGGCGAGGTTCTTTGCTATGATAGCGGCGGATCGCGTGTGTGGTGCGAGGCGCCAACGGGTATCGGGGTGTGGAGCGCGCGACCTTTCGAGTTCGTTTTCAATCAGGGAAGGAGTTATAGGAAATGTCATCTTTCTTTTTAACCGCGGGCAAATGGGGTAGCATCGCCACCCTCATTCTGCTTTTGATCGCCCTTGTCAAACAGCTCATCACGCTCATTGGCTTCCTGATGTTTTTCCTCAAGGCCGCGCTCGTCATCGCCTTCGTCGGCCTTCTGCTGCTCATCGTGGTCTTGACGCTGAGAACGCGTGGACGACGGCGACGCGAAGCGGAAGAACTTTAAGAGCGGTTTAACGATCAATTTAATGACCGTGTAGAGGCAGGCAATGCCCGCCGTTTCGACTCACTCGGAGCTTAAGACGGCGGGCATTGCCTGCCTCTACACGTTAGGTCATCGCACACACAACCTCTCAAGGCTCGCGGCGTTGCCGCTTCATTGCGGCTTCATTTCAATTTCCTTCGCCGGTTGCAATCCCCAACCTCGTGTGATAGGGTGCTGCCCCTTGTGCAGCCTCTAGCCAGTTGCCCGTGCCGCCAGTATCACGCGAGACGGGACTCGCGGCTCGCACCTTCAGGAAGGGTCACACACTAAGTAAGTACCCGAAAATTCAGTAGTTTCCGCACTCGTCGCCTTTTTCGGCAGACAGTGCCTTTCGCGCTCATCCGCGTGGTTTGCTTGCTACCCATGCGGACGGAGCGCCCAAGGAGCACACTCCGATGAACAAGGACGAGCGTTTATACGCTTTCATCGTCGCTACTACTTCGCGTTCACGTTCCCAGATACGCCGCTTTACCGTCCACAAACGCTGGGTCAAAGTCTCGGCTGTCGCGGGCGTCTTTGTCCTCTTCGCCATGTCCTACGGTTTTTACGGCCTCGCGCAGCAGGCCTCGCACATTCTCATCGAGCAGGAGAACGACCGTCTGCGGCGAGAGAACGAGCGTCAGCGTGAGAAGCTCCAGAAACTTGAGAACCGCGTTGACGCCATTGAGGATGCTTCGCGCCGTCTCTCGGAAATCTCAGGCGTCACCCCGGAGGAGGCTGATAACCCCCACGCCGCGGGCGGTCCCTCAATCCTGCTCGACGCCGCCGGCATTGCCGCCATCGAATTGCGCGCCGCACAGCTTGAAGCGGAATTGAAAGTATACGAAGCCGTGCTCACCGAACGCGCGAGGATACCCTCCATCTGGCCGGTCGAGGGTGGCGAAGTCACCGACACCTTCGGCGGTCGCCGTGATCCCTTTGGCGGCGGCCACGAGTTCCATTCCGGACAGGACATCGGGGCGCCACGCGGCACGCCCGTCTATGCGACAGCGAGCGGCGTGGCGACGCTCGCGGGCACGCAGAACGGTTACGGCCAGATCGTGGTCATTGACCATGATAATGGTCTGACGACGCGCTACGGTCACCTCTCGAAAATAGTAGCGACGCTCGGTCAGGAGATTAAGCGTGGCGATCTGATCGGAGAGGTCGGTTCGACGGGCCGCTCGACGGGGCCGCATCTGCACTATGAAGTGCGGATTAACGATGTAGCCGTCAACCCCGGTCACTATCTCCCGGCGCGTTAGTGTTTCCGGCAGGGGACAAGGTAGATTCCCGCACTACTGAGTATTTTCTGCTTGACAGCTTCGCACGCTTTCGCTTAGTATGCGCCGTCGTTTTAAGATGGGGAGCGCCTTAAACCTGCCCCCCTGTTAGGTTTGCAAGCAAGACCGTGATGAAGTTTTTGGTAGTACCCCGTCCGTCCGCGAATGACGAGTCCGAACGCGCGAGCGCGAGAGGCCGTCAGGCGCGGGCTTTTTTTTTGGTTGGAGTTTTCGGCGCGTGCCTACTGTCCAAGCGGCGCGCAACCGGCTCGTGAGCATCAACTATGCGGGTGGGCGCGGCGCAAGATTGCCCCTCCCGCTTTTTCCGAATCGTTAGGAGGATTCGTCAGCTATGTCCAGAATTACCGGTAAGGTCAAGTGGTTCAACAACGCGAAGGGCTATGGTTTCATCGAGCAGCCCGGCTCTTCCGACATCTTCGTTCACTACAGCGCCATTCAGGGCGACGGTTTCAAGACCCTCGAAGAGGGCCAGACCGTCGAGTTTGAAGTGACACAGGGGCCGAAGGGGCCGCAGGCGGAAAAAGTGATCAAGGTGTAATCTCCCCATTGAACTTTGGCTTTCGTTGAAGGCCACTGACCGCTTCCGGTCACACTCTCGCAGCCGCCGGCAAGCGCACTACGTAGCAAGGCACTCAAGAAAGCAAGTAGGCAGAAGGCGGGAGGCAGTTAAAACGCGAAATGGTTTTAACTGCCTCCCGCCTTCTGCTTTCCGCCTACTTTTTATTTCTCCGCCCGCGCCTTGAAGCTCACGCGACCGTCTTTGACCCCGACCGAGAATTGGACGCTCTCGCACTCAGCGCGTTCTTTGAGCGCGTCCGCCTTGGCGGCGATCATGCGGTGAAAACGCGGGAATGAAAGATCGTCGGTCGGCTCGCCACAACTCTTCTTTACCTCGACGAGAGTCTCGAACAGGCGCTTGACCGTCGCCACGTCCTTGTGCGGGTCGGCACAGGAGAAGGTTTGCGGCTGTGTCTTGGAATCCTTTTCCGCTCTCGCCATTCGCCGGACGCTGCTCGCGCCGCGCCCCTCTTCGCGGTCTTGCAGCGTCCGCCGCCAGAGTTGCAGAAAGGAGGTGTGGCGCGCGACGAGCGAATTGTAGCGATAGCGTTGCGCGAACGAGAGCGTGCGGTCGTCGGCCAGACGCTTGATGACGGTGTCCACGCGCCCTTTCGTGTCGTAGGGCGGGCGTTTGGCCGCGCCGTTGAAGTAGATGTCGAATTCGACCTTCAGGCGACGGATGTCCTCTTCGAGACGACCGAGCTGTTCGTCAACGGTCGGGAGCGCATCGCGCAAGGCTGACTTCGGATTCAGCTTCTCGCGCTCTTTGAGTTGGCGCGCGAATTTGTTATCGCGTATGGACACCGTCGCCTCCGTGCCGTGGTTCAGACGCGCCCCGTCTCGGCGCATGTTTTCGAGTCTAAGGCCCCGTCTCTCGCGGTGTCAATAAACTTTGCCGGAGTCAGGGCCACTGAATGACCTTCCTCCTCGGCGTCGGCGTGGGCGAAGGCTGCGTCACGAGAGTTGAGGTGGGTGGCGAGGAAGGCCGCACGGGGGCCACCGTCCGAATCTCCCCGCCCTGCCCCTGCGTCGCGCGCGCGGCGTCGTCATCGGGTCGCGCGTTCCCGCCTTGTCCATCCCCTGTGCTCACGGTCTGCTCGTCCGTGGAGTTCGCCGCGCCGCGCGTGGGCGTCTTGACTTCCGACGCCCGCGCGCCGCCTTCGGAGACGACGCCGGGCGCCGACGTAGACGGAACATTTGACTGTCCCGCGGCGGCGTTCGGGCCGGCGGGCGGAGCGTCCGAGGGGAGGATGATGACGGTCGGTATATTGTTCGACGCGCCCTGCGGCACACCCAGCACTTCCGGCGTCGGGGCGGTGATTGGCGTGGGTTGAGCGTTCGGCGCCGTCTCGCCCGTCAGCGGAGCGGGCAATGCCGTGACATTCGATGCGTTGCCCGTCGTGGCAGATGGTGGCTGGCTGCTCGTCGGCGACTTGGCGCGCCAGACGAAGGCGTACAACGCAACTCCCGAGACGACGATTAACGCGAGCGCGAACGCCCACGCGCCGCGATAGCGCGACCACATGGCGCGTAGTTCGACGGGCGGATTGACCGCAAGTTCGTGCGAATTGATCGTGAGTTCATCGTGCGGCGGCGCGGCTTCGCGTTGTCGAGCGTCGGTCTTCACTTCCCCTTCGTCCCCGGCATCCGCCCACGACGCCGGGCTTATCGGGAACGGTGTGCGGTCAGCCGCGACTACTTCGCCCGGCGCGAGAGTTTTTGCGCCAGCCGGGGCGGCGTGCTTCAACAGTCCGACGACTTCGTTGAAGCCGTGCGATGCCGCCCATCCTTCAGCCGCCGAGCCGAGCCGCGTCCGCGCCGATGCGTGCGCGCCATGATCGAGCAGCAGGCGCACGACCTCCGCGTGGCCGTAAAAGGCCGCGACAATGAGCGGCGTGAAGCCGTCGTTTCTCCGCGCGTTGATCTCGGCCCCGCCATCGAGCAGGACTCGCACTACGTCCGTGTGGCCTTTCGCCGTCGCGCGCATCAGCATTGTCTCGCCGCCCGCCAACGGCACGTCAGCGGCGGCTCCCGCCGAGATGAGTCTGCTCACCTCCGCCGCATCGCCCGTTTCGACGGCCCGCACGAGCGCCCGCGCCCCCGCGTGCAATCCACTTTGGGCCGGCTCACGATTTTTCTTCACAGAGGCTTCAGGCATCGGTTTCTCTTAAAGACACGGGACGGCGTAAAATGCCGAGGCGCCGGAAGACGCCAATTACTTTTTATCACCAACACAGGTCTCCTGACTACTACGACCGCGAACGAACAGCCCATGACCGAACGAACGACAACCGCCCTGCGCTCGCTCCCTTCGATTGACGAGCTGCTCCGCACGCCGGAGGCTTACGACCTGCGTGGGCGTGTCGGGGCGTCAACGCTGACGACGCTAGCGCGTGTGGTGACGGACGAGTTGCGCGCTGAAATCAGAGAACGCAAGAAAGAAGGCGCGGCGGCAAACGGCGAACTGACGCGCGAAGCGTTGCTCGCGGATGGCGCGCGGCGTCTGCGCCGGGCCGTCGAGCGCGACGCGGG
>JBGTBQ010000331.1:0-14094 GCA_041749275.1 Pyrinomonadaceae bacterium | reverse complement strand
CAACGAGCTTTCAATGAACATCTGCTCGATCTGGTTATTTCCAAGTTAGCTTTGGAGCCGACGTTGATAAAAAATCACCCCCAGTATGACTATCTCAGAACTTACGGCGCAATCGCCGCATGATTCTGTCTGAACCATTGTCAAGTGTAAAACTTCCGGAGTGGAAATTATCACACACGCACCTCATCCGCGCAGGCGTATCACAAGGACGTGTGGGGCAACCTCACGCTGAGAGAGAGTTGGGATTTCAGTGATACGCAGATTTCAAGAAGCCTGCGCGGCGTCGCGGATCGTGAGTTCGAAAGTACCGGGAGCGACCTTGCGGAAGCGTCGGTTGCGGTTGAGCGAGACGGCGATGCTGATGGTGGGATTCTGACCCGTAAACTTGAAGCCGCCTTCGAGGAGCCGGTTGTAGATCTCGTTGACGTGGAGCGGGGCGCCTTCTTCGCGCAGCAGGACGGTCGTGGCCTGCGGAATTGTCCGCTCGAAGAAACGGTCGTTTTTAGGCTCGGCGCTGTTGCGGATCGGTGGGATGTCGTGGCGGACAGGGGTCGGCGCGTGATTGCCGTAAGCAGCCGTGGGGATGTTTCGGGCCGCGTCGCGGCGCAACGCCGCTTCGATCTCTAAGTCGGAAGGCGCAGCGGGCGTTGACTGCGAACCGAACATGGATGAAAGGATGCGGAACATCGCCTGCTCGGTCTGACTGACGAGCGCGTCCATCTCGTTAAGCTCGGTTCGCACTCGCTCGGCTTCGGCTTCCAAATCAGCCAGACGAGAGGAGAGACGCGAGCGCGTCATGCGCGATTGACGCAGACCCTGTTCGAGTGTCGCAAGCAGATTGTCGTCCGGCATAAGTAAGACTGAATAGAGAAGTCAGGAGTCAGAAGATGGAAGATGAAGCTGACTTCTTACTTTCCGACTTCTGACTGCTCTCTCCTGTATTCATCATTCCTCTCATCGGTCGCGTTCAAGGATGTAGGTCGGAATAAATAGAAGAGCTTCTTTGTATTTTGAATCGGGCAAAACGTCAAGGGATTTTTGTGCTCGCACGGCGTATTCCGTGGCGCGTGCGCGAGCCTTCTCGGTCGCCCCGGTGCGCTCCGCGGCTTCGAGCAGCGCGGCGCGCGCGACCTCCTGATAATTCCCTTCGCGCATGACCGACTGCACCGCCGGACGCCACCGCGCATCCTCTTCGATAAGATAGATGACCGGCAGGGTCATCTTCCCTTCGGTCAGGTCAACGCCCGCGGCCTTGCCGAGCGCATCGTCGAGCGAAGTGAAGTCGAGCAGATCGTCTACGAGTTGGAACGCGATGCCGAGATACAGGCCGTAATCTCTGAGCGCTTCGCGGACGGGATGCGAAGCGCCGGAGAGCAACGCTCCAATCTCGCAGCACGCGCTGAACAGGTGCGCCGTCTTGCGCTGAAGCACGTCGAAATACTGCTCCTCGGAAATGTCAGTGCTTCCGATCAGCATCAACTGGATCAACTCGCCTTCCGTCATCGTCCGCGTCACGGCGGTAAGAATATCCAGAACGGGCAGCGAACGCTCGGCGAGGCTCGTCTCGAACGCGGACATGTAAAGCCAGTCGCCCATCAACACGGCAGCCTGATTTCCGAAGCGGCTGTTGATCGAAGGACGGTTCCGGCGCGTCTCGGCGTTATCAATGATGTCGTCATGGACGAGCGTCGCCGTGTGCAGAAACTCCATCACGGTCGCCATGCGAATGACATTCGGGCGCGAGGCTTCGCCGCCCACCGCGTAGTTCGACAGCACCGTCAGCGCCGGGCGCACGCGTTTGCCGCCGGACTCGCGCAGGTAGTCGCCGATGTAGGAGATGACTTGTATGTTCGAGCGAGCCTGCCGTTCGAACTCCTCCTCGACCAGCGCCAGTTCCCTCTCGACGAGGGCGAAGACCCGACGCGCCGTCAGATGCGCCTCCTCGACCGCTGCCATGTAACTCGAAGTCTGCATAATGGAGTCTGGATTCTGGAGTCTAAAGTCTGGCGTCGGAAGAAAAGCGTTTGTCTATAATTTCCGTTACCAGTCTCTGACCCCCTGACGGTTTCTAGTTGGAGCGATAATTTGTGTATTGCATGTTGATGCCGAAGTCTTTGGCTTTGAGTTTTGCGATCACGTCCTGCAAGGTGTCGCGGTCACGTCCTGAAATACGCACCGTGTCGCCTTGAATCGCGGCCTGCACCTTGACCTTTGTGTCCTTGATAAAGCGGACGATCTCCTTCGCCTTCTCGGTCGGGATGCCCTGCTGAATCGCCACCCGCTGCCGGAGCGTGCCGCCCGCCGCCGGCTCGGCGCGACCGTAATCGAAAGCCTTGAGCGGGACTCCGCGGCGGACGAGTTTCTGCTGAAGGATGTCGTTCATGTTGCGAAGTTTCGTCTCATCCTCGGCGGTGAGGATGAGTTCTTCGCCTTCGAGCACGACCTCGGCCTTGCTGCCTTTGAAGTCAAAGCGCTGCCTGACCTCTTTCATAGTCTGGTCGAGCGCGTTGACGACCTCAGCCCGGTTTATTTGAGAAACGATGTCGAATGAGTTCTGTTGTGCCATTTCGATTGTGCGGAACAACGAAGCGAGACGCCGGAAACAAAGCTGAAAACATCGGCGCCCGCCGGTTGGTCATTACTTTTATAACATTAACGCTTAATGAGACAAAGTTCCTTCACCTTGCTTCGTCGTTCTTCGGAAACTGCGATGAGCCACGGAAACAGAGAGGCCCGGAGTTGAAAACGGGAAAGAACTATCGTTTAGATCGGATTTCACTTGGATGTACGGGTCAGAACCGCCTGCGGTAGCGGGCGGGTCTAACGCACGTCAGGCCCGCCAAGCTTAAGCAGGCGGTTCTGACCACACCGCCGTCCGTACACTGATGTGTAAACCGATCTAAAAGGGAGAGGTGAACGGTCAACTCTCCCTTCAATTCCCTTTGCAGCTTTCTCTCTTTTTCAGCGCCTTTGTCTCTCCGTGGCTATGCCAGCGGAAGCGAAAGATTCAAGCCGAAGAAGCGCGCGAAGTTACCCGTCGTGATCCGACCCATTTCCTCCGGTTCAATCCCACGCAACTCGGCAAGGAAACGCGCGGTCTCGACGACGTAGGCGGGTTCATTCCGCCGCCCGCGAAATGGGACGGGAGTGAGATACGGGCAGTCGGTTTCGACAAGAAGTCTGTCGAGCGGCGTCTTCAATGCCACCTCCCGCAACGCATCTGCTTTTTTAAATGTCACGTTGCCGGCGAACGAGATCATAAAACCCATTTCCAACACCGCATCCGCCATCGGCTGTCCGCCACCGAAGCAATGCATGATCCCGCCGAGACCCAGCCCATGCCATTCACTCCTTAAAATCTCGACGGTCTCTTCGTCGGCTTCGCGCGAATGGATGATGACGGGCAGACCGACTTGATGCGCGAGATTTAACTGGCGCGCGAAGACCTCGCGCTGAGTTTCGCGTGGTGAGTTGTCGTAATGATAATCAAGCCCGATCTCGCCCCATGCGATAACGTGTTCGCGCCTTTCAACCAGTGAGAGCAACTTCCGTTCGGCCTCTTCGTCATAGAGCCGCGCGTCATGCGGATGGATGCCCACCGCCGCGTAGACGCCTTCATATTTCGACGCGACCGCAACCGCCCTTTCAAAACTATCCCCACGCGGGTCTCCGGTGCCGATGTTCAGAATCCAGCCCACGCCAGCCGCGCGTGCGCGCTCAACCACCGCGTCGCGGTCTTCGTCATACTCCGTGCCGTCAATGTGTGCGTGGGAATCAACGAACAGGGATGAAGGATGAAGGATGAGGGATGAATTATCACCTCTCGCCGAGTGATCTACTTGTTCTGCTTCATCCCTCATCCTTCATCCTTCATCCTTTATTTGAGTCTTGCGCCGTTAGGCACGTCTTCGGTGAAGGTGGCAAGCACGGGACGCCCTTCGTCACCCACGGACGCCGCGAGAAGCATCCCCTGTGATTCGAGGCCGCGCATCTTGCGTGGCTGGAGGTTCGAGACGACGATGATCTTACGTCCCAACAGATTTTCCGGCTCGTAGTATTGCGCTATCCCCGCGAGAATCTGGCGGGGCGCGGCTTCGTTGAGATCAACCGTCAACCTGAGAAGTTTGTCCGCCTTCGGCACACGCTCCGCGGTCAGAATCGTTGCGACTCTCATTTCGACCTTTGCAAAATCCTCGATGCCGATGAGACTGATGACGCCGCCGGTGGCGCCAGACTCCATCTTCGCGGGTGCAACCGCGTCAGCTTCGGTCGCCCCTTTCATCGGGGGTTCGGGCGGCCTCGTCTCCTCGGTTGTTTCGGAACCCGGCACGGCTGCCTGTGTGGCGTGCGCCGCCGGCTGTTCAACTTCTATCGTTTTTTCTTCTTGTTCGTCTGTGCTTATATTTTTGATTTCAGACATTACCTTTGCCTTGTCAATCCGTGGGAAGATTGGGACGACTTCGCCAATCTTTGTCCCCGGTTTCAATTCACCCCATTTCAACCCAGCCGGATCAATACTCTCTAATTCGACTTCCAAACCGAGTTGGTGACCGATTGCCTTCGATGCTGCCGGCATAAACGGAGCGAGCAGCACCGCCAGCCAGCGGATTGTCTCCGCCGCGCGGTAGAGAACGGCGCCGAGCGTTTCTCGCTGATCGTCGGATTTAGCCAGCACCCACGGCTTTGCGTCGGAGAGAAACTTGTCTACGCGCGCGATAACGCCCCAAGCGGATTCAAGCGCGCGGTTGAAGGCCAACTCCTCCATGCTCCGTAAAAACTGGTCGCGCGCAAGTTCGATGTAGCTCGCCAATTCCTGTGCGTCGGAGTCAACACCGACGCGTTTGGCCGCCAAACGGCGCTCATCCGGGACGTCCGGCGGCGGGACAAGGCCGTCGAAGTATTTACCGATCATCGTCAACGTGCGGCTGACGAAATTACCGAGACCGTTCGCCAAATCGCTGTTTGCTCGATCAATCACCGTCTCGTAGCCGATGCGCCCGTCCTGCCCGAACGACTTTTCGCGCAGGAGCACGTAGCGAATCGTGTCCGCCGAGCTATGGCGTCGCATCAGCGAGATATCAATCGTGTTGCCGAGCGTCTTCCCCATCTTACGACCCCGTGGATCGAGCCACATACCATGACACGCCACTCCTCGCGGTAGCTCGACGCCCGCCGCCAGCAGCATCGCGGGCCACAAGATCGCATGTTGACGGAGAATGTCTTTGCCGATGAGGTGAAGCCCCGGCCAGAACTTATCGAACAGCTTTTCACCAACTTGTTCGCGCCGCATGGAACTGCCATAACCGAGCGCGGTGATGTAATTAATCAGCGCGTCGAACCAGATGTAGACGGTATGGTCCGGGTCTTCGGGAACGGGGATGCCCCAGCCGACGGAGGCTCTCTGACGACTGATGGAGATGTCCTGCAACCCTGCCCGCACAAAGCTGGCAACTTCGTTGCGGCGCGACTCGGGGACGACGAAATCAGACCGCTCTTCATAAAGCTTCAAAAGCGCCTCGTCGTAATCCGAGAGTCGGAAGAAGTAGCTCTCTTCCGACACGCGATCAACCGGCGATTCATGGATCAGGCACAGCGGCGCATCGGTTTCGTTCGCGGGTTTGGATAACTCATCCTGATTCTTATATTCACCGCACGGCGCGCAGAACCAACCCTCGTAAAATCCTTGATAGATACTTTCGCGTCCCTTCGGTGTGTTGTTCGCCGCGACGCGGCGCCAGAACTCCCCTGCTCCCTCGTAATGGAACGCCTCACTCGTCCGCATGAAGATGTCATAGCCGCCCTCTTCAGGGTCCAGTTCATATTCAGCGAAGAATTTTTTCATCTCGCTGACGATGTAATCAACATGCTCCCGTGGCGTCCGTCCGTTCTTCGCCGCGCTCCGGATGATGTTCAGTCCATGTTCATCCGTGCCCGTCAGAAACAAGGTCTCCTCGCCCCGTTGGCGTCTGTGTCGCCTCAGACAATCGGCGACCACGGTCGTATAGAGATGCCCCAGATGCGGCAGACTGTTCGCGTAATAGATAGGAGTCGTAACGTAAAATGTTTTCATTATGAGAAAAAGTCTGGAGCTTGGAGTCTGGAACCAACAGAGGAAATGTTTTTGACTTGCGATCCCCGGACGCCAAACTTGTGCAGCTTACTTTCTGAAACTAATCCTTGCCTCGAATCAAGGACATTGCCTCGGCGCGCGTGCGCGGGTCTTTGCGGAAGCCGCCGCGGATGGCGGAGGTGATTGTGACGGCGCCGGGCTTTTTGACGCCCCGGACGGTCATGCAAGTGTGCTCGGCCTCCATGACGACCATCACGCCCACTGGCTTCAGACCGTCGAAGAGCGTGTCGGCAATCTCCGAAGTCAAACGCTCCTGCACCTGCAAACGCCTTGCAAACGTCTCGACCAAACGCGCTAGTTTCGAGAGGCCGACGATCCGCCCGCCACGCGGGATATAGGCCAGATGACAACGTCCGACGAAGGGCGCGAGGTGATGTTCGCAGAGCGATGCGAAGTGTATATCTTTGACGATCACCATCTCGTCGTGCTTGTCGCCGGGAAGCGGGACGACGTGCGAGTGCGGGTCTTCATGCATCCCCGCCGTCAGTTCGGCGTACATCTCGGCAACGCGCCGGGGCGTCATTTGCAAACCGGGCCGCTCCGGGTCTTCTCCAACGCCTTCAAGTATGAGACGGACGCCCCTTGCGATTTTATCAAGATCAACTCCGCTCGGCGGAGCTTCAGCCGACTCTTCTTCCGGCTCTGTAGCTGAGAATCTCGTTGTCATGTCAAAAACTTACCCTCAACAAAGGGGCAAACGCAAATAGACTGGAATCGCGTTCGTCCGTGAAATCAATTCCGACTTGCCTCCACATTATCTCATTGACACTCGCGCTTTCAGTCTTGATTCCGTTCGAACGCAGACCGCGCCGCCCCTTCTACTACACGGAGCGGCACTCCCGCTTGATGAGCGGCGGCGCGACACTGTTCGAATTCGGGTGTATAGGTTGTGATGCGTCCGTCCGCGCGCGCGACTTTAATATCAATCGGTCCATACTCTGTCTTGACTGTCACCATCTCTCTCTCAAGCGCACGCCGCTCGACCTCGTAGCTCCGCGCGCCGATGGTCGTCGTCTCCGTAAAAAGTAAATTGAACATCGCTTCACGTTCGTCAGGCCGGCAGAGAATAGAGATCAGCACACCGGGCCGGTTCTTCTTCATCTGGACGGGTGTGAAGAAACAATCGAGCGCCCCGCGCGCGAAAGCCTGCTCCATCAAGTGACCGACCATCTGCGGCGAAGCGTCGTCAATATTCGTCTCGACAATGAATAGCCGCTCGCCACTCAGATCAGCGTCGTTATCAGATTCGCCGACTATTAGACGCAGGACGTTTGGGAATTTCCGATATTCACGCCCGCCCGCTCCATACCCGGTGCGCTCGACACGCATCGGCGGCAGCGGCCCGTAAAGCTCGCAGACCGAACTGACGATGGCCGCTCCGGTCGGCGTCACCAGTTCGCCCGTGATATCGGTCGCATAGATTGGCGCCTGCCGGAGCAGTTCGGCGACCGCGGGCGGAGGCACGGGGAACCGTCCGTGCTCCATCTCGACCATCCCGCTCCCGACGTGCAAGGCCGAGCAGACAAAACGCTGGACGCCGAGCAGATCGAAACCGATGCACGCTCCGACCACGTCAACAATGGCATCAACCGCGCCGACCTCGTGAAAATGAACCTTCTCGATGGGCACGTTATGGACGCGCGCCTCTGCCTCGGCGAGACGCGTGAAAATCTGTGCCGCGCGGTCTTTAATTTTGTCCGCGAGTTGCGAGTCGAAAATAATCTTGTGTATGTCGGACAAGTGGCGGTGATGATGTTCGTGTCCGGTCCGGACGATGGCGCGTGTGGCACTGATGCCGGAGCGATCTACCTGCTCAAATGTGAGGTCGAAGTTGGAAACATTCAGCAGTTTGACCTGTTCGACAAGCGCACGCTCGTCCACCCCGGCGGAGACGAGCGCGCCGAGCGTCATGTCGCCGCTAATACCGGCGAAGCAATCGAAATAGAGTGTCCGCGTCATGCTGCAAGTAGTTGTCCGGACATAGATTGTGGAGGATGGTAGCAGAGCGCGGCGCTTCAGTGTCAAGCCGGTGCCGCCAGATCGAAAAGTACAACTCCGGAATCGTCCCCCGCAGGTGCAAAAGCCCCAGACGTGCTTTCACAAACTGGATTGCGCGGTAATACGCATTGACACTCTGATGCGGACATGTGGTCCACGACTTCCACCTCAACGCCCCACTTTTTAAGTGCATTAGCATCACTTCGGCGCGCTGCGCTATACTTTCCGCTTTCATGTCAGCCGGCACACGACCACTAAGCCGACCGACATTATTAAACGGGACATGTCAAAGGCGGAGTTCTTTTGAATCTTATTCATCTACAACACAAGATGCGCGACATCGTTCGCGCCGGCGCCGTCAGCAGATTCGGCATCGAACTTGAACACGTGCCCGCCGAGGTGCCGCCGCGCGCGGAACTTGGCGACCTCGCCTTCCCTGTCGCGTTCGAGATGGCGAAGCGCATCAAACAGTCCACCGGCGAGAAGCGCAACCCCCGCTCCATCGCCGAAGAATTGAAGCAAGACCTCGAAGCCGCCGAGGAGGTAGCGCGTGTCGAAGTCGCGGGCGCAGGCTATCTCAACCTTTTCTTCGACCGGAGCCGTCTGCTTTCCACTCTCGCCACTCCACACGCCGGAGTCGAAACCAAAGACGGCGCGGAAGAAGCCGTTGGCCGACCGAAACGCATGGTCGAACATACAAGCGTCAATCCGAATAAAGCGGCGCACATCGGCCACATGCGAAACTCTGTTCTCGGCGATACGTTTGTCAACATTCTACGCGCGCGGGGCGAACGGGTCGAAGTCCATAACTATATTGACAACACGGGCGTACAGGTCGCCGACGTAGTGGTCGGGTTTCAACAACTCGAACACCTGACACTCGATGACGTGCGTGCGCTCGAAGCGTCGCTCAAACCCGAATATCCCTTCGATTATTATTGCTGGGACTTGTATGCGCGCGTCGGACTCTTTTATCGCAACGGAGACCTCGAAGCGAAAGAAGACCCGGAGCGCCTGCGCCTGCGCGTCGAGACGCTGCACGCCATCGAAGAGGGCGGCAACCCCACCGCCGAACTCGCCGACTACATCGCCACCCGAATCGTCAACGCGCACCTCGACACGATGGAGCGTCTAGGCATTCGCTATGATCTGCTTCCACGCGAGTCCGAAGTATTGCACTTCCTCTGGGAACACGCCTTCGAGCGCATGAAAGCTTCGGGAGCGGTGCGTTTTGAAACAGAGGGTAAGCTCGCGGGCTGCTGGGTGATGCCAATGGAGTCGCACGAAGGCTCGGACGAGCACGAGGCTGACAAGGTCATCGTCCGTTCAAACGGTACGATTACCTACACCGGCAAGGACATCGCCTACCAATTGTGGAAGCTCGGACAGGTTGATTTGAATTTTCACTTCAAGCCGTTTCGCACACACAAAGACGGCCACACCATCTGGACGACGACGAGCGACGTACATGAAGCATCTCCGGATGCGCCGGACTTTGGCAGGGGGGCAACCGTCTACAATGTCATTGACTCGCGTCAGACCTACCCGCAGGATGTCGTCCGGCGCGGGGTCGCGGCGGTCGCACCGGGAGTCGGTGAAGAGGCGAGCGTCCACATGTCTTATGAGATGGTCGCGCTCTCGCCCGCCGCCGCCGAAGAACTCGGTGTGCAACTGAGCGAGGAGGAGCGCGCTCGTCCTTTCGTTGAAATGAGTGGACGGCGCGGTCTGGGCGTAAAGTCCGACGACTTTATTGACCGTCTCGAAGCAAACGCGCTCCGCGAGGTTGAAGAACGACATCCTGACCTGAACACGCAAGACAAAGAAAAGGCCGCGCATAGTCTCGCCGTCGGCGCGCTCCGTTATTTCCTGTTGAAGTGGACGCGCAACTCCGTCATCGTTTTCGACTTCAAGGAAGCTCTCTCGACGACGGGCGAAGCCGGGCCTTATTGTCAGTATGCCGCCGTCCGTGCGAACTCCATCTTTCGCAAATTGCCAGATGAAGAATTGGCCTCGGCGCTGGGCTTCGTCAACTCCGCGGCGGAGACCGGAAGCGAGCCGGCGGCGCAGGTCGCAGGGGTTTTTGAAGGGGAAACCGGAACCGAGATATGGTCTTTGGTCATGCTCGCGGGTAGGCTGGATGAAGCGATGGCGCAATCGGCAAATGCCGCCGAGCCTTCGCATCTTGCCAAGTACACGTTCTCGCTGGCGCACTCATTCAACTCTTTTTACAACCGTCCGGCGAACAATATACTTAAAGAGAAAGACCTGACAAGGCGCGCGGTTCTCGTCGTCGTCGCGGATTTCGCGCGGCGACAATTGACGGCTGCGCTCGCCACCCTCGGCATTGAAGTTCCAGAGAGAATGTAGATGTCAGGCAGTGGTTGGCGGCACGAATTTTGCCAATGGGTTTGCCAATGGGTTTGCCAATGGATTGGGGCTGGCACAGCGACGCCTGTCGGCACACGTAAAGGTTGATTTCATAATTTTGGTCACGAAGTTTATCGAGGTTCTACATGCTGATTGTAATGAAAGCTGACGCCACGGAACGCGATGTTGCGGAGGTTGTGCGCGTCATTACTGAGTTGGGCTTACGCGCCCATCCTCTGCCCGGCCCGACGCGCACCGCGATTGCCGTCACGGGCAATCAGGGGCCGATTGACCCTTCCCGCGTCGAGAATCTTAACGGCGTGGCCGAAGCCATCCGCGTCACGAAGCCTTACAAATTGATTTCGAATGACCTGCGGCCCGAAAAAACCATCGTCCGCGTCGGGGATGCGACCATCGGCGGCGAAGAGTTGGCGATCATCGCGGGTCCGTGCGCGGTCGAGAGCCGCGAGCAGGTGTTCGCCGTCGCCGAGTCGGTGAAAAGGAGTGGCGCTCGATTTTTCCGTGGGGGCGCTTTTAAACCCCGCACCAGCCCTTACGCCTTTCAGGGTCTCGGTGAAGAAGGTTTGATGATCCTCGCGGAAGCGCGCGACGTGTTTGGTCTGAAGATCGTCACCGAAGCGATGGACGAGCGTGGTTTGGAGATGGTCGAGCGTTACGCCGACGTGATCCAGATTGGCGCGCGCAACATGCAGAATTTTTCGCTGCTCCGGCGCGCGGGTCAATCCTCTCTGCCTATCCTTTTAAAGCGCGGCCTTTCGGCGATGCTCGATGAATGGCTTCTTGCCGCCGAGTATGTCATGTCCGAGGGCAACTACAATGTCATCCTTTGCGAACGCGGTGTACGCACCTTCGCGCAGCACACACGCAACACGCTCGACCTCGCCGCGATTCCCGCCGTCCGCCGCATCTCACACCTGCCCGTCATCGTTGACCCTTCACACGGCACCGGCAAAAACTACATGGTCACGCCGCTCGCACGCGCGGGTGTCGCCTGCGGCGCTGACGGTTTGATTATCGAAGTCCACGACCACCCGGAGAAGGCGCTCTGCGACGGCGCACAGGCGCTCACGCTCGAACAATACGAGCGTCTCGCCGTGGAAGTGCGTGCGATTCACGAAGTAATTGCGCCCGCGCCAGTAGGTTGAACAGGGCGGAAGGCGCGACCATCAGGGAGGGCGTCATTGAACGCGCATGAAAGACGCGCTATCTGACATGTCGTCCTTCCACCCTTTATCTCAATCGCCCTGCAAAATCTCAGGCAGAAACTTTGTAAAAGCTGAACGTGGCATCACCCTTTCAACGCCCGCATCTTCCGCCAGCCGCAGTAACTGCGTCTGCACGTGCGAAAGAAAACCGACGATGGGGACGCTTCGCAATTGCTCGTCCTCTTTGAGTCTCTTTACGAGACTCAGAGGGTCGAGTCTCTCGGAATTGAGGTCGAGGATGATGAGTGCCGGAGTTTCGGTCTTGGCAAGATCGAAAAGCGTATCGGCTTTTTTGGCGAACTCGACTGTGACGTTCAATCGTTCAGCCGTCCCGCGGATTTTCGAGGCGAAGAACAGATCATCTACTGCGGCAAGCACGCGGCGATTCATCTATAATCCCTCACGGTCGTTGAAATTCATCACACGCATTGTGCACCCATTGGATGTCCCACGCAAAGCATTCGACGCTGCCCGCACCGAGTCTGGCGGACGAGACTGTTGATTCGCACGACCTTGAAGTCGGCGAGTATGCACCTCGTGTTACCAACAAAACTTTCGAGACTAAACTCGTCATCGCTACTTACAACATCCGCTATGCCGTCGGCTCGTTCCTCATCACCGGCGGACTGCTCCGGCGGGTTGGAGTCAAACGACCGGGGCGGCGCTCCGCTCTCGTTGCACGCAACATTGCAAAGGCCGCCCGCACTTTCAACGGCGGGCGAAGAATGCCACCCGCTGATTTGATTGCATTGCAAGAGGCGGACAGCCGGACGTTGCGCGCCGGGGGCAGGCACGTTGCGCGTGAACTTGCCGTAGCGCTCAAGATGGATTTCGTGCGCGCCGCGATGCCCACCCCCGACATAGCGGAGCCAAAGAAAAAGCAGTGGTATCTGGATTTTGAAGAGCGCATCCATCGTGGCGAAGCGGGTGACACGGGAGTTGCGATTCTCAGCCGTCTCCCGCTCTCCGGCGCGGCGCGCGTCGAACTGCCGTGGACTGAGTGCCCGTGGCGACCACGCCTCGCCATGACGGCAACCGTGCCCGTCATCGGCGGACGCCTCCATGTTTTCAACGCGCACATTGATCCACATGCACATCTCGAAGAACAGTTGAAGCAGCACGAGGCCGTGCTCGACCACGCCGACCGCATTGGCGCCGGCGAACCGTTGGCGTTCGTTGGCGACTTCAACACGCTCATCCCATCAGCCCGCGAAGCGACCCGCGCTTATCTCGAATCACGCGGCTTTACCACACCGCTGCCTTCGGGTGTGGGGACATGGCGGGCCGGCCCTCTACGACTTCATGCCGACTGGATTTTCGTCCGGGGCGTGAGCATCACACGGTGGGGCGTCGCGCGCGGCTGGGGCGTGTCCGACCACTGGCCTGTCTGGGCCGAACTAGAATTCGGCGGAAGCCAGACCATTTCGTGATGAGCAAGACAATCATCAAGAGCCGAAGTAATCCAGCCGTCCAACACGCACGAGCCGTGCGCGACGGGAAAGACAACGCTTATCTCTTTATCGAAGGCGTCCGGTTGTGCGAGGAGGCGGTCGGCGCGGCTCTCGACATCGAGACTGTCTTTTACACGGATGCCGTCAAAGCGGATGAACGCGGCTCTCGTTTGCTCTCGGTTCTCCGTAGTCACGGCTGCCGGCTGATTCCAGTCGTGGCGAATATTCTCGATTCAATTTCAGACACGAAATCTTCGCAAGGCATCATCGCTCTATCACGCCGCGCGCGGACGATGGAAGAAACTCTCAAGCCGCTGGCTGGTGTGCCCCTCGTCGTGATCTTACACCGCGTGAACAACCCCTCGAACGCGGGCGCGATGTTGCGCGTCGCGGAAGCGGCGGGGGCGACGGCTGTCATCTCCACACTCGGCTCCACAGACCCCCTCTCGCCAAAGGCGCTGCGCGGCGCGATGGGTTCGGCGTTTCGCTTGCCGCTCTGGACGGGCGCATCGTTCGAGCGCGCTTTGCGCTGGTGCTCGGAGCGAGGCATCCGAACTGTCGCCACGAGCGCCTTCGCGGCGCACACCCACATCGAGATTGACTGGGGAATGGCGCGGGCCGTTGTCGTCGGGCCGGAGGCGAGCGGTTTATCCGCCGAAGAACTCGAAGCCGCTGACGTGCGCGTGCGCGTTCCGATGAACCCGAGGGTCGAGAGCTTAAACGCCTCCGTCGCCCTCGGCGTCATCCTCTACGAAGCCGCCCGCCAGAGAAAGTTTGAATGGAAGTAAAACTCGGCGGCGGCGAAAACACACGCCGCACGCCTCGGCTTCGCGGGTGGGGCATTCACCCCACCCTTGACCAAAGGGCGCTGCGCCCCTTTGGAAACCCAGCTAATATGGACAGCTTCCTCCCCGCCGCAAGC
>JBGTBQ010000330.1:0-10457 GCA_041749275.1 Pyrinomonadaceae bacterium | reverse complement strand
ATCGTCGCCACCGGCAAGATACAGGACGAGGCCCGCGCGCGTCTGCGCGAGCACGCGCGCCGCCGCTCGCGCACCGGCAGTGAGTCCGAACTGATCCTCGCCGAAGGCGTCGAGGCCGCGTTGGGCGAACTACGCCACGCCGCCGAGCGCATCTCTCGCCGCGCGCTCGCACGAGAGCTATTTGAACTGGATGCCAGCGCCGGCTTCAACGTCGGCCACCTGCTCGCCGCGCGCTTCCGCCTCACGCAAAAGACCGGCGCGCTCAAAGACCTCGCGGCCTCGGCGGCGGGCGCACTGGCGGGGAGTTTGCGAGAGATTTGATGAAGTAGACTGTAGTCAGCGGTCAGTGGAGGAGGTGACGACTTCATTGACCGCCGCTCATCGGTTTTGCTTTTTTGTGTTGACAACCGAAAGCTCATCGGGTGAATCTTAAAGTGGCCTCCCGTGCAGAAGGCTTTACCTGTCCCGCGAAGTAAGAATAAATGATGAAGAAAGCTCTACTACTGATTCCCTCCATGTTGCTCTTGGCGCCGGCGCTCTCCGTTCGCGCGCAGGAGACGGCGGCGACGCCCGAACAAAATTACACGCGGCCTCGCGTCGTGCGCGCCGCCCCGAAAGAGGTTCAAGAGCCGCGGGCGCAGCCTTCGCCCACGGCGAATGACGCGCAAAAGACTCCGGCTTCGACGCCGACCAACGCGCCGAAGCCGCCTCCAACGCCCGCGGCGCAGCCATCGCCCGTGACGACCGCGCCCGTTCCCGTGCCGACGGCGGCCCCACTCAGCCAGCCCGTTGTTCCATATATCCCCTTGCTGCCCGCGCGCCCGCTCGCGTCGAGCAAGGCCCGCGCGAAGATCACGGAGGCGCAGCGTATGCTCAAGTCGCGCCTGACGCTGACGGCGGCGACTTCGCCTTCGCTCGACCTTGTGACCGTCGCGGCGCTCGATCAGGACACATCGGAGATACACCTCTTGACGCTCCCGAAGCAGACCTTCCTGACGCGCGGGACGGAGGTGTCGCTCTCGACCTCGCAGGGCATGATCGTGCGGCTCCAGATCGTCCGCACGAACTACGTCAATACGGCGGTCGTCATCTCGGACATGAAGGGGCGGCAGCTCACGCCGCTCGTCGTCGAGTACCCGATTGAGAAGTTCGGGTACTTCCGCGAGATGGCCTACTACACGTCGGCGCATCCAGCCCTTCTTTCACCCGAACTCGTCAAACGCGGGCAAAGCTATGTGCGGGGGATGCTCGACCTCGCGTCGAAGCGTCTGAAGGAGAAAGGTAAAGTAATCGCGCCGGAGATCGTGGACATCGCCGAGCGGCTCTGCGTCGTCGAGCACACCGACCACGACCGTTTTCGCCGCGAGGATCGCACGAGGCTCTACCACGAGGTCTACACGCTCTTCGCGCTGAACGAGCTGGACACCTATCGCTATTCGGTCAGTTCGGCGGGCGCGGGCGGCATGGTGCAGATGATCCCCTCGACCTACGCGATGCTCCGCCGCCTCCACCCCGGCGTCGGCCTCAACCCGGATTTCGTCGCGGGGATGCGAAACCATGGGAACGCGCTCGAAGCGATGCTCCTGCACATGCAGGACAACTGGAACGACCTCGCGCTCAACCCGGATGTGCTCGATGCATTGAGGAACAACTACGCGACGCAAGTCGAGTTGGTCGCCGCCGGCTACAACTCGAATTCCGCGCGGCTGCCCGGCTACATCCGGCGCGGCGGCTCCTCGTGGCGCACGCTCATCCCGCGCGAGACGCAGATGTATCTGCAAATCTACAAGAGCTTCGAGAGCCTCGTGCCTCTGAAGTCGGACGATTAGCCCCCGCCGTACAAGCACGCTCGCCGACGGCAGGCGCGCTTTGAAAAGATGGTTGTCGCGCCCGCCCCGTCTGATGTATTCTAAAAATGCGCCGTAAAGGCGCCGGAGTGCGGAACGCGCCCCGGTTCAACGGCGCGATTCGGTCTTTCCATCTTACCCTTCAGCGGAGGTCGCGCGATTTGCGTCTCCGCGCCGCCCCTCAAAAAACTTCAAGCTTCGCTACTTTTTCACAAGTCGCGTCAACCCGCGCGTCGCTCGAAATAATCTCGCCGCGTCCGCGTTTCTAATGCTGTTGAGCAGGAGATGAGTATGCTTACCCCCGGAACGGTTTTGCAGGATCGCTACCGAATCGCCGGCACGCTCGGTCAGGGCGGCATGGGCGCCGTCTACGAGGCGACCGACCTCCGCTTCGGGAGCACGGTCGCGCTGAAAGAGACGCTGGTGAACGGCGACGATTTGCGAAAGGCATTCGAGCGCGAAGCGAAGCTCTTGAACAAGCTGCGCCACGCGGCGCTGCCCGTCGTGTTCGACTACTTCGCCGAAGGGCAGGGCGAGTTTCTCGTGATGCAGCATATCCCCGGCGACGACCTCGCGGAACTGCTCGCCGGGAATGGCGGGCCGTTCGCCCCGGAAGTCGTGCTGCGCTGGGGCGACCAACTCCTCGACGCGCTCGAATATCTGCACACGCAGGAGCCGCCGGTCATCCACCGCGACATCAAGCCGCAGAACATGAAGCTGACACCGCGCGGGGAAGTGATCCTGCTCGACTTCGGGCTGTCGAAAACGTCCGCCGCCGGGTTGACGAGAGCCAGCACGAGCGTCAGCGTGCTCGGCTACACACCGCAGTACGCGCCGTTCGAGCAGATCAACGGCACGGGCACGGACGCGCGCAGCGACCTCTACTCGCTGGCGGCGACGCTCTACCATCTTGCCACGGGCGCGCCGCCGGTTGACGCGCTGACGCGCGCGCAGAGTGTGATGAACGGCGAGAGAGACCGGCTGACCCCGGCCAACGAACTGAACCCGTCGGTGCCGGTTGCGTTCGCCCACGCGCTGCAAGCGGCGATGGCGATGAACCGCGAGCAGCGCCCGGTGAACGCCGCTACGCTCCGCGCCATGCTGCACGGCGACGCGGCTTGTCCGAGTCCCTCTTTCGCACCCACGGTCGCCAACGCTTCGCTAACGGGCGCCGTTCAGTCCGTGAGTGGTTTCGCTCCGACCGTGACAGCCAGCACTCCGCGCGAGCAGACCCAGCCGGCGGGCGCAGGGACGGAAAGCCCGGTTGCCGCGCAACCAAGATTTCCTCTCTTGCTCAAGGGCGCGGTCGCCGGGGCCATCGTCCTCATGATCGCGGTGAGCGGTTTCGTGCTCCGAAGCGGAAAGAGCGATGTCAACGGGCCGACTTCGGCCACCAACTCATCCGTCGAAACCTCAGCCGCGGTAGACTCCATCACAAAAAGCATAGCTCCGCCGGAGGCCACCTTCAGATTCGACGCCGTCAAACTCGACGCCGGAGGCAAGGTCAGGCATCGAGAAAGCAAACAAGGAAACTACTTCACGGAGGACTTGGGCGGCGGCGTCTCGATTGACATGGTGGCGATCCCATCGGGCAGGTTTCTGATGGGATCGCCCGAATCGGAGCAGCAGGATTATCCGGACGAGGGGCCGCGGCACGAGGTGACGCTGAAGCAGTTCTACATGGGCAAGTTCGAGGTGACGCAGGCGCAGTGGCGCGCGGTCGCCGCGCTGCCCAAAGTGACGAGAGACTTGAACCCCGATCCATCGAAGTTCAAGGGTGACGACCTGCCGGTCGAGAGCGTGACGTGGGAAGAAGCCGTCGAGTTCTGCGCGCGGCTGTCGAAAAAATCAGGGAGAACGTACCGCCTGCCGAGCGAATCGGAGTGGGAATACGCCGCGCGGGCGGGGACTGAGACAGCCTTCGGCGTTGGCGACGCAATCACGGCGGAGTTCGTCAACTACGATGGAACCGCCCCCTACGGCGCGGCTCCGCGTGGGGCCAACCGCCAGACGACGGTGCCCGTCGGGAAACTGGGCGCGGCCAACGCCTTCGGGCTGCACGACGTGCACGGCAACGTGTGGGAGTGGAACGCGGGCGAGTATCATGCGAGCTATCAGGGAGCGCCGACGGACGGCAGCCCGTGGTTGAGCGGCGGCGACGTGAAGCACCGCGTCATGCGCGGAGGCGCGTGGGACTCATTCGGCGTTGACTGCCGCTCCGCCAACCGCCTCAGCTACGCGCAAGGCGGTAAGCGCCCCAACATCGGTCTCCGCGTTGTGATGTCGCTTCAGTAAAAGTGTGAACGGCCCACGCGTCACGCGTCTCTTCTCTCCCTCCCGACCCCTTCCGCAATCGCAACCCGCTCCACACACGAAGGGCGCGGCGCTCAATCGAGCGCCGCGCCCTTCGTGCGTGGGTGAGTGTGTCTGTGGTTATTTCTTCGCCGCCGGTTTGCCTTCCACGTCGAGGACGCGCTGATGTTGGTGTCCACGACGACCGCGTCGTCCGCGTTGATGATGAAGACGTTGTTCGCTTCGGCGGCGAGTCCCGGCGAGTCTTTACGGATGGTGGCATACACGCCCTCGGCGACTTTGACTACATCGAACTTATCCGACTGCGCGACGGCACTGAGCGGTAACGAAAAGATGAGCACAAACAGGCAGGCCCGGAATTGAAGCATGGACTTCCTCCGATCTCGGCAAGTGAGATTGTCGTCAAGAGCAAGGGCTTTGCCGACGCGAGACCGGAATAAGTTTTCTTCGCTCGTCTGGAAAACGATTCATTCGCGGATCAACGCCACGACGGGCGCGATTGATTCAAGGATGTGGATGGATGTCCAAAAATACGCGTGCTGAAGGCAAGCATCAGGACGGCAGTTTGCGAACCTCATCGCCGACGCGCACGACGCCCTCGCGGACGACCTTTGCGTGCAGCCCGCGCAGGTGCAGACGTTTCCCCTCCGGCGAGTTGACGAACTTCACCGCGTCCTTGCCGTACCTTTCGAGGAACGCCCCGCACCCGTTGTGCGGCACCTCCGTCACTTCCAGCACGACTTCGCCGACCGAGAGATGCTGGCCGGGCGGCACGTTGTCGTCGCTGAGGTCGAGGTCAACGATCAGGTTGTCGCCCGCGAGAGGCATCCGCTCCTCGCTGTCCGAAATCAGCCGCAGGATGCGCGCATTCATCAGCGTCACCTGCGTGCGCGGGTCGGGCTGGCCGTCTGGCAGGTCGTGCCCCTGCGATGTTATCCACTTGTCGCCTTCGACTCCGCGTTCCGGGCTGACGTGGACGCTCTCCGGCAACTCGCGCACGCCTTCCGACGGGCGGACGATGATTAACTCCAGCCTGCCGCCGTCTGATGGTGATTGCGTGACTTGGGGGAAACCCAAAATGATTTGATCCGTCGTCAACATACTGTCGAGCCTCTCGGTTGAGATGACATAATGCCTGTCAAGCAGCAGGCGCGCAAACGATTTTGCACTTGTCGAAGCCCGTCTGCTTTCGCTAACTAATCGCCGAATTGCATACTGTCACGCAGCGGCGTCTCGCCGAAGGCATCGTGGCGCGAGTCGTCGGCGTATTGCAGTTTGTAGAGGCGCCAGTAGAGGCCGCGCGCGGTGAGCAGTTGTTGGTGCGTGCCGTGCTCGCGCAGCTCGCCGTGATGAAGGACGAGAATGCGGTCGGCGCGCTGGACGGTCGAGAGGCGGTGCGCGATGACGAGCGAAGTGCGGTCGCGCAGAACGCGCTCGACGGCCTGCTGGATGAGTTGCTCGGTCTCCGTGTCAATCGAGCTGGTCGCTTCGTCGAGGATGAGCAGCGCCGGGTCGAAGGCGAGCGCGCGGGCGAAGGAGATGAGTTGCTTCTGCCCGACCGAAAGACCCGCGCCGCGCTCGCGCACCTCCGCCGCGTAACTTTCCGGCAGGCGTTCGATAAAGCGTTCGGCGTTGACCTCGCGCGCCGCCCAGCGGACGCGCTCCGTCGTCACGTCCTCGCGCCCCAGACGGATGTTGCCCTCGACCGTGCCGCTAAAGAGGAACACGTCCTGAAGCACGACGGCGAAGTTCTCGCGGAGCGATTTCATATCCCACTCGCGCACGTCTACGCCGTCCAAAAGCACACGGCCACGCTGCACGTCGTAAAAGCGCATGAGCAGATTCGTGATCGTGGTCTTGCCCGACCCGGTGTGCCCGACGAGGGCGACCGTCTCGCCCGGCTCGACGGTGAAGGACACGTCCTTCAGCACCCAGTCTTCATCCTTATAAGCAAACCAGACGTGCTCGAACTCGATGCGCCCGACGGCGCGGCCCGTCTTCGTGGGCTGCTCCGGCGACGTGACGGCGACGGGCAAATCGAGCGTCCTGAAAATGCGGAGCGAGGCGACGAGCGCGGCCTGAAAGACGTTGTACTTGTCGGAGAGGTCGCGGATCGGTTGGAAGAGCTGCTGCGAATATTGGATGAAGGCGACGAGCGCGCCGATGGAGAGCGCGCTCTGCATCGTGCGATAGCCGCCATACCAGACGATGAGCGCGACGCCGATGGCGCCGATGATGTCCACGAGCGGGAAGAAGACCGAGTAGTAAAAGATCGTATCGAGATGGGCGCGGCGGTGGTCGTTGTTGATATCGTGGAACTGCGCGCTCGACTTTCGCTCGCGGTTGAAAATCTGGACGGTCTGCGCGCCCGACAGGTGCTCCTGTAGAAAGGAGTTGATGCGCGCGAGCTTCGTCCGCACCGCGTCGTACCCGCGCCGCGCGTGTTTGCGGAACCATGTCGTCGCGGCGAAGAGCAGCGGCACGGTGATGAGCGTGATAAGTGTCAGCTTCCAGTCCATCCAGAGCATGACGGCGACGATGGCCGCAATCATCACCAGATCGCCGAGTACGTCAATCACACCCGAAGTGAACAACTCGTTCAGCGCGTCCACGTCCGACGTGAGCCGCGTCATGATGCGCCCGACGGGGTTGCGGTCGAAGTAGGCGACCTCCTGTCGTTGCAGCTTCGCGTAGAGTTCGGCGCGCAGGTCGTACATCACGCGCTGGCCGACCGATTGGAGCAGCACGGTCTGCACGTAGGAGATGACAAACTGAAGCAGCTTCGCGCCGAGGAACGCGAGCGCGATCCAGACCAAAATGGAGGTGTTGCTCTTGAGAATGCCTTCGTCAATCGCGTACTGGACGAACTTCGGCTGCACGACGCCGAGGCCGTTCGCCAATAGCGTCAGCACCAGCGCCGGGACGAGCCACCAAATGTAGGGGCGCAGATACTTCAACAGCCGCCGCGCGACGCCCGCGTCGTAGGTTTTTCCGATAGCCTCTTCTTCGTGAAATTGTTGGACGGCGGTTGCCATGCCTCTCACATCTCCCCTGATAAACCTTGTCCCGTGCCGCCCCTGAATGATGCCGCCAGCAAGTGCTCGCGGCGCGGAAAGTGCATGAGAATGCCGGCGGCGCTCACGACGAACAGCAGGTACAGATAGCGGTTGTCACTCAGAAACAGACCGAGCAAGCCGAACAGCCCCGTCGTCTCGCAGAGAACGAGCGCGACGATCATGCTGCTCTGGACGAGATCGGGCCGTTGTTCCCGGACTGCCCGGCTCAACATTGATTGCTGCGCCACGAATGAGATCACGACCATCGTGAAGCCCGCCACGAAGAGAAACACGAGGAGCAGAGGAGACTGTTCAGGCGGGGACGCCGCGCCGAGCGCGACCCTCTCGGTCTCCGTCGGCGGTTTGATGAGGAACGCGAGCAGCGCATACAAGCCCACCGAAGCGAAAAGCGCTGCCCAGATAACACGCATCACGCGCAAACGCTCCTCGACGTTCGCCGTGTTTTTCGTATGGTACATCGGCTCCATAAATCGTCTCCCCTGTGACGGAAGGCGTGCCGCGTGACTTAGCTCGCGGCCAGTTCCTCTTCGAGCAACTGCCGCTCGTAGAGGTCCGCATACTCGCCGCCGTGCGCGAGCAGTTCGTCGTGCGTGCCGCGTTCGACGAGGCGGCCTTCATCGAGGACGCAGATCAGGTCTGCCTCGCGCACGGTCGAGATGCGGTGCGAGACGATGAGGCTCGTCCGCTCGCGCATCACGCCGCGCAGTTGCGCGAGAATTTTCTCCTCGGTGTAGGTGTCCACGGCGGAGAGCGAATCGTCGAGGATTAACATTTTCGGCTGGCGGATGACGGCGCGGGCAATCGCCGTGCGCTGCTTCTGCCCGCCGGAGAGCGTGATGCCGCGCTCACCAACGAGCGTCTCGAAGCCGTCGGGAAAATCACGCACGTCGTCGGCCAGTCCGGCAATCTCCGCCGCCCACTCGATGTCGGCGCGACCCGCCGTTTCGACGCCGAAGGCGATGTTCTCGGCAAGCGTCTCGCTAAATAAAAACGTCTCCTGTGGGACATAGCCTATCGCGGAACGGAGCTGCGCGAGCGGGTAGTCACGCAGTTCGACTCCGTCAACGAAAACCGTGCCGGGCGGCGCTTCGATGAGACGCGGGACGAGGTTGATGAGCGTTGACTTGCCCGAACCCGTGCGCCCGACGAAGGCGACCGTCTGCCCCTCTTCGACGATCAGGTTGATCTCCTTCAGCACCGGCTCCGCGTGCTCGTGGTAGGCGAAGGTCAGGTTGCGAAACTCGATGCGCCCGCGAATCGGCGGCTGCTCGCGGACGCCCGCGCGGTCGGCAATCGCCGGCTCGACGGCGAAGATCGCGTTCAGACGCTTGAGGCTCGCCGTGCCGCGCTGATAGAGGTTCACCACGTAGCCGAGCGCGATGAGGGGCCAGATGAGGCGCATGAGATAGAGGTTGAACTCGACGAACTGCCCGACCGAAATCTCGCCGCGCACGGCGAGCGTCCCGCCGTACCAGACGATAATCACCTGTCCTAAACCGATGAGAAACTGGATGAGAGGCCGCATCACCGCCGAGACGCGCACGAGGCCGAGATTTCTTTCAGCGTATTGCCGGTTGAGGTCGTTGAAGGCCGCAATCTCCGCCGTCTCCTGCGCGTAAGCGCGGACGACGCGGACGCCGGAAAAGTTCTCCTGCGCGCGCGCCGAAATGTGCGAGAAGAACTCCTGTATCTTCTCGAAACGGGTGTGCACCTGCTGGCCGATGTATTTCACCGTCAGCGAGACAAGCGGCATCGTCACGAACAGCAGCAGCGTCAGACGCACATTGACCCGCATCATCAGCGGCAGGATGAACAGTACGACGAGGATGGTTTGCATCGTGTACATAATCATCGGCCCGGCGAGTTGCCGCACCGCCGAGAGGTCGTTCGTTGCGCGCGCCATCAGGTCGCCCGTCCGGTTCGCGTGGAAGAACGAGAGCGGGAGCGTTTGCAGATGCGCGTAGAAGTCGCGCCTGAGATCGTACTCGACATGGCGGGACATCCCGATCAGGATGCGGCGCTGAAGGAAGAGAAAGACGCCGCTCAACGCGCTCACGCCGAGAATCGTCAGCGCATAGCGCGTGACCTTCCACCACGTCACGTCCGCGCGAAGGTCGTCTACGGCCCACCCGACGATCAGGGGCACGAACAGGCCGATCACCACCGAGGCCACGATGCAGAGAATGCCGAGCACCAGTGACTTCTTATACGGCTGGAAATAGCGCGCGAATTTTCTGATGTCGTTCATGTCTGGCGCTGCCCTTCGGCGGTTTAAATCCACTACGAAATTAACGCCGTCTATGATGCGTGATTCACGCCGTAAAG
Organism: Pyrinomonadaceae bacterium; assembly: GCA_041749275.1. Lineage (GTDB taxonomy): Bacteria > Acidobacteriota > Blastocatellia > Pyrinomonadales > Pyrinomonadaceae > JBGTBQ01. Next base: position 895 of record JBGTBQ010000330.1, on the reverse strand, counting down.
CCAAACGCAAGGGAAAGGGCGGAAGGCGCAACCATGAGGTCACGCCTTCCGCCCTTTCCCTTGCCGGGACTTTACGTCGCGATCAAATGTTCAGTGCGTGGTCGGAGTTTTCCATCTCCATCTCGATGTCGGCCAAGTTGCCGGCATCGAGTTCGACCTCTTCGAGCGGCTCATCAAGGGATTCATCGGGCAGGTCGAGCACCGAGCAAACGCGGTTGCGCCCGGTGTGCTTGCCGTGATAAAGGGCGCGGTCGGCTTTCGTCACGAGCAGGTCACGTGTGCTGGCGTGCGCGGGGAACGTGGCGACTCCGAGCGAGGCGGTGATGGGCCGGACGCCCGGCACCTCTGTCTCCTCGACGCGAACGCGCAGGCGTTCGGCCACGGCGAGCGCTCCCTCAAAGGTGGCTTGTGGCAGGATGATGGCGAACTCCTCGCCGCCGTAGCGCGCCGCCGTGTCCACGCCGCGCAACTCCTCACGCAATGCGTTGGCGATGAGCCGCAGCGCCGTGTCGCCCGCGTCGTGGCCGTAAGTGTCGTTGACGCTCTTGAAGTGGTCTATGTCGAGCATGACGAGCGAGACGGGTTGGCGCATACGCGTGGCGAAATGAAGGTCGCGCTCTAGTTGTATCTCGAACGAGCGGCGGTTGACGCAGCCCGTAAGGCCGTCGGTCAGAGCCTGCTGCTGCGTCTCTTGAAAGAGACGCGCGTGCTTGACGGCGACGGAGACCTGATCGGCCACCGTTTGCATCAGCAGTATCTCGTTCGCCTGCCACACGCGCGCGGGGTCGTCCGAGCAGGCGAGCAGCGCGCCCATCGTGCGGTCGCCGTAAATGACGGGCACGACCGCCACGGGCCGTGCGCCCGGTTCGTCCACGCCCGCCGCGCCCGCCGCGCC
>JBGTBQ010000329.1:0-24398 GCA_041749275.1 Pyrinomonadaceae bacterium | reverse complement strand
GCACGGCGGGCGCTCGCTCGTGGGCAAGGCGCGCAACATCGCAGTCCGCGCGCTCAAGCTCGCGCGTTGGGCGCGGGGGCGCGGCTTCGGCCTCGCCGTCAGCCACAACTCTTACGCGCATGTCGCGGCGGCGCGACTCCTCGGCATACGGAGCGTGACGCTGATGGACTACGAGCACCAGCCCGCGAACCACATCGCCTTCCGGCTCGCATCGCGCGTGATTGTGCCCGAAGCATTTCCCACGGAAGACCTCCGGCGCTGCGGCGCACGCGCGCGCAAAGTACGGCGCTATGCCGGCATCAAGGAAGACGTTTACCTCGCGGACTTCATGCCCGAACGAGGCTTCGCCGACTTGTTGCGGAGTTCGTTCGGCGTCACGCCCGACGACGTGCTCATCGTCGCCCGCCCGCCCGCGCGCGACGCGCTCTATCATCGTTTCGAGAACGAGTTGTTTGATGAACTGCTCGCACATCTCGGCGCGCAGCCGCAAGTTAAAATCATGCTGCTGGCTCGGAGCGAAGCCCAACGCGAGGCTTTAGCCGCGCGCCACCGCGCTGGGAACATAATCCTGCCGCGCGCGGCGCTCGACGGCGCGAATCTGATTGCCGCCGCTGATCTCGTGGTGAGCGCGGGCGGGACGATGAACCGCGAGGCGGCGGCGCTCGGCGTGCCGGCGGCGAGCGTCTACGCCGGACGCTGGGCGGCGGTGGACGAGCAGTTAGTGCGTGAGGGAAGATTGCTGCGGGTCGGGACGCGCGAAGAGGTGAGAGCCTTGCGCGCGCGGAAGAAGGGCGACGCCGAACCACGGCGCGCGACCGGCGTGCGCGCGGAGGTCGCCGAGTTGATTCTGTTGTGAATCTGAAGATGAGAGCTGAACGCTACCGGGCGCGGCGCGTGAGGGCGAGCGACGTGCGCGCCCCTGCGCGCGCCCCGCGTTGGGTAATGCCGGCGGTGAAGACGGCGCTCGTGCTGACCGACCTGTCCGTAGCCGCCGCGTCCCTGCTCGTCGCCTACTGGTTGCGCGAGGGCGAGGCGCTGCTCATCCGTTTCAATCTCTCCGAGGGGTTCGTCTGGCATCCGTCGTTCGAGCCTTACGGGGCGCTGCTCTGGTTCGTCGTGCCGATTCGCCTGCTGGCGCTCGCCTACTACGGACTCTACCGTCTGCGCGGCGAGTTCTCTTACGTCGAGGACGTGGCGCGGGTCTTTAAAGCGGTTGCGGTCGGCTCGCTCCTCTTCGTGGCGGCGGCGTTCCTCTATCGCGGCGGCTTCGAGTTCCGCGCCTTCTCCTACGCGCGCGGCGTCTTCCTGCTCGACTTCGCGCTCGCGCTCGCGGCCTATTCGCTGTTGCGACTTGCGGTGCGCGGCGCGCAGAGCGCGGTCAGGCGGCGCGAGGTCAACCTCATTCCGACGCTCGTGGTCGGGCGCAATCACGAGGCCGCGCTGTGCGTCCGCGAGATGCGGGAGCGCCGCGAGTTGGGCTACCGCGTGATCGGCATCGTCGAAACGGGAGCGCTCGCCTCCGCCCCCGCGGAGTTCGAGGGCGTCCCCATCATCTGCGGCTTCGCCGACCTGCCGGACGCGATCCGCGAGACGGGCGCGAACGAGTGCATCATCACCGACCCGTCGGTGTCGGGCGACCTGCTGTTCGATGTGATGATGCGCGTCGGGCGCGGGCGTGGCGTCGAGTTCCGTCTCGCGCCGAGCCTCTTCAACTGCCTGCCGCGCAAAACCGAAATTGACCAGATCGGCGCGCTGCCGATGATCCGACTCTTCCGCGAGCCGCTCTCCAGCGCAGCCCGCGCCTTCAAGCGCGCTTTCGACATCGCCGTAGCGGGCGCGGCGCTCGTCATGCTCACGCCAATCTGGGTTGTGGTCGCCGTGCTCATCAAGCTCGGCTCGCGCGGCCCGGTCTTCTACAAACAGGAGCGCGTCGGGATGGACGGGCGGCTCTTTCTCTTCTACAAGTTCCGCACGATGCGCGCCGGGGCGGACGATAGCGCGCACCGCGAGTACCAACAGAAATATATCGCGGGGCTGCCGGACACGAACCTCGGCGAAGGCGTGCGCCCCATCTACAAGATGCGCGACGACCCACGCATCACGAGCGTCGGGCGGCTCCTGCGTCGCCTCAGCCTCGACGAGCTGCCGCAACTCTGGAACGTGCTCACCGGCGACATGAGCGTCGTCGGCCCGCGCCCGCCGATTCCCTACGAGGTCGAGGCTTACGAGTTGTGGCACCGCAAGCGGCTCGACATGAAGCCGGGGCTGACGGGACTGTGGCAGGTGTCGGGGCGCAACCGCCTGACGTTCGACGAGATGGTCAAGCTCGATCTGTTCTACATCGAAAACTGGTCGCCGCTGCTCGACCTCAAGATCATTCTCCGCACGCTGCCCGTCATGCTCCGCGGCGACGACGCATACTGATAAGGATGAGGGATGAGGAATGAGGGATGAAGGATGAGGGATGAGGGATGAAGGATGAGGGATGAAGGATGAAGGATGAGGGATGAAGGATGAGGGATGAAAAGGTTGTGTCAACAAGCGCGTTGAGCGGTCTTGGTTCATCCCTCATCCCTCATCCTTCATCCTTTGCTTCGTGGCTTGACCGCGCGCTCATTGCCTGCCTTTTCCTGCTTGCTGTCTCCGCGCCGCATTCGATTGCGGTGTCGCAGGGCGCGTGGCTGTTGGCGATGTTGTTGTGGGTCGTAAGATTTTTCGTGCGACCGCGCCCGCTGCTGTACCGCACGCCGGTTGACCTCGCGCTGCTCGGTTTCTTCAGCTTAACTTTCATCACCGCGCTCACCTCTTACGACCCCGAAGTGTCCATCGGAAAGCTGCGCGCGGCGAGCCTGTTTACGGTCGTCTACGTGGTCGCGCAAAACGTTCGCTCCACGAAAGTGTTGCGTGCGCTCGCGGTCGCGCTCGTCGCGTCGTGCGTGTTGAATGTCCTGTTTACCTTTGGCGTGTTTGCGAGAGGGCGCGGCGTGAAGGTGTGGGAATTTGGCGTGGGGAGTCCGCTGGCGGCGGCGGGTCTGCGCGTGGGCGATACGATGCTTGCGGCGGAAGGGCTGCCGGTCGAGACGCCCGCCGACGTGGAGCGCGCGGTGCGCGACCCGCGCGCCGCCGGACAGGTGACGATGCGCTGGGAGAGCAACAAGCCGGCTTGCACTTCAACCGAACGCGAGGCGTGCGTGCGCGCTTATCGTGCGGAGGCGATAGTACCGCTTACGGTCGAGCGGGCGAAACTTCTGGACGGCGAGACGCCGGAGGCGCGGCTCGGCATCGCGCGCTGGACGGCGGGACGCGACGAGCGCGCGCGCGGCTTCTTCGGACACTACACGACCTACGCCGAGGCGCTGCAACTCATCGCGTCGCTCGCGCTCGGAATGTTCGTGGCGCTCCGGCGTAAATGGAGCATGAGAGGCGTGCTGTTGGCAATCGCGCTGGCGGGGATGTGCGGCGCGCTGATATTGACGGTGACGCGCGCCTCTTGGCTCGGACTCCTGTTGTCGGCCTTGACCATCGCGGCCATCGGCGCGCGCCGCCGGACGCTGCTCGTCGTCGCGGGGCTGGCGCTCCCGCTCGTCGTCGCGGGGCTGTTCGTCCTGCAACAGAAGCGGCAGGTCGGATTCCTCGACGCGAAGGATGGCTCGACGGCGTGGCGGCTGATGGTCTACCGCGAGGCGGCTGACCTGCTCGTGCGCGAGCCGCGACACCTCGTTGTCGGCGTCGGGATGGACTCGATCAAACGGCACTACCGCGAGTGGGGCCTGTTCGACAAAGGGCGGCAACAGTGGAGCCACCTGCATTCGACGCCACTTCAACTCGCCGTCGAGCGCGGTCTGCCGACTCTTCTGGCGTGGCTCGCGCTCATCTTTCTCTACGCGCGGATGCTGTGGCGGTTGGCGCGCGGCAGGGTCGCGGCGGCGGACGACTGGGTGGTGCGCGGCCTCGCGCTCGGCGCGCTCGGCGGGTTGGTGGGATTCTTATCGAGCGGCACGGTGCATTACAACTGGGGCGACTCGGAGGTGATTATGATCTTTTACTTCATCATGGGCCTCGCGCTCGCCGCCGAGAGGCTCACGCGCGACGGCGCGGGGGCGAACAGGAAAAATACTTCGCGCGAGAAGAATCGTCCGATGCCGGTCGGCAAGATACATGCGGGGTACGACAGGCCGACTTGATGACAAAACCACTTTTAGGCTGGATGTCAGTCCGCAACTGCACTCTCGCCGCACACTCTTTATCTATCGCCGGAAGAGCCTGCCGGTCGTCTCCGAGTACGAATTCCTGCTTGATTGTTAACGCGCAATCCGGCGACCATTTCCCAGCCGACCGATTTGGGAATACAACCTTTTTCAATCCGCAATCCGCGTTCGCCATCGCCGCCGCATTTCCCTTTCCTTGACACTACTTAGCGTCGCCTTTATCATCCTTGTTTTCGGCTGGGGCTGGCCGACGTGTCTGTGCGTATATGTTCGAGTCTTTATCCGATAAGCTGAAGCGGACGCTCAAGAATTTGCGCGGCGAAGGCGTTTTGACGCCCGCGCACGTTGACGCCGCCCTGCGCGAAATCCGTCTGGCCCTCTTGGAAGCGGACGTAAACTTCAAGGTCGCCAAGGACTTCATCGCGGCGGTCAAGGAGAAGGCAGCGGGGCAGCAGGTCTGGCAGGAGTTGAAGCCTTCCGAGCAGGTCGTCAAGATCGTTTATGACGAGCTAGTTGAATTGCTCGGCGGCACTTCGTCGCGCCTCGTCTTCACAAAGCAGTCGCCAAACGTCGTGATGATCGTCGGCCTACAAGGGTCTGGAAAGACGACCTCGACGGGCAAGATCGCGCTCTGGCTCTCGAAGAATCAAGACCGCAAGCCGCTGCTGGTCTCGACGGACGTGAACCGCCCGGCGGCGCGCGAGCAGCTCAAGATCATCGCCAAAGCGACGGGCCAGTCTATCTTTGAAAAGCCGGAGTCGAACGACCCGGTGGAGCTGGCGCGCGAAGCCTATCGCCACGCGCAGCAGACGGGTTACGACACGCTCCTGATTGACACCGCCGGGCGGCTCCACATTGACGACGAGCTGATGGCGGAACTCGTCCAGATCAAGGCGGAGACAAAGCCGGTTGAGATTCTCTTTGTCGCCGATGCAATGACGGGGCAGGATGCCGTGCGCTCCGGCGAGGAGTTTCACCGGCAAGTCGGCATCACCGGCATCGTCCTAACGAAGATGGACGGTGACGCGCGGGGCGGCGCGGCCCTCTCGATCAAGCAGGTGACGGGGCAGCCCGTGAAGTTCGTCGGCGTCGGCGAGAAGTATGACGCGCTCGACCCGTTCTACCCCGACCGCATCGCGCAGCGCATCCTCGGGATGGGCGACGTGCTGTCGCTGATCGAAGAGGTGCAGTCGAAGGTTGACCAGTCGGAGGCCGAAGACCAGCTTAAGAAGTTACAGAAGAACCAGTTCACGTTGGACGACTTTCGGAGCCAGCTCCGGCAGGTGAAGAAGCTCGGCTCGTTCTCGAAGATCATGAAGCTGCTGCCCGATCAACTGCTCGGCGGCATCGGTATGCCGGAGCTGAACGAGGAGCAGTCGGCGCAGATGGAGAAAGACCTGAAGCGCACCGAGGCCATCATTGACTCGATGACCAACGAGGAGCGCGGCGACCACCGCATCCTCAACGCCAACCGCCGGCGCCGGATCGCGCGCGGCTCCGGCACGTCGGTCGCGGAGGTCAATCAGATCATCAAGCAGTACGTCGAGATGCGGCAGATGATGCAACAGATGTCGCGCTCCGGCCTCTTCGGCGGCGCGGGCGGCGGCGGCGGCGGAGGCGGCCTCAAGAACAAGATGATGCGCCGCGCGGCGAGCATGATGGGTATGCCCGACATGAGCGGCCTGATGGGCGGCGGAGGCGAAGATAACGGCGGCCTGCCCGCCTTGCCGTCGCCCGGCGGCGGCGGTCGCAAAAAGGTCAGGAAGAAACCGAGACATAAGAAGAAACACAGAGGTTAGAAGATAGAGGCTAGAGGCTAGTTAAAAGCCGCGTTGCTTTTAAACTAGTCTCTAGCCTCTAACCTCTAACCTCCGCCTTTGGAGGAAGAATGTTAGCAATCAGATTAATGCGGATGGGCGCGAAGAAGAAACCTTCGTATCGCGTGGTGGTCAAGGAAAAGCTGTCGAAGCGCGACGGCGCATACGAGGAGAACGTCGGGTTCTACGACCCGACGCGCAATCCCGCGGAGGTGCGCCTCAACATGGAGCGCGTCAACTACTGGATCGGGAAGGGCGCGCAGCCGACCGACACCGTCCGCCAGTTGATCAAACAGCAGTCGAAGGCCGCGCGCGCGGATGCGGAAGCGGCCACCGTTTAAGAGTCTGGAGCCGGGAGGCGGAGCCGAGCGTTCTTTGTTCTGACTCCAGACTTGAGACTTGAGACTCCGATGATGAAAGAAGCCGTCGAGTTGATCGTCAAAGCCCTCGTCCGCGAAACGGATGCGGTGGACGTGCGTGAGATCGAGCGTGACCGCAAGACGACGATCATCGAGGTGCGCGTGGCACAGGAGGACATGGGCAAGATCATCGGGCGGCAGGGGCGCACGGTGAAGGCTCTGCGCTCTTTGCTCTATGCCGCGGGCCAGAAGCACGACCGGCGTTACGTCCTCGAACTCGTCGAATGAGCGCGCCGGTGGGAGATGATTTGGCCGGCGTCGAGTTGATCGCCGTGGCGAAGGCCGCGAGAGTGCGCGGTCTCAAGGGCGAGTTGGTCTGCGACCTGCTGACGGACTTCCCCGAACGCTTTGACCGAGTCGAGGAGTTGATCGGCGTCGCGCCATCGGGCGAGCGCAAGCTCCTCGCGCTTGAGAAGCACTGGTTTCAGAAGAACCGCGTGATTCTGAAGTTCGCCGGTTACGACACGCCTGAGACGGCGCAGGCGCTGGTCGGTTGGGAGTTGACGGTGCCCGAATCCGAGGCGGTCGAACTCGGAGAGGGTGAGTATTACGACTGGCAGCTTATCGGCTGCCGGGTCGAGACGATTGACAATCGAGAGATCGGCGCGGTGCGCGAGGTGTTGCACACGGGCGCGGCCCCCGTGCTCGTCATCCGCGACGCGGGCGAGCGCGAGAACCTCGTCCCGCTCGCCGAGAGCATCTGCGTCGAGATTGACATCGAGCGCAAGCTGATTCGCGTGGATGCGCCGGAAGGACTGTTGGAGTAGATGTCAGATGCTGGATATTAGATGACAGTGAAGGACAGACTGCTTTTACTAACATCTCTCATCTGACATCCGACATCTGCTTTATGCGCTTTGACATCATCACGATCTTCCCGGACTTCTTCCGCGAGGTGTTCGATTACGGGATCGTGCGGCGCGCACGCGCGGGCGGGCTGGTCGAGATTGAGGCGCACGACCTGCGCGGGTGGACGCACGATAAACACAAGATAGTTGACGACCGACCGTTCGGCGGCGGCGATGGGATGATCTTAAAGGCCGAACCGATCTTTGAGGCAGTAGAGGCATTGGCGGGCGGACAGGACGCACAGAGTCTGCGCGAGGCGGGGAAGCGCGTCGTGCTGCTCTCGCCGCAAGGCCGCGTGTTGACGCAAGAGTTAGCGGCGGAGTTGGCGACGGAGCAACACGTTGTTGTCATCTGCGGGCGTTACGAGGGCGTGGACGAGCGCGTCGCCGAAAGATTGGCGACGGATGAAGTCTCCATCGGCGATTACGTGCTGTCGGGCGGTGAACCCGCCGCGGTCGTGCTGGTGGATGCGGTAGTCAGACTCATCCCCGGAGCATTGGGGAGCGAAACTTCCGCCGTCAACGAGTCGTTCGCCGAAGGGCTGCTCGACTTTCCGCACTACACGCGCCCGCCGGAGTTGCGTGGGATGAAAGTCCCGGAAGTTTTGCTCGGCGGCAACCACGCCGAGATCGCGCGGTGGCGTCGCCGGGCGGCGCTCGACAAGACGCGGCGCAACCGTCCCGACCTGCTCGAACAAGCAGGCGAAGAAGAGAAGTGAGTTTAGATTTTTGATTTAGGATTGGAAGCCGGCGGCGTTCGGCGCGGCTTTCAGCAAAGACAAAAGAGACTGACCGCTGAAAGCTGATGGCTGACAGCTATTGTGAGGTGAATGATGAATCGCTTGGATAGTATTGAGAAGGCGCAGATGCGCGAAGGTCTCCCGGAGTTCCAGCCGGGCGACACGGTGCGCGTCCATGTCCGCATCAAGGAATCGGAGACGAAAGAGCGCCTACAGGTGTTCGAGGGTGTCGTCATCGCCCGCAAGGGCGGCGGCATTCGTGAGACGGTCACGGTCAGGAAGACCAGCTTCGGCGTCGGCGTCGAGCGCATCTTCCCGCTGCACGGCCCCATCATTGGCAAGATCGAAGTCGTGCGCCGTGGGCGCGTGCGCCGCGCGAAGCTTTACTACCTGCGTAACCTGCGCGGCAAGGCGGCGCGCATCAAAGAGCGCGATACGCGCCAGACGGGCGGCGGTCAGGCGCAGAGCGCTTCCGCATCCAAGAAAAGCTAACTGATGAAGGGCGAAGGATGAGTCGGAAGAACAAAAATTCTCTTCATCCTTCATCCCTCATTCTTCATCCTTTAAAAGTCGGCACGGCGTTCGAGGATGAGGCGCGTGCGCGCGGGCACCGGATGATTGCCGGTGTGGATGAAGTGGGGCGCGGGGCGCTCGCCGGGCCGGTGGTTGCGGCGGCAGTCGTCCTCGACCCGGAAGCTCCTTTGCCCACGGGTCTCGACGATTCGAAGAAACTGACGCGGCTTCGGCGCGAGCGCATCGCGGAGGAGTTGCGGCGCACGGCGCTCTGTTACGCGGTTGGCCTCGTCTCACCGGAAGAGATAGACCGCACGAACATTCTCATCGCCACGCGGCGCGCGATGGTCGAAGCAGTTGAAAAGCTCGACCCGTGCGCCGATTTTCTTTTGATAGACGCATTGCAGTTGCGCGAGTCCGGTTTGCCGCAATGCGCCATCATCGGCGGTGATGCGATCTCCGCTTCAATCGCCGCTGCCTCCGTCATCGCCAAGACCTTCCGCGACGCGCTGATGCGCGACTACGATCTGGAGTTCCCTGTGTACGGCTTCGCGCGTCATGTCGGCTACGGCACGCGCGCGCATTTGACGGCGCTCCAGACGCATGGCTGCTGCTCCATCCACCGCCGCAGTTTCCGCGGCGTCCTGCCGGAAAACGAAAGTGAGGCGAGACGCGAAGGGGCGAAACGGGAAGCGTGGAGTTGAGCGCACAAAATCGAAGCTTGCGAGGTTGGAGCGCGAAAGAAAAATATCCACGAGGCGATAGGAAGCGAGACGAAGTCTCACTTATCGCTCAAGGGTTTTTGTTTCGTGCGGTTTCGTGTGGCCTCGTGGATCATCACTGCCCTTACGACTTGAAAGAAGACGCACGAGAACGAAGGCGGCCCCGTAGCCGAACGAGTCGAGCCGCGGCAGCAATGACCGCCAAGGTTAACGCATGGGACTGATGACGGGAGGGGTTTCGTCTTGATTGTTCCGCGTTCCTATGATCGCGCCGGTAATCGCCGCGACCACAGCGCCCAGCGTCGCAACGGTGGCAGCTAAACTGAGTCCGAAAAGCCCCCCTCCGTCCCCGCCGGGCTTGCCAGTCCCAGACCCGGAGGAGCCAATGGCTTCCGCGCCGGCGGCAATGGCTATGGCGCCCACGCAGATGGTCTTTCCATCCTTTTTTTGCACCGGCTCTCCCGTCGGAGTGAGTTCGGAATAATCAACTCCTTCCTCGATTCGTGTCCTCCTCACGCAACCCTGTTTAATATCTAAGCGCACCCTGCCGCTGCTGAAGTCGAGCACCAGATCGGTGTTCGGCCCGATCTCAATCGTAGCTAAATTCTCAAGGATGATTGTGGCCCCGACACCATCCGGAGTCTGAATCCGGGAGTCTGTGAGGATGGTGGCGTCGGTGCTGACAATCGTGCCGTTCACCGTAATGGGCTTGCGCTCGCGCGTGATGAGCCGTCCCACCAGTTGTGCGCCCGTTTGCGGCGGCGGCGTTTCCTCTTTACGGGAAGGCATCGCCGGGACTGCCGCCACGGATGCCCGCATGACGGCCAGCCCCAGACAGAGGGCCGCTACTTTCATCGCCGGTCGGTATGTAAAGAGCATGTTACTTTCCTCCTGTGAAGCGGAAAAGCTACGGAACGTCATTTCCCTTAACCGGGCGAGTCGGACGCGCTCGTCCGCCGGCCCCGGTCTGTGAGTGCGGCCCGCGTCTCCGTGGGGACTACGCCGCCGACCTTCAACCGCCGGCCATGACTTGGGCGGGGAGGGCGGCGCCTGAAAGCGCGGGGGTGAAGGCCGTGTGCTGCATTAGACTTCAACACCCAATCTGGGAGTTGAGCCTCGCATTCCGCCGACGGTTAAAACAGGGTGCCGATTCAATCATCCCTTCAAGGTTCGATTGGCTACCTTGGGCGGATTTTTTTCTTCCTTATCTGGTCGGCTAAAGACGGGTTGGTTTTTTTCAGTTTTTCAACGTGAGCCTGAGCGCGTTTAGTGTAGTAGCCCTTTTCCACACCTGTCCGGACAAGCATGTCGTAGGTTTGAATCAGAAGGATGTGAGCGTTGTCATTACCCGGGTCTAAGCTCGCGGCCTGATCTAAGGCGGCGGCGGCTTCCCGATACTGTTTTAAGTTAAAGAGGGCAGCGCCCAGATGCGCGTACACGCTCGGTTTGAGTTCGTCGTCGTTACCCTGATCGAGGACAAAGCGGAGAGCCTCTACCGACTCTCCGTACCGCCCGACCCGGTAGTAAGCGTCACCGGCATACGCGGCATACGCGGCAATTAAATCGGTTCCACGCGGAGACTTTCTCAAGGAGGGGTTTTCAAAAGCCGCTACCGCCTCTCTCCACTTACCTAACTTCCAATACGTATAGACGAGCAGGTGGTAGGTTTTGGCAATGAGTTCGTCATCCGCTTTGAACCCCACCGCCTTTTCATACGCCGCCGCCGCCGCGCCGAACTGCCCTGACTGAAGATGTGAATTGCCCAGCAGATGATAAGCATCGAAGGCTGGCTCCAGAGCGGTCGCCCTTTCGAGGGCTGTTATCGCTTTCCCGTACTCGCCGAGGATGTAATAAGCCGCGCCCGTCTGGTAAAAAGCATCAGCCAGTCCGGGGTTCAACTCGATAGCCTTGAGATACGACTCCAGCGCCTCGGCGTACATTTTTTGCCGGTAGTAAGCGTTACCCAAGTTGAAATGCACCCCGGCGTTTCGAGGGTCAATCGCCAGCGATTTTTTGTACTCGTCAATGGCCCCGCCGTAGTCTCCGCCTTTGTAAAGCATGAGGCCGAGATTGTTGTGCGCCGTGGCGTTATCGGGCCGGAGAGCGACGGCCCGCTTGAAGGCTTCGGCGGCGTCCGCGTAGCGGCCCAGCTTGTAGTACGCCAGCCCCAAGTCAGAGTACGTCTGCGCGTCTTCGGGCCTGAGCCGGGCGGCTTGTGTAAAAGCCGTCGCCGCGTCTTCGTAGCGAGAGAGGGTATAGTAGATGTACCCCAAGTTATACGAGGCTGTCGCTGTGTCCTCTTCGTCAAGCCCGATTTCCAACGCCTTACTATACGCGGCGGCAGCGTCCGCATATCTCTTGAGTTGATAGTAGGCGGTGGCGAGGTTGAACTGCGCCTCTGCGCTCGGCCTCAGCGCGTAAGCCTTTGCGAAAGCGTCGGCTGATTCGGCGTACTTGCCGAGGGTGTAGGAGACAAGCCCCAAGGCGTAGAGAGAGTCGGCGTCGGGCTTCAGCTCGACGGACTTCTTAAGGGGGGCGTAAGCTTCCTCATACTTGTCGAGGTTGTAGAGTATGTGCCCGAAAAGGAACTGCGCTTCCGCGTCATTCGGCTTCAACGCGGCGAGTCGCCCGAAAGCCTGAGCCGCCCTTTCCCGATTCCCATCAAGATAGGAGACGTAACCGAGGTTGTAATACGCCTTGGACTCATTGGGCTTGAGCGTGATGGCCTGCTCGTAAGACTTAGCCGCCGAAGTGTAATCCAGTTCAGCGGAGGAAATGTTCCCCAGCTCGACGTAACCTCGCCAGTCGCCTAAATCAGCCGCCCGCCGGTAGGCGGCTTTCGCCTCGTCGTTTCGCGGCGGCCTCGCGTCCCGCGCCTTATCGGCTCGCGCTAAAGCCGCCTCAACCATGTCGGCAACCGTGGGCTTGGCGACGGGCGCTGTTCGGTTGCGCGCCGTGAATGCCACCGACCGCTGGAGTGATTGTCGCCGGAGACTGAGCCGGGCGATGAACACGCCTCGACCGCCTTCGATATCACCGCCCACGTCTCGGACGACGAAGACGCCCCTCCCCCCTACGATATCCCTTCCCACGCGCTCGACCAACTCTCCCCGCCCGCCCTTAATGTCTTGGGCCGGCGGAAAGGGGCCGCCGCCGCCGAGCAGGAGACCCGATAGCGTCGGTATCAAGACCAACATGCGTAGGTTGTGAGGGAGTTCGAGCATCGTCTGGTCAGAACTCAAACGTTTAGAAAATGAAGCGCGAGGTTGCGATCCGCATCAAGATCAAGCGGCGACGCTCACTGTGGCTATGACGGGTTGTGTCGCCGAATCGGGCTGGAGTCTTTATCTCGTAAGGCAGCGCCCGCTTCACCGTTTTCGGCGTGAGTATACTCGCGCCCAATTCGCATGTCAATTTTAGCCGACCGGCCACGGCTGGTTGATTTTCACGTAACAGCCGCAGCCCGCTTCATTACTGCTTCGGCGCTTCTCGTACAAGGCGAAATCCGAGGGTCGGGCTTTTGAATGTCGGTGCAAACCACTGACGTGATGTTGCGGTTATGGGTTCTTTCCCCACTATCTTACTTTCGTATGAGCCTCCACGTATGACGATGTGGCTCTTATGTTGACTTGGAATCTGCCCGTATCGATTTCCTTTATAAATATAAGCTTTTGAGGATGTCCATTCCCACACATTACCGATCATATCTTCGATACTCTGCTCGGTTCGGCCTTTAGGGTGGGACCCGACCGGTCGTACTTCCCCCGTATCTACATTTGCCGAATCATCCTCCCACTTGTCTCCCCAAGGGTAAAGTGGAAACTTGCCGCCTCCCCGCGCTGCGTACTCCCATTCATCCTCGGTCGGCAGACGGTAACTCCTCTGATCGCGCTTCGAGCGCCACGCGGCGAAGGCTTCGGCGTCTCTGACCGTGACGTTGCGGACGGGCCAACGCTCCTGTCCGGCGGGCGGCTTGCCTTCGACCCACGGCTTCCAGTCAGGGAATTCTTTGTCGCCCCTCGTGTCGCTCGGCGCAGGATGCCCGGTCTCCTTCACAAACTCGGCGTACTCGGCGTTGGTGACCTCCGTCCTGTCCATGTAGAAGGAGGGGACGGGGACTTCGTGCGCGGGCCATTGGATGAAGAACCATGTCTGCTCCGACGGCAGGTCGCCGCGCCCCATCTTAAAAGTGCCGCCGCGTATCAGGATTTGATCCAAGTTGGGGGTTGGCGGGGTCGGCTCCTCCGTCGGGGCGACGGCCACAGGCGACTGGTTGTTACTCACGCTCGTTGATGCGGATCGGTAGATCACGATGGCGGAGACGCAAGCCAGCAAGACGGCGGCGGCGGCCCCTCCAACCAACAGCCAACGGAGGGGGCGCTTCACAACTTCCGGGCCGGCTGCCGAGGTCGGAATTCGGATGGCCGGTCGGCGCGTTGGCCGATGCGACGGAGCGGCCAACGGCGAGCCGTCCTCTCTCGCTTCGACGGCTAAACTCTCCTGTGAAGGCTCGCTGGCCCCGGCGACCCCGGAGAGCGCGTACAGTGTGACGTTGCTGACATCAGGCTCTTCTTCTTCGTACTTCCGCGCTTCCGCTCGCGCGGCGCGGAGCGCTTCCGCCTCGTCCCACTGGCGCGACTCCTGCTCGGCGCGCAGCCGTTCTTCGCAGACCGTGTCTGCCTGCGCGTTGTCCGACGCGGCATCGGCGTCGGAGGGGAACGTGTTGGCGAATTGCTCCGGGGTGGGACGCGGGCCATGACTGAACGGCGCGTTGAAGTTGGATGACCCCTTGCTGGATTTGACCGCGTCGCGCAACTCATTGATGAAGTCCGGCGCCGTCGCGGGCCGTCGCTCCGGCCTCTTTTCCAGCGCGTGCCGCACGACCTCTTCGACCGCCGGCGGCATCGCCACCCCCAGTTCCGCGAAGCGCGGCGGCTCGTCCATGAGATGCTTCTTCATGAGCGTCGGGGCGTTCGGCCCCTTGAACGGCGGCTCGCCGGTGAGCATCTGGAAGAGGAGGACGCCGAGCGAGTAGATGTCGGCGCTCTTATCCGGCTCCTCCTCCGACCATTGTTCCGGGGCCATGTAATAAGGCGAGCCGATCAGCCCTATCGTCTTCGCCGCGACGAAGGAGCCAAGCAGCTCGCCCGACTTGATCTTGGCGAGGCCGAAATCCAGCACCTTGACCGCCTCGTTGAGCGGCAGGTCGTCCTCGATCATGATGTTGAGGGGCTTGAGGTCACGGTGGACGATGCCCCGCCGGTGCGCGGCATACACCCCCGCCCCGACCGGCTCCATGATCTCCAGCGCCCGCTCGGGCGAGAGCCGCTTCTCCGCGATGAGGAGGTCGTGGAGCGACTCGCCCTGTATGAACTCCATGACGAGGAACGGGGTGGAGTTGTCGAGCACGCCGTAATCGGTCACCGCAATGACATTGTGATGGCGGATAGCCGCCGCCGCCATCGCCTCTTGGCGGAAGCGGGTGAAGAACTCCGGGTCGCCTCCGGCGAGGTCAGGAAGGATGATCTTGATGGCGTGCGTCGTCTTGAGGAGGATGTGACGCGCCTTGAAGACGACGCCCATCCCGCCTTGGCCGAGCCGCCGCCGCAACTGATAGCGCCCGTCGAGGAGAGGTTCGATGGAGAGCGTCGTCGTCAGCGAACCGCCGTCAGTCGGGCACAGGCTACCGCTATTAGGGAAACACCGAGAACAGGTGGGACATTCTTTCATGGGTCTAGCTCGATGAGACGACCCCTTGTTTCACCCCGCCGGCTT
This sequence comes from Pyrinomonadaceae bacterium, assembly GCA_041749275.1. Classification (GTDB taxonomy): domain Bacteria; phylum Acidobacteriota; class Blastocatellia; order Pyrinomonadales; family Pyrinomonadaceae; genus JBGTBQ01. The sequence goes on along the minus strand of JBGTBQ010000329.1, from coordinate 9,356 downwards.
CACCGCTGGAAGCGACCTGAACTATTACTTACGCCGACGAGAAAGTCAGCCAAAGCCGCGGCCCACTTGGCGTCGCCTCCGTGCCGCGCGGCGCGTCCGCTCCGATTCGTTCAGATCAACTCCCGAGACCGCCCGCCGAGAGGTCATCCGTCCGACCAAGACTGTAAGTCCGCGTGAGCCTTTGGCAGACAAGGCGACCGCCATGGTGAGCGCGGTTGTCTGCGCGCAGCCGCCTGTATGTTTCTAACCGTGGCAGTCTTCATACTACACGTTCCGTGCTGTTCGTGTTCGCGACAAGATTCGCACGATGAATGCGCCATGTTCGACCGATATGAAGAGCTGGTAGTTTGCCAGCTTTAAGCCAGTTGTAAATCGTGCGGCGGGTGACGCCGAGCAGGAAAGCAGCCTCTTCAGGCGAGAGGTATTCTTTCTCCATGCGCGCGAAGGTAGCGCAGTTTTCATCCTAACGCAACAGCTTTCATATCGTGAGCGTCATCGGTCAGTTACGTGTGGGAAATCCAGAGGCCCGAACGAGCAACAGAGAAGAGACCGCTCGCCAAAGCAGATCAGGTTCCGCGGCTCTGCCGCCCGCACAGTGCGGAAAGGCTTGCTTTTCCGACAATTCGCTCCGAATTCTTTCGCGGCTCCGCCGCCGGGATAATCGGTCAGCGCGGCCCTGCCGTGCGGCGACCGTCACGCGCCGCGCGTCCGGGCTTGCAGCCCCGCATCTTAACAAGCGCCGTTGTAGTATCATCCGCCCGTGCACATCGCCATTGACGCGCACTCGGTCGGCACCGGTTTGGCGGGCAACGAGACTTATGCGGCGAACCTCGTGGAGTCGCTGGCGGAACTCGATCCGGCGCACCGCTACACGGTCTACGTGACGAGGCAGGCGGCATTCGAGCGTTTCCACGGGCGTTGGCCGCACGTCAGCGTGCGCCGGACGCTGCCGCACACGCCACTCGTGCGGATTCCTTTCACGCTCTCGGCGGAGCTGCGCCGCCGGCCAGTTGATCTCCTGCACGTGCAGTACACCGCGCCGCCGCTCGCGCCGTGTCCAGTCGTCGCCACCATCCACGATCTCTCGTTCGAGCACCTGCCGGAAACCTTCAAGCGCCGGAGCCGAATGCAACTGCGCCTGACCGTGCGGCGCACGGCCCGTCGCGCGGCGCACGTCATCGCGCCGTCGGAGCACACGCGGCGCGACCTCATCGAGTCCTACGGCCTCAGCCCCGACCGCGTGAGCGTCATCCCACTCGCCGCCGCGCCGCACTTCCAGCCCGCGAGCGCAACAGAAATCGAAAGAGTCCGGAACGTTTACGGCATCCGTGGCGGTTACATTCTCGCGGTCGGATCAATTCAGCCGCGGAAGAATCTCGCGCGTCTTATACGTGCATATTCAGACTTGCGCCGCGCGCGCGGCGGGAGTAAGCTGCCGCAACTGGTTATCGTCGGCAAACAGGCGTGGCTCTACGGCGAGACGTTGAGGGCCATTGAGGAAGAGGGCGCCCGCGACGGGACGACGCTGACCGGTTATGTCTCAGAGTCAGACTTGCCAGCGCTGTATTCCGGCGCACTCTGTTTCGTCTATCCGTCTTTCTTTGAAGGCTTCGGGCTGCCTCCGCTCGAAGCGATGCGATGCGGCACGCCGGTCATCACCGGCAACCTCACGAGCCTGCCGGAGGTGGTCGGCAACGCCGGCCTGTTGGTTGACCCTTTTGACACGGGCGCGATTAGAGATGCCATCGCGCGCCTGATTGACGACGCGGCCCTGCGCGCTGAACTTAGTGCGCGGGGACTTCAACGCGCACTTGCGTTCGACTGGCGGGACACAGCCCGCATGACTCTACAGGTCTATAGAAAAGCCACTGGGAGGGAGGATGAGGGATGAAGGATGAGGGATGAAGAAAGCTTTGTCTTTAACTTCATCCCTCATCCCTCATCCCTCATCCCTTGAATCATGCGTATCGCCATACTGGGGACGCGGGGTGTGCCCGCGAGTTACGGGGGATTCGAGACTTTCGCGGAACAGCTTTCGACGCGCCTCGTCGCGCGCGGGCACAGCGTCACGGTCTACTGCCGCGCGCACTACGTTAGCCCGCGCCAGATCGAGTACAAAGGCGTCCGCCTGAAAGTCCTGCCTACCATCCGTCACAAATATTTCGACACGGTCGTCCACGCCTTCCTCTCGGCGCTGCACGCGGGGGCGACCGGGCGCAGCTTCGATGCCGCGCTCATCTGCAACGCCGCCAACGCGCCCTTCGCGCCCTTCCTGCGCGCGGGGGGCGTCCCCGTCGCCATCAACGTTGACGGCCTTGAGCACAAACGCAAGAAGTGGAACTGGCTCGGAAAGAACTACTATCGCGTGGCCGAGCGCCTCGCCGTGTGGCTGCCGAACGAGACGGTGACGGACGCGCGCGTCATACAGGACTATTACATGGCGCGTTACAAAGCGCCCTCGACGATGATCGCTTACGGCGCGGAGGTCGAGCGGCGGCTCGACCGCGCGGCGGTCAAGCGCTGGGGCGTCGAGCCGAACCGCTACGTGCTCTACGTGTCGCGCCTCGAACCGGAGAACAACGCGCATCTCGTCATCGAAGCCTTCAAGCGCGTGCGGACGCCGCACAAACTTCTCGTCGTCGGCGACGCGCCTTACGCCGAGGATTACATCAACCGCCTGCGCTCGCTCGCGCGCCGCGACCGGCGGATAGTCTTCACCGGCTTCGTCTTTGGCGACGCCTACCGCGCACTTCAACAGAACGCTTACTGCTACGTGGGCGCGACCGAAGTCGGCGGCACGCACCCGGCGCTGCTGGAAGCGATGGGCTACGGCAACTGTGTGCTGACGCTGGCGACGCCCGAAAACATGGAGGCCGTGGGCGACGCCGCAATCACTTACACGGACGGCGATGACCTCACGGCGAAGTTGCAAAACGTGCTGCGCGACGGCGCGCTGGTCAACCAGTACCGGCAGCGCGCGCAGCAGCGCGTGCGCGAGCGCTACGACTGGGAATATGTCGTGGACGAGTACGAGAACCTCTTCGCGCGGATGGCCGGGCTGCCTGAACCGCATCCCACCGCGCGCGCGCGCACCGAAGAAGCAGCGTCGGCGTCGCGCGCGGAGGCGAGCGTCAGGAAATAATAAGCCGGGTGAAGCATCTGGCGGATAAAGGGCGTGGGCGCATGACAAACAGCCATGCGCCCACGCCCTTTCTCACACCGCGCCGGCGTTGAAGCTTTCCCGCTACAGTGTAAAACTTACGTCCACGTCGAGAGACTCCGACTCATCCGAACGTCCCGCGCTTCACTTGATTGACTTCACGTCCACCGGGCGCGCGAAGAGCGAGTCGGGGATGGGCTGGTTGAGTTCGACCTTCTCGTAGTTGACGCGGCTCGACTGCACACCCGCGCGGTAGTGGTCAATGACGAACGCGAAGACGACGCCGTCCACCGTCAGGTGCTGACCGTAGCGATCCTCCTCTTCGACCTCTTCGCCTTCATTGTTCTTCTTCTTGTAGCGTACCTTCGCGGGTTTGAAATCCCGCGCGCCGAACTCGTAATCAACCACGAAGCCATCCGGATAGGTGAGGCGTACGGTCTCGTTCCGCATTCCGACGCCGGCCTCGCGCCGGCCCACGTAAGCGAGACGCGCGCCCGCGTCGCGCCACCAGCCGCGCAGCAGATTGTCGAGGCTCGTCCGCAAGGCGTAGCGAAAGTCCGCGATCTGTTCGGGCGTGAGGTCTTTGATCTTCTTCACCATTCCATCGAAGAGCCAGCCCGTCTCGCCCGTGTTGGTCTGGATGCTCCGCACGCCGCGCCCCTTGAACTCGGTGCGCTCGCGGTCGGGGAAGACCAGATAGTCCACAAACGTAATCGGCAACGTCGCCACTCCTTGCTCGTAGGCCGTGAAGTTGCCGCGCGAGACGACCGAGCGCACGCCGAGATAAGAGCCGCCGCCCATTGCCTCGACGGCCCGCCGGACGACCTCCTCGGCCTTCTCATCCGCTTTCGTCGCCGTATCCTTCGCGCCGTGGGGCGTGCTCGCGGCGGCGTTGGAGCCGGTCTGCGCGAGCGCGACGGGCGCGCAAACGAACATGAAGAGCGCCGCCAGCCACGGGCGCGCGTTGAAGGGCAAAAGCGTCTTTCTCATGGTGATTTTTATAAATCGCGGGGAGGGCGAAAGCAAGATGCTCGTCGCGTTGAAAACGGACGAACATGTCGAGTTGATAATAAATTGAGAAGGCTTCAATGATTTCCGCATTGAAGCCTTCTCGAATCGTTGGCGAGTCAATCCAGACGCGGCCTCGCGCCCTACACCCTCGCCAATCCATCCGTGGATGAAGGCGAACCTTCATCCATCTTGATAACGACCTCGCCGTTCTCCACGTCGGCGATGAAACGCGGAGAGAGTTTCCACATCGCCGTGATCGGCAGCTTCACCTTCTCGTCAATGTGGCGCTTCAGGAAACGCGCACCGTAGGTTGGGTTGTAGCCCTTCTCGGTCAGCAGGTTGGTCGCGGCCTCCGTGACTTCGAGCAGGTGCCCCTGCGAAGCCATCTGCCGTTGAAGTTTGCCGAGATAGAGGCGCGCGATATCGCGCACCTCGTCCATCGTCAAGGGCGAGAAGACGACGATCTCGTCAATACGGTTGCGGAACTCCGGCGAGAAGCGCGTCTCGGCGGCCTTCATCACGTCGCCGCGAATGGCCTTCATGTCGCCCAGCGTCTTCGTGCCGAAGCCGAACGGCTTCTCATACTTCTTGAAATTCTCCGAACCGAGGTTCGAGGTCATAATGACGATAGCGTCCGAGAGATAGACTTTCTTGCCGCGCCCATCCGTCAGCCAGCCCTCGTCGAAGGCTTGTAGGAAGAGGTTCATCAACGTCGGCGAAGCCTTCTCGACCTCATCCAAAAGAAGCACCGTATACGGGTTCTCGCGTAACTGTTCGGTGAGCACGCCGCCGCGCTCCGAGCCGACGATGCCGCGCGGCATTCCGATCAGCTTCTCGATGCCGATGGTGCCGTCGGCGTATTCCGACAGATCAATCCGCACCATCTTCTCTTCATCGCCGAACATAAACTCGGCGACGGCCTTCGCCAGCTCGGTCTTGCCGACGCCGGTCGGGCCGAGGAAGAGAAGCACGCCATCGGGCTTGTAGTGCGACTCCTTGAGCGGCCCCTTGTTGAGCCGCAGCCGCTGCGCGACGGCGCGGATGGCATCCTTCTGGCCGATGACGCGCCCGCCCACGTCCTCTTCCATCTTCACGAAACGGTCGGTCGTGTCGCGGAAAATCATGTCGCGCGGGATGCGCGATTCCTGCGAGATGACATCAATGACGTGTTCGGGTTTGACGACCATCGCCTCCGGTTCGTTGATCTCGACTTTCACCGCCGCCGTGTCGAGCCAACCGATGGCCTTATCCGGCAGGTGCAGATTACGGATGTACTTCGGCGCCATCTCCAGCGCCGTATTGATGGCGTCGTCCGAGATCGTGACCGAGTAGTTGCGTTCGAGCCGGGGCCGCAGACCGAACAGAATCGCGCGCGTCTCCGAGAGCGAAGGCTCGGCGACCTTCACCTGCCGGAAGCGGCGCGCGAGCGCCTCATCCTCGGCGATGTATTCCTTGAATTCGGTATTCGTCGTCGCGCCGATGATCCGCATCTCGCCGCGCGCGAGCGCCGTCTTGAACATGTTGGCGGCGTCCGAACTGGTGCCGAGCGCGGCACCGGCTCCGATGATGGTATGCGCCTCGTCAATAAAGAGGATCAGCGTGTCGCGCTCTTTGACCTCGTCAATGATGCCCTTGATGCGCTCCTCGAACATGCCGCGCAGCATCGTGCCCGCGACGAGTCCGCCCATCTGAAGCTGGACGATGTGCGTGCCGCGCAGACGCGAAGGCACCTTTTCGGGTTCGAGTTCGATGAGCCGCGCGAGACCCTCGACGACCGCCGTTTTGCCGACGCCCGGTTCGCCGACGAGCATCGGCGAGTTGGCGCGCTCGCGGTGGCAGAGGATTTCGATCATCTGCTGAATTTCCTGCTCGCGCCCGATGGTCGGTGGCAGCTTGTCCTGTCGCGCCAGACGATTCAGAGAGACGCCGAAGTGCTTGAGATAGGGCGGCAGTTCGAACTTCTTCTTGTACTGCTCCTCCTCCTGCTCGCGCGTCCGGACGCGCGTCCGCACGTTTTCGACCACCGACTCCGGGTTCGCGCCGAGGTTCCGCAAGACGCCCATGAAGGCGCTGTTTTCGTCCTGCGAGAGCGCCATGAAGAGGTCCGTGGCCTCGATCGTCTTGCGCCCCTGCGCGCGTGCGCGCTCCATCGCTTTCTTGAAGAGGTCAATGGTCTCCGGCGCGATGCGGATGGCCTTGTTGACATTCTGGTAACGAGAGTTTTCGAGCCGCTTCTCAATCAAGACCTTGACCGAACGCGGGTCGAGCGCAAGGTCGCGCATCGTCGAATTGAAAAGGTCTGCCTCTTCGGCGGCGAGGGCGTTCAGGATATGCTCGACGGCGATGTAATTCTGGTCACGCCGTTTCGAATCCTGTATGGCGTGTTCTAAAACACGCTGTCCGCTCTCCGCGAAGCGGTCTTTATATGTTCCAAGATCAATCATTGCTTTTCCTTCGACTGGCGCGGGAGCAGATAAAATCACCTGACACCCGCATCATCAACTACAGCCGTCCTCTTTTACGACGGGAGCTGAAACCGTGTTCTCAAACCGGCGAAACAGTTCCGACAAAGAAACCCGCCCGAACGGCCTTGTTTAGATGCGAGGTGCAAATGCCCGGTTGCGCTTTGTCACGCTTCCGGACACCCGAATCATACCACACACGCGCGAAGCAAAATTCACGCCACTGAGAAAGGAAAATGTAAAAAGGTAAAAGGCAAAAGTGAAGGAGACTGGCCGGCAGATTCGTTTCTTCACTTTCGCCTTTTTACTTTTACCTTTTGCCTTCTTTAGTAGTCGTAATCCTCGCCCCCCGGCATCGGAGGCGCGGCGGACTTTTTCGGCTCCGGCGCGTCCGTCACCGCGGCGTCGGTCGTGAGCAGCAGGCCCGCGATTGAAGCGGCGTTCTGCAAGGCCGTGCGGACGACCTTCGTCGGGTCAATGATGCCGGCGGCCACGAGGTCTTCATACACACCCGTCGCGGCGTTATACCCGACCGCGCCCTTCGACTCTTCCACTTTGCCGATGACAATCGCCCCATCCACGCCCGCGTTCTCGGCGATGCGGCGCAACGGCTCCTCCATCGCGCGCCGCAGGAGCCGCAGGCCCGTGCGAATGTCCGGGTCATCGCCTTCAACTTCCAGCTTGTCGAGCGTGCGGCTGGCGCGCTCGAGCGCGACGCCTCCGCCCGGCACGATGCCTTCCTGCGCGGCGGCGCGCGTGGAGTTGACCGCGTCCTCGACGCGCATCTTCTTTTCCTTCATCTCGGTCTCGGTCGCCGCGCCGGCGCGGATGACGGCGACGCCGCCCGCGAGTTTCGCCAGACGCTCCTGCAACTTCTCGCGGTCATAGTCCGAGGTCGTCTCCGCGATCTGCCGGCGGATGGTCTGGACGCGCCCTTCAATCTCCTTGCGTTGGCCCGCGCCCTCGACGATGGTCGTGGAGTCCTTATCAACGATCACGCGCTTCGCGGAGCCGAGGTCCGCGAGCGTAACGTTCTCCAGCTTGATGCCGAGGTCTTCGGTAATGACACGCGCGCCCGTCAGCACCGAGAGGTCATCGAGGATGGCCTTGCGCCGGTCGCCGAAGGCGGGCGCCTTGACGGCGCAGACCTTGATCGTGCCGCGCATCCGGTTGACGACGAGCGTGGCGAGTGCGTCGCCCTCGACATCCTCCGAGATGATGAGCAGCGCGCGTCCCTGCTGCGCCGCCTGTTCGAGCACCGGCAGCAGGTCGCGCATCGCGGCGATCTTTTTCTCGTGGAGGAGAATCAGCGGCTCTTCGAGGACGGCCTCCATGCGGTCGGCGTTCGTGACGAAGTAGGGCGACTGATAACCGCGGTCGAACTGCATCCCTTCGACGAGGTCAAGCTCGGTCTGCATGGACTTCGACTCTTCGACCGTCACGACGCCGTCCTTGCCGACCTGCTCCATCGCCTCGGAGACCAGCTCGCCGATCTCGCGGTCGTTGTTCGCCGAGACGGCGGCGACGTTGGCGAGGTCGGACTTGTCCTTCACCTTCTTCGACATCTTTTCGAGCGCGGCGGTCGCCGCTTCGACGCCGAGTTGAATGCCGCGCTGCAAGGACATCGGGTTCGCGCCCGCCGCGACGTTCTTCACGCCCTCGCGGAAGAGCGCCTGCGCGAGCACGGTCGCCGTCGTCGTCCCGTCGCCCGCCATATCGTTCGTCTTCGACGCCACCTCGCGCACCATCTGCGCGCCCATGTTCTGATACTTGTCCTTCAGCTCGATCTCTTTCGCCACCGTCACGCCGTCCTTCGTGATGACGGGCGAGCCGTATTTTTTGCCGATCACGACGTTTCGACCTTTTGGCCCCAGCGTCACACGCACCGCGTTCGCCAGCACGTTCACGCCTTCAAGTATCGCGCCCCGCGCGTCCTCTCTGAACTTCAGTTCTTTCGCTGCCACTTGTTATTCCTCTCTTTCGATTTAACTCAAAAGCGTTTTAATTCAGGACTTACAGCGGTTTGCAATTGGGTGCGACCGTTTAGAGGCGGGCAATGCCCGCCGTCTCAAGTTGAACCGGCGGGCATTGCCCGCCTCTAAACGGTCGTTGATGTGGTCGCATCCAATTGCAAATTGCTATAAAGCCCGAAATCGAATTCATGATTTCTCGATGAACTCCATGACCGCGTGGTTGAATTCGTCGGCGCGCTCGATGAAGAAAGTGTGGCTGCCTCCCGCGACAACCCGCAACTCCGCGCCGGGGATGCGGGCGGCGAGGTTGTCGGAGTTTGCGGGCGGCACGATGTTGTCAGCGTCGCCGGTGATGACGAGCGTCGGCGCGCTGATCGCGCCCACACGGGATGCGGAATCAAACGCGACGGCGGCTTGTAGTTGTCGTTGGTAGACGTAATCCGGCACGCGATTCTCGGCGCGTAAAGATACCACGCGCCCAACCTCCGCGCGCTCGCGCTCGATGTAGCCGGGCGTGAAGGCGAGCAGCAGATTCTCGCGCACGCGCTCCTCCGTGTTCAGCCCCTTCGTCGAGGCGATGGCCGCCAGCGTCTCCGCCGTGGGCGGGATGTGCCCCGCGCCGCCGTGGCTCGTGCAGGCGAGAATCAGCTTACGCGTCATCTCAGGAAACCCAAGCGCGAACTCCTGCGCGACGAAACCGCCGAAGGACGCGCCGAGGATGTGCGCGCGCTCGATGTCGAGCGCCGAGAG
>JBGTBQ010000328.1:0-1626 GCA_041749275.1 Pyrinomonadaceae bacterium | reverse complement strand
GTCGCTGGTCTTCTCAGCGCATTCGGCGGTGCGCGCAAGAAACGGTAAGCATAAAGGCTAGAGGCTATATGCCGGGCACACCAAGATGCCGACTAGGTGAGCGCAGGCAGGTCAGAACCGCCTGCGGTAGCGGGCGGTCTCCAACCTTTACGGAGAGACCGCCCGCTACCGCAGGCGGTTCTGACAGTCTTGGTGTGCGCGGCATATAGAGGTTAGAGGGTGGTGCGGAATTGCTTTTGCTAGCGTCTAACCTTTAGCCTCTGTCTTTATGCGGCTCTGGCTCTCCAAAAATAGCGAAGTCCCTTTGCGCGAGCAGCTCGTGCGGCAGGTCATGCTGGGCGTGGTCAGCGACGACCTGAAGCCGGGGCAACGCCTGCCTTCGACGCGTGAACTCGCGCGCCGTTTCCGCATCCACTCGAATACCGTGAGCGCCGCCTACCGCGAACTGGAGCGGCGCGGCTGGCTCGAATTCCGCAAGGGGAGCGGTGTTTACGTGCGCGCGCTCGAAGGAGACGCGGCGGCGGCGCTCGATTCAAGGCTCGAACTCGATCAACTGATCTCGGCCTTTCTCGCGCTCGCGCGGGCGCAGGGGTTCGCGCTCGCGGAGATACAGGAGCGCGTCAAGCACTGGCTGGAGCTTGCGCCGCCCGACCATTTCCTCGTTGTCGAGCCGGACGCTGGCCTGCGCGAGATTCTGATGAAGGAGATTGAAGAGGCGACCGGGGCGCGCGTGCGCGGGGCGGACGTGGACGAGTGCCGCGATGGGGCGCGGTTGATAGGGGCGGCGGTCGTGGCGCTGTACGGCCACGCCGAAACGATGCGCGCGGCGCTGCCGCCGGGGACGACGCCGATTCTGTTGCATTCGCGCTCGGTGCCCGAAGCGCTCGCGGGGCGTAAGCCGCCACCGGCGGACGCGCTCGTCGCGGTGGTGTCGCGTTGGCCGCGCTTCCTCGAATGGGCGCGCGTCGTGCTGGTCGCCGCCGGGATAGACCCTTCGGCGCTCTCGTTCCGCGACGCCCGCGCGGATGGTTGGCGGCGGGGTCTGCACGCGAGCGCCTTCGTCATCACCGACGCGCTGACCGCCGCGCAACTACCGCCGGGCCTCGATGCGCGCGTCTTCCGCGTCGTCGCCGACTCATCGCTCGATGAGCTGCGGAACTTTGTCGAAAGGTTCTTGACGGGCGAGCGGCGTTGACAAGCGGCGTGATTCTTCCGTCCCCTCTCTATCAACTCTGATTCCGAGGTAGACTCGATTACAGATGACGCACCTGAAACTTATCATCGGCGCGCACGCGCGCGAACGTCTGCGCTGGGCGCGCGAGCACCTGTACTCGCTGCTCATCCTGTCGCCGCTGGTGCTGGGGTTGACCTATTTCGGCGTCGGCAGGCTGGTGCACACAAATGCCGATTTGGATTTGACGCCGCTGTTAAGTCTGACGCTCGCGGCGGCATTCGCGGCGGGGCTGATCGTCATCAGCATGTCGCGCGCGAGCGCCGAAGTCTACCACCCGCGGAGGCCGGAGACGCTGTTCGACACGCTGCCGGTAGCGGCGGACACGCACCTGTTCGCCGCGCTCGCCGAGAGGCTCGCGCGCACATCGGCGGTCGGCGCGGCGGCGCTCGTCG
>JBGTBQ010000327.1:0-3102 GCA_041749275.1 Pyrinomonadaceae bacterium | reverse complement strand
GGCGCGCCGGCCTTTATTGTGATGGAGATGGTCGAGGGCGCGCCGCTACGCCGTCTCCTGCAAAGCGAAGGCAGATTAGAGCCGTCGCGCGCCGTCGCGCTGATGCGCCAAATTTGCGCCGGGGTTGGCGCGGCGCACGGGCTGGGCGTCATTCATCGTGATTTGAAACCGGAAAACGTGATGGTCGTCCCGCCCGAAGAAGACGGCGAAACGGAGACGGTCAAGGTTTTAGACTTCGGCCTTGCCAAACTGTTGGATCAGGAAGCGACGCGGGTCACGCAGTATGGCACGGTGCTGGGCACGGCTTATTACATGCCGCCGGAGCAATGGCGGGGCGCAGAGGTGGACGCGCGCGCTGACGTTTACAGTCTTGGCGTGATGCTCTACGAGATGCTGACGGGCAAATGGCCCTTCACCGGCAGGACTCGTGATGAGTTAATGTTGAAGCACCTGTCCGAGCCTCCACCATCATTGCCGCTTGAAGTGGATGCGCCGCCTGAACTGGAAGCCGTCATAAAACGCGCGCTGGCAAAGGAGCGAGACGCGCGACCGGCGGATGCGAAGGCGTTCAGGCGCGAACTCCAAGAGGCGATGAGGTCGCCGGTCATCATGCCGCCGCCGATGGTGGCATCTAGCAGGAGGGCGGCGGCGATGAGGTCGCCGGTCATGCCGCCGCCGATGACCAACAGTGTCGACATCGAGTTCGTATGGATACCGCCGGGAAGTTTCAGGATGGGTTCGACCATCGGCGGAGCGAACGAGCGGCCCGTCCATCAAGTGACAATCGCACGCGGCTTCTACATGGGGCGGTATGAGATGACGCAAGCGCATTGGCAGAGAGTGATGGGTAATAATCCGAGTCGCTTCAGAGGCGACAACTTGCCTGTAGAGCGGGTGTCGTGGGACGACGCCATCAGTTTCATTGCCAAGTTGAACGGACAGAATGACGGGTTCACGTACTGTCTGCCGACGGAAGCGGAATGGGAGTATGCGTGTCGTGCGGGGACGACCGGGGATTACGCGGGCAATCTGGATGCGATGGCATGGTATATCGCAAACTCAGGCATGGAGACACACCCGGTCGGAGGGAAACAGCCAAACGGATTCGGACTGTACGACATGCACGGGAACGTGTGGGAGTGGTGCGAAGATGTGTGGCATGACAGTTACAACGGGGCGCCGACGGATGGCTCAGCATGGTTGAGTGGCGGGGAGTCAAATAGCCGGATGTTGCGCGGCGGTTCGTGGAACAACATTGCCGACAGCTGCCGCTCGGCGTACCGCGTCAGGCTCGCGTCGGACAACAGCTACAACATTATCGGTATTCGTGTGGTTGCGTTTGCGCGGACGTAGGCTTTGCTGTTTTGAGGCGCGCGAATGCGAGAGCCACGAAAGGGTGTTAGGATTGAAGACAAACAAAGCGGGAGGCTTAAATCATCACCATGTCGAAGCTAACGGAAAAAGACGAGACGCGCACGGACGAGACGACAGGGCCGGACGAACGCGCCGCGGAGACAGAACTGCCCGCGACCGACGTGGAGTCCGCCGTCGCGCTCTTGCAATCGTGGAACGATGAAGACGAACGGGAACAGCGTGAGACGTGGGCGTTCCTCAAAGCCGCGCTCGACGAAGACCGCCTGTCCGACCGTAAACTCTTTCCATGAGCCGCATCATCCTGCTCGACGCCGGGCCGCTGGGCCTCGTGACCAATCCTCGCGCCGCGACCGAAAACCACGAATGCAATCTCTGGCTGCAAACGCAACTGCGCCGGGGCGTGCGTGTGCTCGTGCCGGAGATTGCCGATTATGAGGTGCGCCGCGAGCTTTTGCGCGCCGGTAAAAGCAGAGGACTGGCGCGGCTCGACGCTTTGCAGCAAAGCATCGGCTACATTCCTTTGACCACGGACGTTATGCGCCAAGCCGCCGCTTTCTGGGCGCAGACCGGCCAACATCTTTCAGTCCGACGCCCGCGCATCTCCTCTTCCCACCGTGCTTCTTATTCCTCTCGCCACACAAATGGAGGCGCTTCGCTTCCCCGGCACGGCGCTGGTCGAGGCTGACGGCTTTTGATGTGCGTGCTATAGTGCCCGGCAATGAGAGACTACGGTAAGCCCATCAATGAAATGGTAGACCAGTTGCCGCCGGAGCGGCAGGCGGAGGTGCGCGATTTCGTCGAGTTCCTGCTGGCGAAGCAGCGCGCGCATTCGCGCCGGAAGCCGCGGTTCGGTTGGGCGGGCGCGCTGAAAGATTCGGGCGACGAATTCACCTCCGTTGACCTTCAGCACGAGATCACGCGGCGGCGCGGCGAAATCGAATGAGGCTGCTCGTTGACACCAACATCTTCCTCGAAGTGCTGCTCGAACAGGCGCGCTCCGACGAAGCCAGAGCGTTACTCGCCAAGACCGACACGCACGACCTCTTCATCTCCGACTTCTCGCTCCACTCCATCGGCCTGATGCTGCTCCGGCGCGACAAGCCGGATGCCTTCCGCGATTTCCTGTCCGACATGGTGACGACGGCAGGTACAAGCGTGGCGTTACTTCATCCTGACGAAATGGAAGCGGTGGCCGACCACGCGGCGGCATTCAACCTCGATTTCGACGACGCTTACCAGTATGCGGCTGCGGAGAAGTATGGCCTCACGATTGTCAGCTTCGACCGGGACTTCGACCGAACGCCACGGGGACGGAGCGAGCCTTCGTCAATACCATGAGTCGAATACGCTCGCTCTTCAAATGGCGGAATCAATGACCTCTTTCAGACTTCTTGGCATCGGATAAAACATCAGCTAATCTCCACTCGTGCCGCATCTCCTCGAAGTCAAAAATCTACAGACGCATTTCCCGACGCGCGCCGGTCTCGTGCGCGCGGTGGACGGCGTGAGCTTTCACGTGGATGAGGGCGAACTGTTGGGGCTGGTGGGCGAGTCGGGGTGCGGAAAATCCATCACGGCGCTGTCGGTGATGCGTTTGATTTCGCCGCCGGGCGTGATCGCGGGCGGAGAGATTCATTTCGCGGGCGAGAATTTGCTCGCGGCGTCGGATGCGCGGATGCGCGGGATTCGCGGCAACGACATCGCCATGATCTTTCAGGACCCCATGAC
>JBGTBQ010000326.1:0-6183 GCA_041749275.1 Pyrinomonadaceae bacterium | reverse complement strand
CGCGCGGCGAGCGCGCCGAGGTCAAATTCGAGGCGGCCCGCAACGGCGTGCGCCGCGTCTTCGACCTGCACGTCGCGCCGCTCCGTCAGAAGCAGATCGTCTACGGCAGCGACGTGCGCGGCGCCGTCGGCGTCTTCTTCGACATCACGCAACTCGAACGCCTCGAACGCGTCCGGCAGGAATTCCTCTCGAACGTCTCACACGAACTGCGAACCCCTTTGACGGCCATCATCACCTTTGTCGAGACGCTCGAAGAGGGCGCGATTGACGACCCCGAACACAGCCGCCGCTTCCTCAATGTCATCCGCCGCAACTCCGAGCGGATGCGGAGCCTGATTAACGACATCCTTGAGCTGTCCGCCATCGAAGCCAGAACGGTGACGGTCGAGCCGGAGCCGGTGCGCCTTGCGAGCCTCGTCAACGAGTGTTTCATGGCGCTCGCCTCGCTCGCCGACGAGCGCCATGTCGCGCTCGTCAACGAGGCGCCGGCGGAAGTCTTCGTCCATGCCGACGCGCGGCGGCTCGAACAGATGCTGACGAACCTTGTGGACAACGCCATCAAATTCAGCGTCGAGGGGGGCGCGGTTCGCATCGCGCACGAACGGACGGGCGCACGCGACCACGTCCACGTCACCGACACGGGCGAAGGAATCGCCCCCGAACACCTCCCGCGCATCTTCGAGCGCTTCTACCGCGTTGACCGCGCCCGCTCGCGCGCGCTCGGCGGTACGGGATTGGGACTCGCCATCGTCAAACACCTCGCGCGCGCGCACGGCGGCGAGGCCACGGTGCGCTCCGCGCCCGGCGAAGGCTCGACCTTCACCATCGAACTTCCCGCCGCGTTGAGGGCGAATGCCACAGCGCCAAGAGAAGGACAATGACGAATAAGCGCATACGCGAAGAATTTACGAAACCGCTTGAAAGCTACTTATCAGTTCTGCGTGGCTTCCGCTTTTCGTTGCAGTTTCGACAAAAGAATTTTCTCGATTTGCGGAGCAAATTTTGAACCTTGACCGCGGCCCGCGACGCTTGTTACACTTTCGTTAGAATTCACAACCGACGCGGGCCGCGTCGCAACGATCCCTCAGGGGAAGCCCAAACCCGAAGTGCGACAGCGGCCTTGTTTTTTGCAAGTCAGAGGAGGTGAGTGGTGGGTTTTAAAGTGGGCCAGAAGGTCATCTACCCCAATCACGGCATCGGAACCATCGAACAGATCGAGCAGAAACAGATCGGAGCGACCAGCCTTCCTTTCTACACGCTCCGTCTCGCTGCTACTAATTCAGTCGTCCTTGTCCCCGTCGCCAACGCTTCGGAAGTCGGTCTGCGCTCTCCGATCACCAACGGCGAGTGCGAGATGCTCCTGAAGCATCTGGCGGACGACTTTTCGGGCGCGGCCAGCGATTGGAAAGACCGCTTCAAGGATTTCTCCGACCGGATGCGGACGGGCGACATTTTCGAGGTCGCCGAAGTCCTCAAGAACCTGACATACCTGAGCCACTCGAAGCCGCTCTCGTTCCGCGAGCAGCGTATGCTCGAGCGCGCGCGCTACCTTGTCATTTCGGAACTCGCGGCGGTCTGCCGCCAGCCCGAATGCAATGTCGAGCCGCGCGTCGAGCAGGCTCTTGCCCGCGCGTGCTCCCGGCATGAGCGGCAACCTGTCCGCACGCGAGCCGCCGGCGCCGCCGTCGGCCACTGAGCCAAACCCAACTGAACGTTCGCTCCCCGCTAGCTCCGGCCCTCTCCGGGTCGCGGCAGTCTTGATGTGCGTCCACGGGCGCGAGAGCGAAATCGTCGGGATGCGCCATTCCGGCTTGAGCTTATCGCTGCCCTCCCTCCTTGTAGGTTCATCATAGAGTGATTGGCAATTGGATACGACCGACACGGGGAAGCGCCATGTCGGAACCGCCCGCGGTAGCGCCGAGACCGCGCAGAGCGTTGCGACCACGGCGACCGTCTTGACTAATCTGGACGCGCCGGACGCTGTTGAAGACCGCGCCGGGGCGGCGAAGATATTGAGGCCCGTGCAGTTGAAAAAAGAGGCTTGAGATTAAATCATCTCAAGCCTCTTTCATCTTCGATTTGAACCGCTCACCGCTTACTGCTCTTAGCTCGGTTTCCTCCGCCTTACCAAATCCGACACCGATCTTTTTCGGGTCGCACCATCGCGTCGCCCGCCTTGCACTGGAAGGCCGCGGCGAACGCCTGCATGTTCGAGAGCGGGCCGTTGACGCGGAAGCGTGAGAGCGGATGCGGGTCGGACTGAGCCTGCAAGCGCGCCGACTCCGGCGTATACTTCCCGGCCCACACCTGCGCCCAGCCGAGGAAGAAACGCTGCTCCGGCGTGAAGCCGTCAATGTTCGCCGGGCGCGGTTTGCCCGCCAGCGACTGCTGGAAAGCATCGTAGGCAACGTCGAGTCCGCCGAGGTCAGCGATGGATTCGCCGCTGACGAGTTTGCCCGTCATCTTCAAGCCCGGCTCGACCTCGTAGTCGCCAAACTGGTTGATGACGCATTCGGCGCGCTCGTCGAACTTCTTCTTGTCGTCGGGCGTCCACCACATGCGGAGGTTGCCGGCGGCGTCGAAGTTGGCTCCGGAATCGTCGAAGCCGTGCGTGATCTCGTGGCCGATGACCGCGCCGATGGCGCCGTAGTTGACGGCGTCGTCCGCGTCGGGGTTGAAGAAGGGCGCTTGCAGGATGCCCGCCGGGAACGAGATGT
This sequence comes from Pyrinomonadaceae bacterium, assembly GCA_041749275.1. Taxonomy (GTDB): domain Bacteria; phylum Acidobacteriota; class Blastocatellia; order Pyrinomonadales; family Pyrinomonadaceae; genus JBGTBQ01. The sequence continues at coordinate 3,466 of JBGTBQ010000326.1, read as the reverse complement.
CGTTGTTGAGCGGGTTGTAGCCGGCGTTGACGGTCGGCGGCGTCATCCCCCACTCGGTGCGGTCAACCGGCTTGCCGATCTTGGCGAGGTCGCGCGCCTGCTCGAAGGCGCTCGCGCGCAGGACGTTCCGCGCGTAGGAGCCGCGATCCATGTCGAGCCGTGAATAGTCAATCCACTTGTCGGGGTAGCCGATCTTCTGTTTGAAGCCTTCGAGCTTGGCGATGGCCTCCTTGCGCGTCGGCTCGCTCATCCAGTCGAGTTTGAGCAGGCGCTCGCGGAAGGCGCGGGTCAGGTTGTTGACCAGAGTCTGCATCCGCGCCTTCGATGCGGGCGTGAACGCGCGGGCGACGTAGACCTGTCCGAGCACCTCGCCGAGATTCGCGTCCGTGGCGGCGACGCAGCGCCGCCAGCGCGGGTACTGTTCTTTCCGCCCTTGCAGCGTCTTGCCATAGAAGTTGAAGTTCTCGGTCTCGAATTTCGAGGAGAGCGTCGGGGCGGCGGCGTTCACGAGATGCCAGCGCAGATAGGACTTCCAGTCGTTGACGGGAACCTCGGCGAGCGTCCGGTTAAGGGCTTGAAAGAATTCGGGGTGCGCGACGTTGATATTACCCGCCCCGACGCCGATGCCTTTGAAGTAATCAGCCCACGAAAAGCCGGGCGTCAGTTCCTTGAGCTTGGCGGCGTCCATGATGTGATACTGCGTGGTCGGGTCGCGCAGTTCGACGGGCGTGCGCGAACTTTCGGCGAGCCGCGTCTGGATACGCATCACGGTCTGGGCATTGGCCGCCGCCTTGTCGGGCGCGTCACCGAGCAACTCGAACATCCGCGCCATGTGGGCGACGAAGTCGGCGCGCAGCTTTTGCGACTTCTCGTCGGTCTTCGTGTAGTAGTCGCGGTTCGGCAACGAGAGGCCGCCCTGTCCGGCGAAGCCGATGACCTGTGCGCTGTTCTTGAGGTCGGGCAGCGAGCCAAAGCCGAAGAGCGCCGGGACGCCCATGCCGTGCAGGTGCGCGAGCGTGGCCTGAAAATCTTTCTGGTCTTTGATCTTCTCGATGCGCGCGAGTTCCGGTTGCAGCGGCTTGGCGCCCTCGGCCTCGATCTTCGCCTCGTCTATGCACGAGGCGTAGAAGTCGCCGATCTTCTGCTCCATGCTCCCTTTCTTCGCATCGGGCTTCTTCGACACCTCTTCGAGAATGTCGTGCAACGTCTTGCGATTGTTCTCGGCGAGGATGTGGAAGCTGCCCCACGAAGAGAAGGCCGCCGGGATTTCGGTCGTCTTCAACCAGTTGCCGTTGGCGAACTGGTAAAAGTCCTGACACGCGGACGTGCTCTTGTCCATCCGCGACGTGTCGAAGGCGCGATTGACACCGCTGCTCTGCGCCAGCACGGCGAAGCACAAACAAAGCGCCAGCAGCGAGCCGGTGACGAAGCGAACTCTCATCAAACTCATGTGGGACACTCCTCAACAGTTTTTGCTTTTCTTGTGACGTTCAAACTCAAAACTCAAATCTAAGTTTGCGAACCGCGCGAGTTGTAACAGGGGATGGCGTTAGTCTCTCACGGATGAAGAGCGATTTCCATCCAGAGGACGACGAACGCCGGGCCACACTTTCGGAGTTAGCCACAGCGACGCGGAGAAAGAAAAATGAAGGGGGGAACATTGTGCCGGGAGCGTTGAACGATCCACGCTCTCTCCTCATCAATGATTCGTTTTCCGTCTTCATCTCCATGCCTCCATGTCGCTGTGGCAAATCCAACTGACACGGAAAGGGATAGACCCTGGGATGAACGCGGAACAAGAGCGGACGCGTCGCTCCGTGTTCATCCTCCCCACCTTCGACTACCAGACCTGACAGCGATTTTCGGGCGGGCGCACCATCGCGTCGCCCAGTTTGCAACTCCACGCGGCGGCGACGAGCAACGGCAGGCCCAGACGGCGGAAGGTTGATGAGTTCATTGGTGGCTCCTTACGTTTGAGATGTTTAGGTGACACGTGACAGAAAAGGCGCACATGGTACGCGCGAGTTTACACGGCGGTTTCAGCGCGGAGGCGAGATTGTGACGAAGCGCCGGATTCTGGGTGTGGGCGGGTTGTGTTGAGGGACGAATCAAAATAAAAAGGCCGGAGCGTTGGCGACCGCCCCGGCTTATCGCTCCTCGCCGACGCTCACTGTCCGTGCAGTTTCTTCCACGCCTCGACGTATTTCGCCGTGCGCGGGTTCGCCTCGTTCCACTTTGGCGCACGCGGGTTGTCGGCGACGAACAGCAGCGTGAGCGCGACGGTGCGCGCGACGCGGGCCATGTTGGCGTAGTCAATCTTGTCCCAGTGGTCGCCGGCCCCGTGGTAGTCGGGAAACTCAAAGGCGACGCCGAGCGTGTGCGCCGGGACGCCCACGTCGGCGAGCGCCTGATTGTCGCTCCGCCCGAAGTAGGCGTCGCTGTTGCGTGGATGCTTGTATGCCTTGACGCCGGTCGCGTCGCCCGCGTGGTTGAGCGTCTCGCCCAAGTCCGTATAGTCAAAGCCGGTCATCGTCACGGTTCCAACCTGCGGCCCTTCGCTGTCGTCCGTGCGGCCCAACTGTTCGAGATTGATCTGCGCCACGGTCTTCTCTAAAGGCACGAGCGGGTGGCTGCCGTAGTAGCGCGAGCCGAGCAAGCCTTTCTCTTCACCGAAGAAGGTCAAGAAGAGGAGGCTCCGTTTCGGTCGCTGTTTGAGAGACGCGAGCGCCGAGGCGATTTCGACGACCGAGACCGTGCCGCTCCCGTCGTCGTTCGCGCCGTTAAAAATTTTGTCGCCCTCGCGTTCGGGACGCACACCGACGTGATCGTAATGCGCCGAAAGGATAACGTAAGTGTCCTTCAACGTCGGGTCGGAGCCACGCAACAGCCCCGCGACGTTACGAACTTTCAGCGCCGCCTCTTCCGGCGCGAGTTGTCGCGCGCGGCGCGACGCGGCGACGACTTCGCCCCACGTCGCGGTCTGAAAGTAACCGTCGTCGCCCGCCGGCTCAAGCCCCGCGCGGCGAAACTGCGCGGCGATGTACTCAGCGGCGATGTCGAGGCCGCGCGAAGGCGTGTTGCGCCCTTCGAGCGAATCCGAAGCGATGAAAGATAGATGCCCGCGCAGACTATCCGCCGTGATGCGTTCGAGCGCCGCCGTCCACTCCGCCGAGAGCGCAGGCTTCCGCGAAGTCTTGGTCTGACTTCGCGCGGGGAAGACACCCGCGCCCAAAGTCGTGACGCAAAAGATGAGCGCCAGCGCAACGCGCGCCGGACGAAGCAGCAGACTGTTCATCAGTTTCATTCGCGGTGCTCACACCTGTCTGACTCGACTTTATCCATTTTGCCGCTTATCGGTTGAGTTGACGCGGCGGCGCGAATTCAATCAAGCAGCGCCAGACCCGTTAAGTTACGAAACACGCTCCCGCCGCTCGCGTCCAACGATTTGTTCGGCCCGCCGGCAGTG
>JBGTBQ010000325.1:0-8483 GCA_041749275.1 Pyrinomonadaceae bacterium | reverse complement strand
AACCTGTACGGCGGGAGCGGCGCGCGCGCGACGGCGCGCGCCGACGAGCAGATCGCCGCCGTGCGCGCGCTCGCCGAGAAGCATCCGGAGACATGGACGCTCGCCACCTCGGCGGCGGACATCCAACGCGCGGCGGATGAGGGCAAGCTCGCGGCGCTCATGGGACTCGAAGGCGGCTACGCGATTGACGAGAAGCTGGAGAACGTCCGTCGCTATTATGAGATGGGCGTGCGCTACATCACGCCCGCGTGGACGCACAGCTTGAGCTGGGCCGGCTCGTCGGGCGACGCGGCGGGACAAACGCGCGGCCTCGACGACTTCGGGCGCGAGGTAGTGCGCGAGATGAACCGCCTCGGCATCATGGTTGACGTGTCGCACGCGTCGGACAAAACCTTCTGGGACATCGTCGAAGTCTCGACGATGCCGGTCGTTGCCACGCACTCGAACGCGCGCGCCATCGTCAACCACCCACGCAACCTGACGGACGATCAAATCCGCGCGCTCGCCAAGACGGGCGGCGTCGTGTGCGTCGTCTTCTACCCCGCGTTCGTCGAGCCGGGCTGGGACGAGAAGAAGGCGCGCGTGGACGCGGAAATCGCCGCGATGGTGCGAGAGGCCGGCGCGCGGGCCGAAGGGCGCGGCTCGTTCCGGCGCATCGCACGCGACCGCGTGCGCGCGCGCGAATTCAAAAAGCGCCTGCCCCCCGTCTCGCTCGCCCGCGTGGTTGACCACATAGACCACATCGTCCGTCTCGTCGGCGTCGAGCACGTCGGCGTCGGCTCGGACTTCGACGGCATACAGGCCGTCCCCGCCGACCTCGCGTCGGTCGCCGACCTGCCTAATCTGACGGCGGAGTTGCTCAGGCGCGGCTACACGGAAGATGATATACGGAAGATTCTCGGCGGCAACGTTCTGCGCGTGATGGCGGAAGTCGAACGAGGCGCGAAGCCTTGAGCCGTCCGCGCAAAAACAAGTCCGCGACCTCCGGCACGCGACCGCGCATCGGCTTTCATGCGCCGGTTGCCGGCGGGTTGCGGAACGCGTTGCTCAAAGCTCAGGCGCTTGGCGCGGAGACCGTGCAAATCTTCTCGCGCAACCCGCGCGGCTGGCAGGCGCGGCCTCTGATTGACGCAGAGGTCGCGCTCTTCAAATCCACGCGGCGCGAGATGAAGATCACGCCGGTCGCCATCCACGCCAACTATCTCATCAACCTCGCCGCCGCGAACGAAGAGATACGCGCCAAGTCCGTCTCCTCTTTCCGCGAAGAGGTCGAGCGCGGCATCCAACTCGGCGCGGATTACCTCGTCGTCCATCCGGGCAGCGCGCGCGGCGCGTGTGAGGCCGCCGGCATCCGCACATGCGCGGAGAGTTTGAAAGCCGCGTGCGCGGGGTTGGCGCTCGGCGCATTTCGCATTCTCTTAGAGAACACCGCCGGGCAGGGCGAGTGTATCGGCCACCGCTTCGAGCACCTGCGGGAGATCATCGAACGCTGCCCCGAACTGAATCTCGGCGTCTGCCTCGACACGGCGCACGCCTTCACCGCCGGCTACGACCTCCGCGACGAAGACGGCTTCGCCGCCACCTTCGACGCGCTCGAACGCAACATCGGACTCGCCAATGTTCGCGCCATTCACTTCAACGACTCGCGCGCTGCCTACAACTCGCGCGTTGACCGCCATTGGCACATCGGCCTCGGCCACATCGGCGCCGAAGCCCTCGCGCGCGTCGCGCGCCACCCACGGCTCGCGCACGCCGCCTTCCTGCTCGAAACGCCGCAGGACGAACTGGGCGACGACGAACGAAACCTTGAATTATTGAGAAGTTTTGTTCACACTTTAACTGATCCTCTTTGTGACGAAGTTCGCCCCGGGCGTTAGGAGAAAACATAATGTTGACCCGGCTAAAAGTTAACGGTTTCAAAAACCTAGTCAATGTTGATGTCCGCTTTGGGCCATTTACTTGTATCGCTGGGCCGAACGCAGTCGGCAAATCAAATCTATTTGACGCAATTCGATTTCTGAGCGCGCTCGCAGATGAACCCTTAAACAAAGCTGCAATGTCAATTCGTGATGAGGTAGGGCGGGCGTCTGACGTGCGAAGTTTGTTTCATCGGGTTGGCAATCAATATGACGACGAGATGTCGTTTGAAGCAGAGATGATTATTCCCAGAGAGGGGGTTGATGAACTAGGTCAACAGGCCGTAGCAACTACTACCTTTTTACGATACGAAATTAAGCTGGCATACCGCGGCGACAATCTTCAGTCTTCAGGCAACTTGGAGATAATCGAAGAGCAGTTATCCTACTTTAAAAAAAGAGAGGCGCGCAAAAGATTATTATTCCGCCCTAAAAACGCTTGGCTCGACTCTGCTGTCACAGGCGCGCGCCGTGGTCAAAATTATATTTCTACCACTGTTGAAAGAGGAAAACGCGTTGTCAGACTGCATAATGACGCCGGCGGCGGTGATAGACTTTCTAAGAGTGGCGGTCGCCCATCCTTACGTTTAGCCGCTAAACTTCTCCGAACCGTTCTCTCGGCAACAACTGCCGCCGAAAGCCCCACAGCATTATTAGCCCGTAACGAAATGCGTGCTTGGCGATTATTGCAGCTTGAGCCTTCAGCGCTTCGCAAACCAGATGAGTTGTTTACTGCTCCAACTACATTAGGAACGGATGGCTCCCACTTAGCAGCTACTCTTTATCGTCTTGCCATTTCTAATGGCAATAGCACTAAGAACAATGTCCCGACAGATGAATCAAGGTCTCATGTCTATGGACAGATCGCGAGCCGTCTATCTGAGTTGATCGAAGATGTATACGAGATAACAGTTGAACGAGACGAACAACGCCGACTGCTCACTCTCTTAGTGACTGATCGGGAGAAAACAGTTCATCCGGCTAAGGATTTATCGGATGGAACATTACGTTTCCTTGCATTGTCGATTCTCGAACTCGACCCCGAAGCTCAAGGCGTGATTTGCCTGGAGGAGCCGGAGAACGGCATTCACCCGGATCGCATACCGGCAATGCTTAGGCTTCTTCAAGACATCGCAACGGACGTGAACGAACCTGTCGGCCCTGACAATCCGCTCCGACAAGTTATTATCAATACGCACTCGCCGTCAGTGGTCGCACAAGTCTCAGACAGTAGTTTGCTAGTAACAGAGCTAATGGAATCAGTTGCATCAGGGGCGAGATTTAAACACGCGAGTTTCAGTCCCCTACCCAATACATGGAGAACAAAGGCGCCTGAGAACCCCCGCCCTATTCCAAATGGCAAATTGCAGGCCTATCTGAATCCGGTAAGCTCTAACGGAGTAGAAAATGATAAGGATATTGAATCCGACTCTGACTCCGCTCCGGAAGGTAGTCGGGTGATAGACAGACCCGATCTTCAATTTCTACTCCCGTTCTCTCAACCTCAACAAGGTAAGTAGCAATGCCTGATCTCAGATATACGCTACTCCCCGAGGGTAGTTCTGATAGAGCCTTGCTGCCTCTGCTTACATGGCTTCTCAGAGACATCGGAATAAGACGCGCGATTCAGCCAAATTTAGCAGACGTTTGGCGGCTGAGAGAGAAACCGCGAGGTTTAAAGGAAAGGATTATTAGAAGTATTGAACTTTACCCTTGCGACCTTTTATTCGTCCACCGAGACGCGGATCGAGCGCTACGGGAGATGCGATTTGCTGAAATTCAGGTTGCAGTTGATGAAGCTCAGCAAGTGATAGGCGTATCGCCAGTGGTTTGTGTTGTGCCAGTGCGAATGCAGGAGGCATGGCTATTATTCGATGTAGCTGCAATACGAAGGGCGGCGGGAAATCCTAATGGGCGAGAGCCGCTTGGATTGCCAGAGCTTAGGCGAGTTGAAAATTTGCCCGACCCTAAAACGGAGCTTTACAACTTGATTCGCACCGCCAGCGGACTTTCAGGCCGCCGTTTAAGACGGCTGAAAGTTCGCGCGCTATCGTCACGGGCCTCACAAGTATCAGGCTTCATAGAGGATTTCGCTCCCCTCCGCGTCCTACCTGCCTTTAGACATCTTGAGGCCAATCTCAGAACCGTAGTTGACGAACAGGGTTGGGATGATTGACGTACCTTAAGGGTAATACATTCCAATGCTCGCGCACGCCGCAGGACGAACTGGGCGACGACGCCCGCAACCTCGCCGCGCTCAAGTCTTTTTTCTAAAGTCAGCTCCCGGAAACGTTTTGTCCCAATCTTGCATAGACAGGTTAGATAGCAACCGGCGGGGCGAGACGGCTCCGGCCAATTCAACTCGTTGACTTTACCCACTCAGGAGAAACCGATATGGCAAAAGGCACTGTAGTCATAGACCCCGGTCACGGCGGCAACATAGATGTTGGCGGATCGTCGAAGAACAACGCGGTCAGCGCCAGCGGCGTGCTCGAAAAGAACATCACCCTTCGCTTCGCCTTTCTCGTCCGCGACGCCTTGCAGGAAGTGGCACAGCTCGGCGGCCACACCGTCAAAATCATTCTGACGCGCGACAAGGACACCAACCTCGGCCTGTCGGACAGGGCCAAGGTTGCCAAGACGAACAAGGCGGACATCTTTTTGAGCATTCACTGTAACGGGTTCAACGCTACGACCAGAGGCACCGAGACGTTGATTAGTCCCAAGAACATCAACTCGAACCACCCCGCCGACAGGGCTTTGGCGCTGCGCGTGCAGAAGGCCACTTTCAATGCCATCAAGGCCCACGACGCGAACGCCAAAGATCGCGGTGTGAAAGACCAAAAGCTTGGGGTGCTCAACGAGGCGGCCCTCGGGACGAAGTCGCGCGGCTGTCTGGTCGAGTTAGAATTCATAGATGTCCCGGCGGTGGATATTCTTTTGAATGTCGGCCCCAATTCACCTCAAGTCCGCGCCGACATGGCGAAGGCCATCGCCAACGCGATTATCGAAGACTTGAAGGCGAACCAATAAAGGCAACTGCCCGCTGAATGTCACAAAGCGCGCACGTCCAAACCGCTCTCGGCTTAAACGTGCGCGCTCCTCATGCTCCGTGCTTTTGTCGAAAACGGCGCGGGCGGGGCATAATGGCGTATATGGATATCGTACTGAAAGACCGCTCGGCGGGGCCTTACTATCTCCAACTCCGCACCGAGATTGAAACGCGCATCCGCGAGCGCGTGCTCGCGCCGGGCACGACGCTGCCCACGCCCGCGCAACTCGCGCGGAAACTCTCGATTGACAAAGGCGAAGTCCAGCGCGCCTACTTCGAACTGGAGCACTCCGGGCTGGTGTCGAAGAGCGTGAGCAAAGACTTTCTCGGCAAAGAGAAAGTTACTTACGCGGTCAAGTGATCTGACAGGCAGGGTACTTACGAAAACGTTTGGGAAATCAGCCCCGTTAGGGGCGGAATGTTTGTAGCCCGACGTAGCGAGCTACAAACATTCCGCCCCTAATGGGGCTGGCCCGACAGCCTCTCCGAGGAATCCCTTTCGAATAAAATTCGACAAGCCCGCCGCTCATGCGCTAAGATGGCGCAACCTTGCGGAAGGTGAAAGCGACATACACGAAGATGAAACGTTTCGGCCATCCAGTGAAACTCCTCCTTACGACGCCGCTCCGTGGCGACCGCGCCTGAAGCGCGCGTGGCGGGCGGTGCGGCGAGCATTTCGGCGTAAATCAAACACAAGAGAATCAGTCGAGCCTGTGCAAGCTTGAGAAAGCTTCGGGCTGTCGTTTACCGTAAGGGTAAGGAAAGGCAACAAGTGCGTCTATGGACGAAAAATATTTCTCGGAAAAAGTCGAGGAGAAGTGGCAGCGGTTCTGGGAGGAACACGGCACCTTCAACGCTGAGACGGGCGGCGGGCGCGAGGGTTACTACTGTCTGGAAATGCTCCCCTATCCATCGGGCTTCCTGCACATGGGACATGTCAGGAACTACGCCATTGGCGATGCGCTGTCGTGGCGGAAGCGCTTGCAGGGCTTCAACGTGCTGCACCCCATCGGGTGGGACAGCTTCGGCCAGCCCGCCGAGCAGGCCGCCATCAAACGCGGCGTGATGCCGCTCGAATGGACGGAGGCGAACATCGCGCACATGCGCGCGCAGATGAAGCGCTTGGGCATCAGCTACGACTGGCGGCGCGAGATCGCCGCGCATCGTCCCGACTATTACAAGTGGGATCAGTGGTTCTTCCTGAAGATGCTGGAGCGGGGCTTGGCTTATAAAAAAGTCTCGCCCGTCAACTGGTGCCCGAAAGAAGAGACGGTGCTCTCGAACGAGCAGTCGTCGGGCGGGGTGTGCTGGCGCTGCGGCGCGGCGGTCGAGAAGCGCGACATCGAGCAATGGTTTTTGCGGATCACGGCCTACGCCGAGCAGTTGCTCGAAGACATGAAGGAGATCGAGGCGGGCTGGCCCGAGCGCGTCCTGACGATGCAGCGCAACTGGATCGGGAAAAGCTCCGGCGCCTACGTTGATTTTCAGATTAAAGAAGAGGACGAGAAAGTCCGCGTCTTCACCACGCGCATAGACACCATCTACGGCGCGACGGCCATCGTGTTGGCCGTTGACCATCCTCTGATCGAGCGCTCGCCCCTGAAGGAAGACGTGCAAAAGTTCGCCGAGCGTATGCGCGCCGCACGCGCCGGCGCCGCGCGAGCGCCGGGCGAAGAAGAAGAAAAGGAGGGCATCAACACCGGTCTCATCGCCATCAATCCGTTCAGCGGCGAGCAGATTCCGGTGTGGGCGGCGAACTACGTGCTGATGGAGTACGGCACGGGCGCGGTGATGTCGGTGCCCGCGCACGACGAGCGCGACTTTGAGTTCGCGCAGAAGTATTCGCTGCCCATCCGCCGCGTCATCGAACGCATCTCGCACGAGCAGGAGGCCATCCCACATGACCCGGAAGTGGAAGACCAGTCGGTCGCCATGCCGCACGCCTTCACGGACTACGGCATCATGGTCAACTCCGGCGACTGGAGCGGCAAGCTCTCCCGCGACGCCACGCGCGAGATGGCGGAGGATGCGAAACAACAGGGCTTCGGCGAGGCGGCGGTGACTTATCGTCTGCGCGACTGGGGCGTGTCGCGCCAGCGCTTCTGGGGCGCGCCGATTCCCGTCGTCTACTGCGAACGGTGCGGCACGGTGCCCGTCCCCGAAAATGACTTGCCCGTCACGCTGCCCGACCACGCGGAGTTCACGGGCGCGGGCCGCTCGCCGCTGGCGGGCGTCGCGGAGTTCGTCAACACTTCTTGTCCGAAGTGCAACGCGCCGGCGCGGCGCGAGACGGACACGATGGACACCTTCATTGATTCATCGTGGTACTTCTTCCGCTACACCGACCCGAAGAACGACCGTGCGCCGTTCGACAAAGAGGCCGCCTCTTACTGGACGCCGGTTGACCAATACATCGGCGGCGTCGAGCACGCCGTCATGCACCTGCTCTACACACGCTTCTGGACGAAGGTCATGCGCGACATCGGACTGGTCTCGTTCAACGAGCCGGTTAGAAGTCTGATGACGCAAGGGATGGTCGTCGCCGAGACCTTCTACCGCGAGGGCGAAGACCCCGCGCAGAAGAACTACTTCAACCCGGCGGAGGTCGAGACGGTGCGCGACGAACGTGGCCGCGTGGCGACGGCGACGCTGCTCTCGGACGGGCTGCCCGTCACGGTCGGGCCGTTCGAGAAGATGTCGAAGTCCGCGAATAACGGCGTGGACCCGAACGACATGATTACGGCCTACGGGGCGGACGCGACGCGACTGTTCGTGCTGTTTGCCGCGCCCGTCGAGAACGACCTGCGCTGGCAGGAGGCCGGCATTGACGGCGCGCTGCGCTTCCTGCGCCGCGTCTACTCTTTCGTCTACCGCTGGCGCGAGGTTTTAAAGAACGCGCCGCCGGAAGCGCCCGCCGGGGAAGAGTTCTCCGCCGAAGCTCGACGCTTGCGCCACGAGACGCACCGCGCCATCGCGCGCGTCACCGACGACTTCGAGCGATTGCACTTCAACACCAGCGTCGCCGCGTTGATGGAGTTGTCGAACGCGTTGGGTGACTTTCCCGCGACGCCCGACACAGCCTCGGCCTCCGATCTGTTCGCCGCGCGCGAGGCGTTGGAGTCGCTCGTCCTGATGCTGGCCCCTTTCACGCCGCACGTGGCGGAAGAGATGTGGGAGAGCCTCGGCCATGCAGGAGGCATCCTGAACGGGGCGACGCGCTGGCCGCGTTTGATCGAAGAGTTGGCGCGCAAGGAGGAGTTGGAAATACCCGTGCAGGTCAATGGCAAGGTGCGCGGGCGCGTCTACCTGAGCGCCGACGCCACCGAGGACGAGCTGCGCGCGGCGGCGCTCGCCGACGAGAAAGCGCGCACGTGGACGGAGGGCAAGCAGGTCGTCAAGGTCGTCGTCGTCCCGCAACGCCTCGTCAACATCGTCGTGCGATAAGCTTTAAATATGCGCGTTCGTTTAGAGGCGGGCAATGCCCGCCGCCTCAAGCTCCGATGTGGATTGAGGCG
>JBGTBQ010000324.1:0-11580 GCA_041749275.1 Pyrinomonadaceae bacterium | reverse complement strand
GGCCGCCTCGACGCCCGTGCCGAAGATGTCGCGCGCCGAAGGGTTCGACGCTACCACGCGCATCGCGCTGTCAATCACCAGCACGCCCTCGCGCATACTGTCCATCGTCGCTTCCAGCAGCGCCCCGGCGGGCACGTCGCCCGCCGCGACGGCGGTCGCCACGGTCGGGGCCGGAACCTCCGAACGCTCGATCTCACGCTCCGGAAAAGCGCCGGTCAATGTCTCCGACGCCGTGTCGGACGAGAGAGAGAGAGAGAGGCGCGCGACGGCGAAACCCGCGACGGCGAACGCGACCGACAACAGCGCGGCCAGCGGCCCCCACAAATAAATTACGGCGCACGCCGCCAGCAGCAGTGCGCCGCCTAAAGTGATCGCTAACGCCCGGCGGTTCATAAAAGCAGTAACGAATGACGAATGACGAGTGCCAAGTAGCAGGAAGATTCTAACTCGTCACTCATCACTCGTCACGGCTCTCGTTTCCGAGCAACCGATGAAACGATAGCCGACGCCGACTACCGTCTCGATGGCGTCGCCGCAGGGGCCGAGCTTCTGGCGCAGCCGGCGGATGTGCACGTCGAGCGTGCGCGTGTCGCCGTAATACTCGTAGCCCCAGACATTATCGAGGAGTTGCTGGCGTGTCGCCACGCGCCCCGCGCCGCGCGCGAGCGTGGCGAGCAGCGAGAACTCTTTGCGCGTGAGGCGCACCGTCTCGCCGTCGCACGTGACGCGCATGTCGCCGAAGTCAATCAGGAGGCGGTTGTCCTCGTAGCGCGCCGCCGCCGACTCGTCCGAGCGGCGCATGACGGCGCGCACGCGCGCCATCAGCTCACGCACCGAGAAGGGCTTTGAGATGTAGTCGTCCGCGCCGAGGTCGAGGCCGGCCACGCGGTCGGCCTCGGAGGTGCGCGCCGTGAGCATGATGATCGGCGTGCGGCGCGTCGCCGGCTCGCGCCGGAGGCGGCGGCACAACTCCGTCCCGCTCATGCCGGGCAGCATCAGATCGAGGATGACGAGCGCGGGCGGCCCCTTCGGGTCGAGCGCGGCGGACAGCCCCTGCTCGCCCGTCAGCGCGACGCGCGTCTCCAACCCCTCACGCTCAAGGTTGTAGCGCAGACCCTCCGCGATGTCGGGGTCGTCTTCGACGATGAGTACGGGTTTTGCCATAACTAACAAGGGATGAGGGATGAGGGATGAGGGATGAAATGAGACGATTCAACATGTACCGGGCGGTTTCTTTTTCATCCCTCATCCCTCATCCCTCATCCTTTTCCTCAGTTGCTGTGTTTAATAAACGCGGCCTCCGTCATGTAGACCGTCAGTTCGCAGATGTCCGTGACGTAGTCGCCGATGCGTTCGAGGTGTTTGGCGACGAAGAGCAGGCGCGCGGCGCGCGTGGTCGTCGTCGGGTCGTCAGCCATGAGACGAATCAGTTCGTGGAAGACGCGGTCGTACATCTCGTCAATCTCGTCGTCGCGCGCGATGAGATTGCGCGCGACGGTTGCATCGCCGTTGGTGAAGGCGTCGAGCGCCGCGTGCAGCATGTGTGAGGCGTTGTCGGCCATCCGGGGCAAGTCCACGTAGAGTTTGAGCCGCGGCTCGTCGTTGAGGTCAATGGCGGCGCGCGCGATGTTGCAGGCGTGGTCGGCCATGCGCTCCAGAATGGGCGTGATCTTGGCGACCGCGACGACGAATCTGAGGTCGCGCGCGGCGGGCTGCCGGAGCGCCAGCACGTCTATGCAGAGGCGGTCAATCTCGACCTCCAGCCGGTCAATCTCGTCGTCGCCTTCGAGCACGGCGCGCGCCGCCGCGCTGTCGCGCTCGACCAGCGCGTGCATCGCCCGGTGGAGCGCGGCCTCCGTCTCGCCGCCCAGCAGCAGCACGCGGTCGCGCAGTAGGTCGAGATCGGCGTCAAGTCTTCTGTGTAGTTCCATGGTTTTAAGCGGTGAGCGGTGAGCGATGCGCGGTTAGCTTTCGGCTATGACAAAAAGCTAACCGCTCATCGCTCACCGCGCCAATCATCCAAATCTCCCCGTGATGTAATCCTCGGTCAGCTTCTCGTCCGGGTTGGTGAACATCTTCTCGGTCGAGTTGACCTCGATCAGCTTGCCGAGCCAGAAGAAGGCCGTCCGGTCGGAGACGCGCGCGGCCTGCTGCATGTTGTGCGTCACGATGACGATGGTGTACTGCTTTTTCAGTTCGACGATCAGCTCCTCGATCTTCTGCGTCGAAGCAGGGTCGAGCGCCGAGGCCGGCTCGTCCATGAGAATGATCTCCGGCCTGATGGCGAGCGCCCGCGCGATGCAGAGGCGCTGTTGTTGCCCGCCCGATAGACTCAGCGCCGAGGACTTCAAACGATCCTTCACCTCCGACCACAGCGCGGCGTCTTTGATCGCCTGCTCGACGCGGTCTTGCAGCTCCGACCGGCTCGAAGTCGCGCGGTTGATCCGGAGGCCGTAAGCGACGTTGTCGAAGATGGACTTCGGGAACGGGTTCGACTTCTGAAAGACCATCCCGACCTTGCGGCGCAAATGCACCACATCCGTACCGGGCGCGTAGATGTCCCGCCCGTCAATTATGACACGCCCCTCGACGCGCGTCCCGGCAATCACGTCGTTCATGCGGTTCAGCGTTCGCAGAAGGGTTGACTTGCCGCACCCGGAGGGGCCGATGAAGGCCATCACGACGCGCTCGGCGATGTCGAGCGAGACATCGTGAAGGGCCTGCGACTTTCCGTAAAAGAAGTTCAGGTCGCGGATGCTGATCTTCGCCGGCGCGTCGGACAATTCTTCGACAACGCGCGCAGCGGCGGCGTTCATGGTCAGCGGCAATGGCTTCGACAACTGCGTGGACATTGAATCCTCAGAGGCTACTTATTGATAAACTTCGGTGGTTCATAGCTCCGTCGGAGCTTCTCAAACATTTCAAACCGTCTCAGCCGAAGTGGCCGGTGATGTACTCCTCCGTGAGCTTGTTCGACGGGTTCTCGAACATCTCCCGCGTCCCCGACGTTTCAACCAACTCGCCGAGGTACATGAAGGCGGTGTAATCGGAGACGCGCGCGGCCTGCTGCATGTTGTGCGTCACGATGATGATCGTCACCTGCTCGCGGAGCGTGGCGATTAGCTCTTCGATGTGCGAGGTGGCGATGGGGTCGAGAGCCGAAGTCGGCTCGTCGAACAGGAGCATTTCCGGGTCGGTCGCCAGCGCGCGCGCGATGCAGAGACGCTGCTGCTGTCCGCCCGAAAGAGCGTAGGCCGAATCCTTCAGGCGCTCCTTGACCTCATCCCAGAGCGCCGCCCAGCGCAAGGCGCGTTCGACCTTTTCGGCGACGACCGAGTTCTTTTCGCCGAGCAGTCGCGGGCCGAAGGCCACGTTCTCGAAGATGGACTTCGGGAAGGCGTTCGGCTTCTGAAAGACCATGCCGATTCGCATCCGCATCTCGATAGGGTCGGTCGCCGGGTCAATGATGTTGACGCCGCTCGGCTGGAGCGTGATGCGCCCCTCGTAGCGCGTGTCGGGGTAGAGGTCGTGGATGCGGTTGAAGCAGCGCAGCAGCGTTGACTTGCCGCAGCCCGACGGGCCGATGATGGCCGTCACGCGGTTGGCCGGGAAGAGCATGTTGATGCCTTTGAGCGCCTGCAACTTCCCGTAGTGGAAATTCAGGTTCTCAACCTCGGCCTTCACGTCAGGGCGAGGCTCCACCTCTTCCGCCGCAACGTCCCGTGCGCGCCCTCGCTCCTCTCTCTTCAAACTCATCTCCATGTGAAAATCTTCAAACCACGCAGCCGCGTTCACGCGGCTTTCCGCGAAGCGGCGCGTAGACCAGCCGTTCGACGGCTGGAACGGCGATGTCGAGTTCCCGGCAGCCCGTTTCAACGGGCTTCTCTTCAAGGCTTGAGCCAGAGCTTGGTTTGAAACCGAATGGCTGAAGCCGAAACGTGAAGGACGTTAAAACGCCCTTTGATCCAATCGCCCGCAACGCGACCCAGCCGTCAAGCGGCTGGGCTAAATGCCCTTGCGGGAAAGCCGCGTGAACGCGGCTGCATTACAAGTCTTCACCACTTGATGCGCTTCCGCACGCGGTAGCGGATCAGGATCGCGGCGGCGTTGAGCGTCAGCGTCACGGCGATGAGCACGAGGCCGGCGCCCGCCGCATTCGCCACGAAGTCCTGATCGGGGCGCGAGACCCAGTTGAACATCTGAATCGGCAGCACCGCGAAGGGCGAGTGCAGCCACTCGAACGAGAGGAACGGCGGCTGCGCCTGCACGGGCAGCGGCGGCAGAAACGCGATGAACGTGAGCGCGCCGATGGTGATGAGCGGGGCCGTCTCGCCGATGGCGCGCGAGAGCGCGATGATGATGCCCGTCATCGTCCCGCCGACCGAGTAGGGCAGCAGGTGATGGCGCACGACCTGCCACTTCGTCGAGCCGAGCGCGTAAGCCGCCTCGCGGATACCCTGCGGGATGGTGCGGAGCGCCTCGCGCGTGGCGACGATGACGATGGGGAGAATCAGAAACGCCAGCGTCAAACCGCCCGTCAAGATGCTCTGGCCGAGGCGGAACTGATAGACCAGCAACCCCAGCGCCATCAGCCCGTAGATGATCGAGGGCACGCCCGCCAGATTGGCGATGTTGATCTCGATGAGGTTCGTCAGCCAGTTCTTGCGCGCGTACTCTTCGAGGTAAATCCCGGCGGCCACGCCGAGCGGGACGGCAGTCGAAGCCGTGACGAGCATAATCAGCAGCGTCCCGACCCACGCCGAGAGGATGCCTGCGCGTTCGGCGAAGCGCGACGGGAAGTTCGTCAGAAAGCCCCAACTGAGGCGCGGCAACCCGTCCATCAAAAGGTCTATGAGAAGCGCGCCCAGCGTGACGATGCCGATGAGCGTGCAGACGATGCCGACGATGTTGAAGACAAAGTCCTGCCGCTTGCGCTTGGCGATGATGCGGGCGAAGTCGCTCATCTTTTAGTAGACCTCCCGGAAGCGCTTCCGCAGGATGTAGCCGAAGATGTTAAAGGCGAGCGTCATCAAAAAGAGCGTGATGCCGGCGGCGAAGATGGACTGATAGCCGATGGAGCCGTGCGGCAAATCGCCGAGACTGACCTGCACGATAAAGGCCGTGATGGTCGCCGCCGGCTCGCGCGGGTCGAAGGTCAGGTTGGGCTGCATCCCGGCGGCGATGGCGACGATCATCGTCTCGCCGATGGCGCGCGAGATGGCGAGGATGTACGAGGCGACGATGCCCGACAGAGCCGCCGGGTAGACCACCTTGAGCGCGGTGATGATGCGGTTCGCGCCCAGCGCGTAAGCCCCTTCGCGCAGAGACATCGGCACGGCGCGCATCGCGTCTTCGCTGAGAGAGCTGACGTAAGGAATAATCATGATGCCCATCACGACGCCGGCGCTCAACATGCTGAAGGTCGGCAGACCCGGAATCAGCTTTTGCAGCAGCGGCGACATGAACTGCAAGGCGAAGTAGCCGTAGACGACCGTCGGCACGGCGCTCAAAAGTTCGAGCGCGGGTTTGATGATCTCGCGCAGCGTGGCGGGCGCGAACTCGCTGAGGTAGATAGCGACGATGGTGCCGATGGGCAAGGCCACGGCGAGCGCGACCAGCGTGGTGACGAGCGTTCCCGTCACGAGCGGCAGGATGCCGAAGCGCGGCGCGGCGAAGAGCGGCGTCCAGAGCGTGTCGGTCAGAAAATCCTTGAGCGGGACGTGTGCGAAAAAGGTCGAGGACTCGTAGATGAGGATGCCGACGATGCCGAGCGTAATCGCCACGGAGGAGAAGGCCGCGAGCATCAGCAACGCTTCGATGACGCGCTCCTTGATGTAGGCGAGCCGGTTGGCCGCGGAGAGCGCGGGGCCGACCAGCGGCGGGTGCTCTCCCGCCGCGAGCGACGCCACGCTGCTGATGCGGTCAAGGTCTTTCATAAAAAAGAGGGCGCCTTTCGCTGGGGGCGCGAGCGGGACGCCTGCGCTCCCATGCGGCTCGCCTACGCTCCCGGCATGAGGCCCTACCCCTTCGGCGTTCGCTTGAGAATCTCTTCGACCGGCAGGCCGACTTCCGGCACGCCGCCGAAGCCGCTCCCCGTCTGCATTTTGGTCAGTCGCTCAAGGGCCATCTGATAGGCGTTCGCGGGGAGCGGCAGATACTTCACTTCCTTCGCCAGCGTGGGGACGCTCTTCAGATAGAACTCGGCGAACTCCTTGACCTCCGGCTTGTCGAACGACTTGCGGCTGACGTAGATGAAGAGCGGGCGCGACAGAGGGTTGTAGGTTCCGGCGAGCACGTTTTCGGGGCTGGGCAAGACCGGCCCCGGCGTCTTGTTCTTGTCCCATTCGATGCCGACCGCCTTGAGCTTCGCGCGGTGCGGCTCGTAGTAGGCGTAGGGGATGTAGCCGAGCGCATACTTGTTGCCCTCGATGCCCTGCACGAGAACGTTGTCATCTTCGCTCGCCGTGTAGTCGCCCCGGCTCGACTTCGACTTGCCGACGATGGCTTCGGTGAAGTAGTCGAAGGTGCCGGAATCCGCCCCCGCGCCGAAGAGCGCGATCTTCTCGTTGGGCCATTCGGGGCGAATCTGGTTCCAGTGTGTGATCTTCTCCTGCGCCGCCGGCTCCCAGATTTTTTTGAGTTCGGCGACGGTCATCGAAGTGACCCAGTCGTTCCGTGGGTTGACGACGACGGTCAGCGCGTCGAAGGCGACGGGCAGCTCGATGAACTCGATGCCGTTCGCCTTCGCTTGATCCAGTTCCTCCTTCAGAATCGGGCGCGAGGCATCGGTGATGTCTATCTCACCGCGGACGAACTTCTTGAACCCGCCGCCCGTGCCGGAAATCCCGACCGTTACCTTGACCTTGCCGCCCTTCTCCTTCTGAAACTCTTCGGCGACGGCCTCGGTGATGGGGAAGACCGTGCTCGACCCGTCAACCTTGATGACGCCCTCGCCTTTATTGGCGTCGTTCGCGGGCGGCGCGCAACTCGCAAGCACAAACGCGAGGGCCGGCGCGAGCACGGGCGCGGCGATTTTCTTCCAGATAGACATCCAAACCTTCTCCTGTATTGAAGATGTTGACGGGAGCTTAAACGTCATACTCTAGGCCGGTCGTGTTACATCCGTCTGAACTGAGGCTGAAATTTGTGTGACGACCAACGGCGCGGCGGATGGGGCATGGAGCGGAATCCGGCGACAAAGAAAAGTCTGCCTCAATCGCCGTTGCCGTTCGGGTTGCGCGGGGCGGCAACGAGACGGTAGCCGACGTTGACCATCGTCTCGATGTGCAGCCCATGCGGTTCGAGCTTGCGGCGCAGGCGATAGATGTGGACGTGCATACTCTCGGCGTTGAAGGGCGCGCGCCCGTCCCACGCGTGCCGCCAGATTTCCTCCGACGGCACGATGCGTTCGGCGTTGCGCGCGAGGCGCGAGAGGATGAGAAACTCCTTGCGCGCGAGCTTCAACACCTCGCCGCCGAGACTGACGTAATAATTGTCGTGCTCGACGCGCAGGTGTCCGTCGTCATAAACCCTCTCGCTCGCTTCCCTCACGTCCATCCCGATTCGTCCGAAGGTTGCCGGTTCCGTGTTCATAGTTTCGTAAATCGTGAATAGTGAATCGTAAATCGTTTGGGTCAGGAGCCGTGGCCCGTGAACCGTAAATCGTGAATAGCCTTCAGCCGCTATTCACGATTTACGATTTACGATTCACGGCTTTAGAACTTCAGCTTGGCCCTGAACTGCATGACGCGTGGGCCGCCGACGGTGTTGGTGATGCGACCGAAATCGGGGCTGCCCAGCTCCGAGTCGGGCGCGGCGAAGTTGGCCCGGTTGAAGAGATTGAAAACGTCCCAGCCGAGTTCGAGCGAAGTTGTCTCGGTGAGCTTCGTGCTCTTGACGAGGCCGATGTCGAAGCGGTTCTGCGACGATGAGCGCAGGACGTTGCGACCGAGGCTCCCGCTCTGGCCGAAGGCCGTGCAGAGCACGCCGCTGTTGAAAGCGTCTTCGGTGATGTCAGCACCCTGTTGTCGCAGTTGGTCGAGCGAGCCGCACAAGTTCGGCCTGCCGAAGCCGAGGCGATAGATGCCGCCGGAGCCGCGCACGAGGTCGAGATACTGCGGCGCGGAGCCTAGCTCAGGCTCCGGCGCGAAGATGCTGTAAGGCGTGCCCGTCTGTACCTGAAAGAAGCCGGAGAGCTGCCAGCCGTTCAGGAAACGGTTGGTGGAAGCATAGCCCGGCAACTGGTAGACGAAGTTCAGGCTGAAGCGGTGCGTGCGGTCGAAGTCCGAGACGGCGCGGTTGTCTTCGAGCCGGCGGTTGTCGCCCTGCACGACGAAACCCGTGTTCGGGACATCAGGCTTGCCGGAGCCGGCGGTGCTGCCCGGATCGGTCGAGCTGGTGTCGAGCGACTTCGACCATGTGTAGGCCGCGTTGAACTGCAACCCTTGCGAGAAACGCTTCGTCAGGCTGAACTGCGCGCCGTGATAGATGGAGCGTCCGTTCGATTGCAGGAGCAGCGCTTCGGGGACGTTGAAGCCGAGGACGGGCACGCGCGCCTCGAAGTTGATGAGCTGGCCGCCGCCGATGGTGCTGCCCGAACAGGTGATCGGGTTGGCGAGGTTAAGGTCGAGGGGCGAGCCGGCAACGCCGCCGAGCACGCCGCCCGCGCAGGTGGCCGCGCTGCCGACGCGATACGGGTTAGCGAAGCCGAAGGCGCGGCCCACGCCCCGGTCGCGCGCCGTCGCGCCGGCATTGAGCGGGCCGTTGGGAGAGCCGGCGGCGACGTAGGCCGCGTTGAAGCGCTCGAAGATGTGGTCGGGCGTCGCAGGGTCGTTGAGGTCGTAGCCCTGATTGAAGGCGAGCGCCTGAAGCAGATTCCGTCCACGAGTGCCGACGTAGCGCGCCTCGAACAGGAGGTTCTTCTTTAGCTCGTACTGGACGCCGATATTCCACTGTTGGACGTAGGGCGTTTTGAGGTCGCGGTCAACGGCGCGGAACTCGAACGTCTCGGCGATGTTGCCGAGGTTCGCGCCGACGGTCGGGTTGCCGCGCGCGTCCGTAGCGACGCCCGTGTTGTCGCGGATGACGTAAGTGCCGCCCGTGCCTGAGCCGCGCACGATGCGGAACGGGAGCCAGTTGCTTAAAGAGAGCGTGGTCGGCTGCGCGCCGAATGCATTCGCAATCGGCACGTTGCCCGAAGGGACGGTGATCTCGATCTCGCGCAGGAACGGGTAGTTCGAGAAGATCGTGTTGATGAAGGCCGCCGAGGGGCGGTCGAAGAAGACGCCGAAGCCGCCGCGCACAACCATCTTATTCGACTCGAACGGCGAATAGGCGAAGCCGACGCGCGGCGCGAAGTTGTTCGTGTCCTGCTTGCGGAGCGTGTGCTCGTTGCCGGCGCGGGCCGTCGCCGCAATCGCGCCGTCCACGTTGCCGAGGCCGGTCATCCGCACGTTGTCCGGCACGATGAAGCCGGGCGAAGGGTTGTCGCACAGCGAGAGCGAACCGCCCGTCTGCGTGAAGCATGGCTGGAAGTTGTCGAAGTCGAAGTTGCCGATGCGCCCGTCCTTTTCGGTCGGCCACATGAACAACTCATAGCGCAGGCCGAGATTCATCGTGAGCTTGCGCGAGAGCTTCCAATCGTCGGCGATGTAGCCGCTGTAGTCCTTGAAGCGGAAGGTCTTCTCGGTGATGCCGAACTGCGTGTCGGCCTCGGTGGCGTTGCCGGTGATGAGTTGCGTGATGCTGTCGAACTTCTCGAACTCGGTGGCTTGCTCTTCGGGCAGGCTCGAATCGTACTGATGGCGCTTGAAGTCGCCGCCGAAGCGGAGCGTGTGCGCGCCGCGTATCCACGTCACGTTGTCGGAGAAACTGTAGGTCTGTTGCTGGCGGCGATTGAAAGAGTCGTTCGGGCCGCCGAAGGAGAACTGCGAAAGATTGGTGCCGGGCCGTCCGATGAAGTGGCCGAGACGGCGCGTGCCGGGGCTGTCGTCGAACAGGAGCGCCGGGTTCGAGATGCCGACCGCCGCGCTCGTCAGTTCTTGGGCGAGAAACGGATCATCGAGCGTGCGCGTATTGTTGAGCGAGAAGTAGCCGAAACGCGCCTCGTTAATCAGCGTCGAACTGAAGATGTGCTGGTCGGAGATGGCGAGCGTCCGGTTGCGGTCGGCGCGGCGCAGGACGAAGGGCGAGATAAGGCTCGACGGGTCGGGGAACGAGTCGAGCGCCGGGAAGTTGCTGAAGAAGAACGTGCCCGTCAACGTGTTGTTCTGCGTGAGCCGCCCGTCGAGGCGCGTCGTGAACTGGTGCTGCTCGAACTCCGAGGGGAGCACGTTGAGTTGCTGGACGAGCGGGTTGTCCTCGAAGAGCGCGCGCGTGGTGATGCCCGGCACGGAGCCGAACTGGAAGGAGCGCGTGTTGATCGCGCCCGCGCTCGTGCGGTTGATGCGGTCGTAGCCGATGATGCGCCCGTTCGCGCGTGGGCTGGCGAGAATAAAGTCGCCGGTGGCCGGGTTCCGCAGGTTCAGGAGGTTCAAGGCGACGGGCGAGATGTCAGCCGCCGTCAAGCACCCGGCGGGCAGCGGCGTCGCGCCGCATACGGCGGTCTGCCCAAGCGAGACGCGGTACTGGTCGCGCGCTGTGTTGAAAGCGTTGGCGACCGCTTGCGCCGAGCGGTCAGTGCCGAGGAAGGAGAAGGCCAGCGGCACGACCGACGTGCTGCGGGCCGTCGGGACGAAGCCCGTGATGGCGTTCGTATACTGGTAGCCACCGAAGAAAAAGAACTTCTCTTTGACGATGGGGCCACCGATGGTGAAGCCACCCTCGTTGCGCCGCGCCTTCGGGCGGTCAATTCCTTCCTTGTTGAAGATGAAATCGTTGGCGTTGAACTTCTCGTTCTGGATGTAGTAGTAGGCGGTGCCGTTGAAGGTGTTGGCGCCGGCCTTAGTGACAAGCTGGAAGTTGCCGCCGCCCGATCTTCCGGTCGAGGCGTCGTACAGAGAAGTCTGCAACTTCACTTCTTGCAGCGTCTCTGGCGCGGGCGCGATGTTGTCATTGAGCGAGCCTTCGTTGGTCGTGATGTTGGTCGCGTCCACGCCGTTGAAGAAGAGGCTCGTCGAGGTCGTGCGCGTGCCGTTGACGGAAGGCGACTGGTTGCCGTTGCTGTTGGTCGAGACGGCGGCTAAATCGGCGTTGACGCCGGCCTCGGTGTTGAGAAGCTGCGTGAAGCTGCGCGTCGAGGTCGGGACGGCGACGAGTTGCTCCGAAGTGATTTGGCGCGAGAGCGTCGCGGTGTCGGGCGTCGTCACGGCCAGCGCCTCGCCCGTCACGGTGACGACCTCGCCGGCGATGTCACCCACTTCGAGTTTGGCGTCGAGCGTGCGCGGCACCGACGCCTCGACCGCGACGTTCTGGCTGACGAGCTTCTTAAAGCCCTGCGCCTCATACTCGACTTTATCCAACTAAGCCGCGAGAGCAAGGCAGGAGAATAAGTGATCCAGTACCTTGCCGGGAATTTGCACGAACTCTGCCTCTCGAACAGAGTTCACCAAATACCGAGACCGCCATAAATGCTGTCTGACC
>JBGTBQ010000323.1:0-10193 GCA_041749275.1 Pyrinomonadaceae bacterium | reverse complement strand
GGATCGGCGGGCACGGGCTGCGGGACGCTCGCGCCCTGCACGAAGAGCGTTCCGCCATCGCCGCGCCCGGCGTCCACGACGAGCGCCGCGCCCTCTTGCTGGAAGAAGTTCAGCTTCTGCGCGCTGAAGCGCAGGGCCGCGCGCATCTCCGGCGAACGGTAGCGCCCCTGCTGTTGCGGGCGCGTCGCCGGGTCGGGCGCGTTCGCCATGTCGAGCAGTTCCTTCTCCGTCAGGCGCGTGGCCTCCGGCTCGAAGTGCGCCTTGACCTCGCGCATCGAACTCGCCAGCACGATCTTGCCGCGAAGTTGTCCCTTGTACTTCTGAAGCTCCGCCGCGTCCTTCGCATCAATGTAAACGACCTCGGCGACGAGCGGCCCGCTTCCTAAGCCCTGCGACCAAGCCTTCGGATAGGCGATGAGCGGGAACGCCTGCGGCTCGACGACCTCCGCCGAGAAGCGTTTCAGAGACCACCCGCGACCGAACGGCCCCCACGGTTCGAGCTTCGCATTGACCAGCCCCCACGAAGCAAGACTGTCGCGCGTCCATTCATTCGCGCGTTTCATCTGCGGCGAGCCAGTGAGGCGCGGCCCGATCACGTCCGATAGGTAGCTCAAAGTCTGCATCACCCGCGAACGGTTTAGCCCTTCGTCCCTGATGCGCTGGACGGGATCATTCGGGTCGGGCGTCGGCGTGGCGCGCTCCGCCCGCTGCGCCGTGGCCGGCGGCGCGGCGAGCGTGGTCTGCCGGGCCAGCGCGGATAGATTCGCGCAGAACAGCGTAAAGAGCAGCAGGACAGAGATTCGGCGTTTGAACATGGTGATGTGGCTCCTGAAGACTGGCAAAGATTGAGACAGATGCTTCTGTTAAAACAGCGTCTACCCGGCGAAAATTCAACTGTGTGGATGGAAGTTTAAGATTGTGGACGGCGAAAAGACAAGTTGACGTAATAACCGAAGCCGGCCACCAAATTTTGTGAGGTGAGATGCGGACCGGCTCGGTCTTGGAGTGCGGGCGTCCCGTCTGCGTTGAGCGCGTGAGCGCGCACGTTAGGAGACGCCGACCGTTAAGGTTGAATGAACCCGATACCTTGATTCGCGCTGGCGCGCTCACTGCAAGCGGGACGCTTGCGCTCCCAGCGATCACTGCAAGCGGGACGCTTGCGCCCCCAGCGAAAGGCGGCTTGCCTTCTTTGTGTCGGTTACGTGAGCGGTTTGTCAGCGCGCGGCGCGCGGCGCGTCTTCGGAGGCGGTCTTCGCGGGTGCGGGCGGCAGAGCCTCTTCGCGGTAGCCGCACTCTTCGATGCGCGCGCAGAGACGGAACGTGCCCTTCTTCGTCGTCTTCTCCAAAAGGAACGGCGCGTTGCACTGCGGGCACGGCTCGGCGATGGGTTTGTCCCAGTAGACGGCGTCGCACTTCGGATACTCCGAGCAGCCGTAAAAGTATTTGCCGCGCTTCGACTTCTTCACCAGCAGTTCGCCCTTGCAACCGGGCCGCGCGCAGGCCACGCCCGTCGTCTCGCGCTTGATGTATTTGCACGTCGGGTAGTTCGCGCACGAGATAAACTCGCCGTAGGGGCCGTGGCGGCGGACGAGATTCGCGCCGTCCACCGGGCACGTCTCGCCTTCAACCGGGACGGGCGCGGGCGCGACCTGACCGCTCTTGCTGATCTTGCGTATGTTGCGGCAGTCGGGATAGCCCGTGCAGCCGAGGAACTGCCCGAACCGACCGCGCTTCAAAGCCATCGGCTTGCCGCACAGGTCGCACTCCTCTTCGCCGTCCGCTCCCGCGGTCGAAGCACCCGCCGTTTTAGATGCGCCGTCGCCGGCGGCGTTCGCGCCCTGCGGCTTGGCAATCTCGCGCGTCGTGCGGCACTCCGGATAGTTCGAGCAGGCGAGGAACTGGCCGAAGCGACCGAACTTGATGACCATCGGCGAGCCGCAGTTGTCGCACTTCTCGTCGGTCGGGATGGCCTCGACCTTCTTCTTCTTCATCTCGGTCTCGGCGGTCTTCAAGTCCACGGCGAACTTCCCGTAGAACTCATGCAGCGCGTCCGTCCACTTGAGCTTCCCTTCCTCCACCTCGTCCAGTTCCTGCTCCATCCGCGCCGTGTAAGACTCGTTGAAGAGGTCGTTGAAACTGGCGACCAGCAGATCGTTGACCGTAAAGCCGAGCGCCGTCGGGTGGAAGCGCCCTTCGACGCGCTCGACGTACTCGCGATCCTGAATCGTCGTCATGATGGCCGCGTAAGTCGAGGGGCGACCGATGCCCTTCTCTTCGAGCGCCTTGACGAGCGTGGCCTCGGTGTAGCGCGGCGGCGGCTCCGTGAAGTGCTGTTCGGGCGTGATGGCGTTCAATGTCAGGCGCTCGCCCTGTTCGACGCGCGGGAGTTTGCGCGCCGCCTCTTCGTCTTCGTCCGACTTCTCGTCACGACCCTCTTCGTAAACTTTGAGGAAACCGTCGAACTTCAGAACCGAACCCGTCGCGCGGAAGAGCAGGCGACCGGCCTCGATGTCAATGGTCGTCTGATCGAAGATGGCCGGCATCATCTGCGAGGCGACGAAGCGCTGCCAGATGAGCCGGTACAACCTGAGTTCATCCTTGCCGAGGTAGCGGGCCAGTGCGTCGGGCGTGCGCGATACTTCCGACGGGCGGATGGCCTCGTGCGCGTCCTGCGCGTCCTTCTTCGAGCGATAGTGAATCGCCTTCTCCGGCAGGTAGGGCGGGCCGAACTGCGTGTTGATGAAGTCGCGCGCCTCGTTGAGCGCGGTCTCGGAGACGCGCGTCGAGTCCGTCCTCATATACGTGATGAGGCCGACCGAGCCTTCGGCGCCGAGTTCCACGCCCTCATAGAGTTTCTGCGCCAGCATCATCGTCTTCTTCACCGCGAAGCCGAGTTTGCGCGCGGCCTCCTGCTGAAGTTTCGACGTGATGAAGGGCGGGACGGGGTTGCGTTTGCGCTCTTTGGTCGTCACGTCGCGGACGACGAACCGCTCCGCTTCGGCTTCCGTGACGATCTTTTTCGCCTGTTCCTCGTTGCCGATCAGAATTTCGTTCTTCTTGATGTCTTGATCGAAGCCGGAGGTCTTGACCGTCTGCTCGCCGATTTTAAAGAGACGCGCGTCGAAGGCGGGCGGGAGTTTCGCCGAGAGGTTCGCGGCAATCGTCCAGTATTCGGTCTTGACGAAATTCTCGATCTCGCGTTCGCGCTCGACGACCATGCGGAGCGCGACCGACTGGACGCGCCCGGCGGAAAGCTTGCCGCCCACCGTGCGGCACAAGAGCGGCGAGACTTTGTAACCGACCAGACGATCCAACACGCGCCGCGCCTGCTGCGCGTCAACTAAATTTTGGTCAATCTGCTTCGGGTGCTCGAACGCCTCCTGCACGGCGCGCTTCGTAATCTCGTTGAACATCACGCGGAACGAAGGCTTCTTCGGCCTCTTCGGCACAATCTCTTCGGCGAGGTGCTGACAGATGGCCTCGCCCTCGCGGTCGGGGTCGGCGGCGAGATAAATCACGTCCGCCTCTTTGGCCGCGCGCTTCAATTCGGCGACGACTTTCTTCTTGCGCGGCTCGTCATTGACCTCGTAAGTGGGATGGAAATCATTCTGGAGGTCAACGCCCAGCCCCTTCTTCGGCAAATCCTTGATGTGGCCGAGCGAGGCCATCACGAGATAATCCGAACCCAGATATTTATTGATCGTCTTCGCCTTCGCGGGTGACTCGACGATGACTAAATTCTTCGCCATTAATTTTCCTTCGACTCATAAACCGAGCGCGAGCGCATCGGCCTTAAGCCCCGCGCCGCGCCCTCGTTGTTGATAAATCCCCCCGATGGGTCAAGCTTTATTACTATTCTCTATTTTTCACTGAGATGCAAATGCGAGCCGTATGGCTCGCATTCTCTGAACCACTATTCATCTGTACTCCAACGACTTACGGCGGCTTCGCGGTTGCCCTCTTGCTCTGGCGCGCGGACTCGACCGGCGGTCGCGCTTGAAGTTGCAACGCAAAAACGGATCATCTTACCGACCGTTTAGGGGCGGGCATGGCTCGCCTCTAAACGGTCGGTAACCGAGGTGGTGCTGTCAGTTGCCTGTTGCCCCGGCTTCGCGTTCCAGCACGATGTCGAAGACGCCCGTCTCGAAGGTCTTGCCGTTCGACGTGTGCTGCTCTACCGCGATGGCGTTTTCGGGGCGGTACATCTGGTCGTTCTTTTTGGGGTCATCTTTAAAATGGATTTCCGTCACCAGAGGCTTGTAGCCGGGGCAGACCGCGAGCAGATGAAAGTGCGCGCAACGCCAAAATTCCGGCGCGCCCGATGGGTTAGGGCGATATGGGATCGGGCGAATGCTTTCGACTTCGTATAAACCCGCCTCCGAAGAGACCAGTCGCCCACGGTTTCTGAAATCGCTGACGCCGTTTGAATACTTCTCCCGCATGTCCACGTGCCAGATATCGAGCACCGTGCCCGGCAGCGGGCGCTTGGTGTCGAACGCCCAGACGCGGCCCGTCAGGACGAATGTCATGCCCGGCTCGCCCGGCGGACAGAGCTTGCCGCGAAACGGCGCGCCCTGTTTGTACCACGGCCCAAATGAGACCGGCGTCACCTTTTTCAACTCGCTCGTCGCCGTCGCCAAATCTTTCGCAGGCGGCCCCATCTGAATCAGCACGCGTTGGGCTTCACCCTCCGCTGAAGAAGCAGACAGAGTGGGAAGCGCGTCCGCCCGCAAGACGAGTCCGGCAGCGCCGACCGCGGCCAGCCCGATGCCCGCCTGCTGTAAAAACTCTCGACGTTTGGAATTCATATTGTAGACCTCACTTGGTGTTGGTTGGGGTGTCAACTCTACGACTGACGGCAGACGACGCCAGCGCTACGACTGGTAGAGCCAAGCTCTCACGTGGACGCGCATCCCTTCGACATCAACGCCGAGGTCGCCGCCGCCGCCGAGCGCCTCGCCGCTATGGAGCAGCGTCGCCGTCGAGTAAAAACGCGAGATGGTGCTGCGCGCACACTCTTACCTTAACACCGCCCGACCGCACCTTCTTTCAGAAAATTTGACGCGCGTGAAAATAATGAAATCGCCAATGGATATTTTCCGATTGGATGGATGGCGAGGCGGCGCTGAGAGGGTCTGGCCTTCAGGCGACCGGCGCGCGGTGGCCTCCTTCGCCCGGAGGCATCCGCGCGCTGACACCCCTACAACTTTCTGACGAAACACTTGCCCGGCAGTTGCCGAATCAACTCGCGCATCTCAAGTTCCAACAGCGCGCTCGAAAGTTCCGGCACCGTCAGCCCGCTCGACTCGGCGAGCGCGTCAATGTGCGCGGGTTCGTCCATCGGGATGAAACGGAAGACCGCGCGCCCGTGCTCCGAGATGTCCGTGGGCAGGGCCGTGCCTGCACCTTTACCTTTCGACTTCTTCGGTTCCGGCGGCAGCAACATTGCGGCGATGTCGGGCGGGAATTCGGCGGCGACATCCTGCCACTGCTGGACGAGTTTTGCGCCCGCGCCCTTGATGAGATAGTTGGTGCCGAAGGAGTTGCGCGAGGTGATGTTGCCGGGCACGGCGTAGACTTCGCGGTTCTGTTCCATCGCCAGCCGCGCGGTGATGAGCGAGCCGGACTTCTCCGACGCCTCGACCACGACGACACCCAAACTCAGACCGCTGATGATGCGATTGCGGTACGGAAAGTTTTCGGGGACGGGCGGCGTACCGAGTGGGAATTGCGAAACGAGCGCGCCGCCCTGCTCAAGCATCTCGGCAACGAGTTTCTTGTGGTCGCGGGGATAAACTTCGTCAATCCCTGTCCCCAGCACTCCGACGGTGCGCCCGCCGGCTTCGAGCGCGCCGCGATGCGCCGCCGCGTCAATCCCGCGCGCGAGTCCGGATACAACCGTTATGCCGCGCGCGGCCAGTTCGCGCGCGAGCGACGCGGCCACGTTCTGCCCGTAGGTCGAGCAACGCCGCGAGCCGACCAATGCCACGCACGGCGCATCGAGACACGTCGCCCACGCGCCGCGCACGTAGAGCGTGATCGGCGGGTCTGGAATCTCGCGCAGCAGCGACGGGTAGCTCCCGTCATCCAGCACGAGCACATCCGCGCCCTCGATCTCGCGCAGGCGCTCAAGCTCGCGCGTCGCCTCCGCGTGCCGGTCTTTGAGCGCGATGCTCTCGACCGCTTCGGGCCGTAGCCGCAGGCGCTCTAACTCCGAACGCAGCGCGCTGAACACGCCCTCCGCCGACCCGAAGCGTTCCAACAGCTTCGCCGCCGCGCGCGGCCCCACGCCCGGCGTCATGTTTAAGGCTATCCAATCGCGCATAAGTGTAAGGATGCAGGCGGAAGGATGCAGGATGAAAAAGTCGAAGCGAAAGATGAATTTCTCAATTCATCCCTCCGCCTTCATCCTTCATCCATGCTTTTTGGCGGAGGCGTGTGGGAATCGAACCCACCCGCGCCTGCTCTCACAGGCGCGCTGACGGTTTTGAAGACCGCGCCGTTCACCAGAACAGATGCGCCTCCGCGTGAGAAGTGCGAGGACGGAGCACACCCTACGCGGCGCGTAGTCCGCCTGTCAAGCCGCTCTGCCGTGGAAGCGAAAATCACGCGCGCGGGCGGCTAGCGGCTCAACGTCGCGGGCGTCCGACCTTAACGAGCTGCAAAACGAAACGGCTTTCCCGTCCCGCGTCGCGCCTGTCGCTGCAAAACAGGCGCGACGCGGGACGGGTTTTTATTATCGCCGGGTATGCTTTGGCTTGGCGGGCAAATCTAACTCGTCATCAACCAGCACGTCTAAATATATTCCTGTGAGACGCGCATAACGCAATAGAACTGACTAAGGGAACCAGCGACCTAGAAAACTTCCGTCGGTGTTTCAGAGAGAAGCACGGCTTCGGCAAATTTCTTCCCATTCGCATTCTGCTCTATCCGAAATTGACAATCCTGAAAGCGCACGTTCTTAAGACGCATTTCTCCGCCCTTGTATATGATCGTGCAACGGATGAAGGTAAGGTTCTCCAAATCGCCGTGGTCTACACCCTGCGTCGCACCCAGAATCGTGAGGTTGCTTACCTTAGCTAGTCCACGTTCGGGAAGTGCAAGAGGTTCACCCTGTCCCTTCTCAATGACAGGAAATAATTTTTGATTCAAGAAAGAGCGATAATTGATGAATTGAGTCACAGTGTCCCAAACCGCAAGGGTTAGCTCAGGCATCGGAGATTCATACTTAACAAGTTCCAAGCCACCCTCTTTAATGAGCGGCAAATCCAATGTAATATCTCTGTTCTCAGCCTCACTTAGAAGATTCTTAGCGACAGTCAGCTTTGCCTTAACTTCTTCGGGTTTGCCCTTCGTGGTCTCTTTAAGGAGCACGTCAAACAGTGTATCGAGTTTGGATTCGGTTTTACTCACCCTTTCGTTTGTCTCGCCCAGTGATTTCGTAGACTTCGCGTCGAGAGCGTTCACTTTCGCGTCAATGGCGGATGGAATATAAAAGAACAAAATCCAAGCCATCACGCCAAGCCATAAAGTACATACCATCCCAGCGAGCGACAGCATTGTCAAAGATTTGGGCTTGGACTCTAGCTCTTTACTGACATCTTTCAATTCAGCGTTGAGTTTGGAGTCGAGCTTTTCAACAGCCCTCGCCGTGTCATCAATACGGCGAAGGCTGTTCTCTAAGTCTTCGCGCAAAGCATACTTTTCGCCTGTTCTCGCCACGGCGTCGGAGCATACTACCTCACAGTTGCCCGGTAAAGCTTTATTCTCCGCCACCAATTGCTGAGAGCAGATATTCACTTCTCTGTTGAACATTGTAAACGACACTCTACCAATAAAAAGGTAGCTAATATTTTGCTACTTTGTGCCCTTCGCATCTTTGTGGTTCTATTGTCGCTCGCGGAAGCGAGACTCAAGGATGAGCATAACGACCACAAGCATTGAAACGGAGTATGAGGCGCGCGAGAAATCTTCGCGCGCGGCGCGCACCGCCGCGTACTTCGCGTCGCTCGCCGCGATGGGCCTGACGCTCGGCTCGTTCGGCCCGACGCTGCCCAGCCTTGCGACGCTGACCGGCGCGAGCCTCGGCGAGGTCGGCTCGCTCTTTGTCGCGCGCTCGATGGGGTTCCTGCTCGTCTCTACGCGCGGTGGGCGTCTTTACGACCACGCGCCGGGCCATCGCGTGCTGGCCGCGATGCTCGCGTTAATGTCGCTCTCGATGGCGCTTATCCCCTTCGTGCCGCGTCTGTGGCTGCTGGCCGTCGTCGTGGCCGCGCTCGGCGCCGCCGAAGGGATGCTCGACGTAGGAACGAACACGCTGCTCGTCCGCGCGCACGGGCGACGGGTCGGCCCGTACATGAACGGGCTGCATTTCTTTTTTGGCGTCGGAGCGTTCACGGCGCCGCTGCTGGTCGCCCGCGTCCTTCCGCTGGGCCACGGCCTCGCGCTCACCTACTGGACGCTCGCCCTCCTGATCGTGCCCATCGCCGCATGGCTCGCGTGGCTGCCGAGTCCGCCGCCCCGCGTCGCCGAAGAAGTGAAAACCAAGGGACGGCGCGTTGACCGTTGGACGGTCGCGCTCGTGGCGATCTTTTTATTCCTCTATGTCGGCGCGGAGGTGAGTTTCGGCGGGTGGGTCTATTCCTACGTGGTCGCGTTGCGGCTCGGCGATGAGGCGACGGCGGCCTATCTCACGTCTGCCTTCTGGGGCGCGTTCACGTTGGGCCGTCTCGTGTCGGTGCCGCTCGCCGCGAGATTCAGCGCACGCGCGCTCGTCGTCGCGGATCTCATTGGTTGCTTCCTGAGCCTCGCGCTGATCCTCTCGCGCCCGGACTCGCCCGCCGCGTTCACCGTCGGCACGGTCGCGCTTGGACTATCGGTAGCTTCGATTTTCCCTTCGATGTTTTCGCTGGCGAGCGGGCGCGTGGAATTGACGGGTCGCGTGGCGGGATGGCTCGTCGTCGGTGCGAGCGCCGGAAGCATGCTCCTGCCGTGGCTCGCCGGGCGGCTGTTCGAGTCGGTGGGGCCGCGCGCGATGGTGGTCATGGTCGCGTGCGCGCTCGCGCTCGCGGTATGCGTCTTCGCCGCCCTCGCTCGCCTCCCCGCCCACCCCGCCGAAGACGCCGTGCCTGCCTAAGTGTGGTTGGGGGAATGTTACTGGCGACGAGGGGCTACGGCTCTTCGGTGCGCTGTCTATACGCGGACACCGCCGCGATGGCCCCTTCGTGCATCCTCTCGGGGCGGACGTAGAGCCAGTGCTTATCAATCTCCGCGTCGCTCATCTCCGGGTGTGCGGCCCGTTCTTTATGCTTGAGCCATTGCTCGGCCCACTGCCGGAGTTCGGGGTCTCGGTTAAGAGCGGTTCGCGCTTCATGCATGCTGATTGGTCTGCTCATAATATGTGAGAGTTGTCAGTTTCCAATTTCCAGCCACAAAGCTTGTCGTGACCGAAAACTGAAAACCGCTCTTTATTTTCGATACTGCCCCAACTACTCTTTCCGCCGAGATTCTTCCTCGCGCATGGCTTGTGACTTCCCTTCCTTCTCATTGAAGCCATTAGTGAGCTTGATAGCATCTTCGTATTCAAGGTTGGTTCTAATGATTTCAGACCGCCCTTTTTTTGAAACCGCTATTTCGGTGTTCACCCGTTTGACCTGATACTTAACAGAAGGGTCGCCTTCAAATTTAGCCTTCTGTCCCGGCATTGCGTGCACTGAATATAAATACATGTCGTTTCCCTCTGAAGAAAGAATAATGGCTTCATACTGAAATGGGCAAGCTGGTTGGCGGAGTAACGACCTATTTTTAGCTATCGTCTTTTGTTTCCTAACATCATAAACCAAGTTCGAAAGGAATGACCGCAGCAATTCTCGGTTTGGCCTGATGGCATCGGAATCGCACCGACGGTGGCTGAAGCGCCCCGGCAGGTGGACCATACTTTCAACAGTATCAGGCCCGTCAAGAGGCTCATCCGCGTCGTCCATTGCTCAGAGCGTGTCTACAAAGCCATGCGCCGTAGCTCCGTGAGGAGCGGAATGGTTATAGCCCGTGCCGCCCCCTTTCTCTTTCAAGCCCCGGAGGGGCGACAGACATTTATATGCCGCTCCTCACGGAGCTTGGAGACCTCGGCGCACCCGACGAGCGACAAACATTTCGCCCCTCACGGGGCTTTTTAGACATGCTCTAAACCGAGA
>JBGTBQ010000322.1:0-2761 GCA_041749275.1 Pyrinomonadaceae bacterium | reverse complement strand
GGGCGCGCCGGGTTCGAGCGGATGCTCGACCGCCTGCAACTCGCCGACGAGCAGAAGGCGCAGGTGCGGCGGATCTTCGGCGACGCGCGCGAACAGACGCGCGAGGCGCGTAAGGCGTCCGAGCCGCGCATGGAGGAGATTCGCCGCCAGACCGACGAGCGGCTGCGCGGGGTGCTCACGCCCGAACAGTGGCAGCAGTTCCAGCAGATGAAGGACGAGATGCGCGCGAAGCGGCGCGGCAGAGGGTCGAGGGGTGACAGGTCGAGACAGGATGGAGGCGTGGGCGATCCTTAAAAATGTGGCTGGTTAGAAGGAAAAGCCGATAGCGGTTTTAAATCCCGATTGGCGCTGCCTCTCTTTGCCGGGTCGGCGTGCTCTATTTCAATCTCACTCGAAAATAGTAACTATCCACGACTTCATCCTCGCCGCCTCCTGAACCGTAGAGCCGCACGCGATAATCGCCCGCGTCGAGCACGTCGGCGGGTACGTTGACGACAACAAAGCTTCCCGTGTCCGACTTCAACGGCTTCAGGTCTTCCGCGACAAAGGCGTCGCGTTCTTCGCCCACGGGATTGACGACGGCGCGAAAGCTCTGGTGCTCGGTCGTCGCCAACGTGAGCCGCAATTCCGCCGCGCCGATGTCTGGCGAGATGGATACGGTTTTGACTTCCGCGCCGGAGTCTCTGACCTGACCGGGCGTTAGGGTCACGGCCACGACCGCCCCGCCCCGCGCCGGGTCGCGCAGGTTATTCACGACCAGCCACACGCCCCCGAAGAGGACGAGCAGCAGAATAGCCGCGAAAGAGAAACCGGCGAGCGGGTTCTCCATGCGGAGAAAGGGCGGGAGGTAGCGACTCCATTTAGGAGCCGCGTTAGGAGCCGCGTTAGGAGCCGCGCGCGCGTCCGCCACGTTTTGCGCGAATGCCTTCTCGCCTCCGCGCTCTGAGATATACCTGCTCAGTGTTCTGGCGAAGCTCACTTTCCGGCGCCGTTCGGGCGTCGCCAGAAAGTAGAGTTCAAACTGCTCGCGCT
Organism: Pyrinomonadaceae bacterium; assembly: GCA_041749275.1. Taxonomy (GTDB): domain Bacteria; phylum Acidobacteriota; class Blastocatellia; order Pyrinomonadales; family Pyrinomonadaceae; genus JBGTBQ01. Next base: position 1,729 of record JBGTBQ010000322.1, on the reverse strand, counting down.
CGCGGGCGGAGAGCGCGCCGCCGACGTAACTGTCTATCAGTTCATCCTCCGCGGCCAGCAGTTCCTCGAAGCTTTCGTCTCTAGACATGAGCAGTTCTTCAAATTGTCGTCGCTCCTCCTCGGCGAGTTGGCCCAGCAGGTAAAGCCTGATAATTACCCCATTGTCTTGAACTTTTTCCATCAGTGGAGAAGTGTTTTCGATCTGGCTTACAGCCCCTTCAATTGATTATGCGAATCGGGCGAAATCATTTCACCCGGCGGCTCCTTCGAGACAGTTTCGCACGCAATGGTAGAGCGATTCGCGGATGCGGCAGGCGCGGATTCTGAGCGCGTTGATGCCGATGCCCAGTTGCGCCGCCAGACGCTTCCGGTGCTCGATCTTCTCGCGTTTCTCATCCTGATAATACTGGAGCATGAGGTCGCGGCTGTCCGGCGGCAGCCCCTTCATGCAGCGATCCAGACATTCGTATTCCCGCTCGTCCTCGTTGTCCGCATTCGCCGGCTGTGCCGGCGGCAGCGTGGTGACGGGCATGGGCCTCTTTCGCAGATATTCCAAGTGGACTTTGTGGGCCACGCCGTAGAAATAGAGCGCCGGGTTGCCCTCGTAGTCCGACTCGATCTCCGCGAGTTTGCGGGCGACGCGGTTGATCGTTTCGTCGGCGAGGTCTTCCGGTTCGTGGCAGCCACGGCAGGTGAAGATTCTGATGAGGCGGACGCGAATGTCTTCGTACTTTCTGCCGGCCTGCTCGCGTTCGGGATGGAGCCAGCCGAGCAGCCTGTCGAAGGCCGTCTGATCGAGAACCCACTTCCCGCTTCCCGTCGCCGCCGTCTGAGACTCAGTACACATGGATTCTTCGTCTACGCGCCTTTTGCCGAACGAGGTAAACGCCGCACAGTATAACGGCAAGTGTCGCCGCTGTCGCCGCCGCGCGTCGCGGCGTGACCATCGGCGCGTGTTCGTCGAACTCGATCCGCCCGCCGTATTCTCCCTGAAGCACGAAGGCCGCCCAGAAGTAGGGCGCGCGCCAGCGCTTCTGCCGCCACATGGCGGTCTGCGCCGCGCGGAGCGCCGCCGCCGGAGATTGTTTCTCGCGGAGCATCTGCCGGTAGAAATGTTTCATCAACTCGGCGGTGGCTTCGTCGTCAACCTTCCACAGGCTCGCCATGACGCGCGCCGACCCGGCGTGCATAAAGCCGCGCGTGAGACCGACTAGCCCCTCGCCCTTCACGTCTTTACCGAGGCCGGTGTTGCACGCGCTCAGGACGACCATCTCCGCCGGTAGGTCGAGGTTGTAAATGTCGTTGAGCCGCAGGAACCCTTCGCGTGGTTGTCCACGCTCGTCGTAGAGCGACAGGACGAGGCCCGATAGTTCGGGCCGCTCGCTGTCGAGAACGCCGTGCGTGGCGAAATGGATTATACGATACTTTGCGAGTTCCGTGTTGATGGCCGCGTCACGATTCGCCGCGAAGCCCGTCGCCTCGAAACCAGCCCCGGCGGGCGTCACCTCCATGATCGCCTTCGCCTCTTCGCGCGAAGCGAACAGGCGCGGGATATTGCCGCCGCTCATCACGCCGACATCACGCAACGCGCGATGCACATCCTCCTCGCGCTGCTCGTTCCGCGCTGCGGCGACCACCTCGCCGCCAGCCGCGCCGCCCGCGTCCTTGAGCCTCGCATCGTGCTTCTCATACACCGGGTCGGCGAACACGGCGACCGCGCGCTCGTCGC
>JBGTBQ010000321.1:0-2263 GCA_041749275.1 Pyrinomonadaceae bacterium | reverse complement strand
TTCATTCCGGACCCATATGGGGAGGGTGAGGGTGAGCGGCTCTATCGGACGGGCGACATGGTGCGCCATCTGGCGGGAGGGGAGTTGGAGTTTCTGGGGCGCCTCGACCATCAAGTGAAGGTGCGCGGCTATCGCATAGAGATTGCGGAGATCGAGGCGCGACTGGCGCAACACCTTGAGGTGCGCGAGTGCGTGGTCGTGGCGCGCGAAGACGCGCCGGGCGAGAAGCGGCTCGTGGCCTACCTCGTCGCCGACGGCGAGCGAGCGTTGATGAGCGCGGAGTTGCGAGACTTCATGCGCGAGACGCTGCCCGACTACATGGTGCCGTCGGCCTTCGTCGCGCTGGACGCACTGCCGCTCACGCCCAACGGCAAGGTTGATCGCAAGGCGCTGCCCGCGCCCGAGCGTGCGCGGCTGCGCGCCGCCGATTTCGTCGCGCCTCGGACGCCGGTCGAGTTGGAACTCTCGGAGGTCTGGGCGCAGGTGCTCGGGGTCGAGCGCGTCGGAGTGCGCGACAACTTCTTTGCGCTCGGCGGCGACTCGATCCGCAGCGTACAGGTGCGCGCACGCGCGCTCGAACGCGGCCTGCGGTTCTCCATCCAGCAGCTCTTCGAGCGACAGACGGTTGAGGAACTGGCGCAGGTGCTCGACAGCGAGCACCACGACGCGCCGCCTTCGGGCTACGAGCCTTTCCGCCTCGTCTCCGGCGCCGACCGCGCGAAGCTCCCCGGCGGGCTTGAAGACGCATACCCGCTCGCGAGGCTCCAGCTCGGGATGCTTTTTCACAACGAATACAGCGAGACCGGGTCAACGTATCAGGACGTGACAAGCTTCCATCTCAAGATGGCGCTCGATCTGCGTAAGTTCGAGGAGGCCGCCGCCCGGGTCTTCGAGCACCACCCAGTGCTCCGCATCTCCTTCGATCTCGGGACTTACTCCGAGCCGCTGCAACTCGTTCACCGCGCGGTGTCGCTGCCTTTAACCGTCGAAGACCTGCGCGGCCTCACGGATGACGAACAGGAGCGCCGACTCGACGAGTGGCTGAACGCTGAGAGGACGCGCCGCTTCGACTGGTCGAAGCCGCCGCTGCTGCGCTTCCACATACACCTGCGCGGCGAGGACGACTTTCAATTAACGCTCATCATCCACCACGCAATCCTCGACGGATGGAGCGTCGCGACCATGCTCACGGAACTCTTCAGGCTCTACTTCGTCCTCAAGGGCGAGGCTGGGTCGCCCGCGCCCGCGCCCACGGGAAGGTACGCGGAGTTCGTAGCGCTTGAGCGCGCCGCTTTGGAGTCGGAGGAGGGCCGCGCATATTGGACGCGACAGACTGAAGGCTTCGCGCCCGCCGCGCTTCCGCGATTCGCGGCCACGGTCGCCGTGCCCGCCGCGTCGCGTAACCGAGACGTGGGCGTGCCGCTGACGCACCAAATCTCCGAAGGGCTTAAGAGCGTGGCCGCAGCCGCGCAGGTGCCCATCAAGAGCGTGCTCCTCGCGGCACACCTTCGTGTGCTCGGCCTGCTCACCGGGCGCAAGGACGTTTCCACCGGGCTCGTCTCGCACGGCAGGCCGGAAGAGGGCGACGCCACGCGCGTACTCGGGCTGTTCCTGAACACGCTGCCGTTCAGCTTCCGACTCGGCGACGGGAGCTGGATGGAGCTGGCGCGTCAAGTGTTCGAGGCCGAGCGCGAGCTGCTGCCGCATCGCTGGTTCCCGCTCGCGGAGGCGCAGCGCATCGCAGGCAACGCGCGCCTCTTCGAGGTCGCCTTCAACTTCACACACTTCCATATCTACGAGAACCTGCTCGGGCTCGGGCACATCCGCGTCGCCGGGATGAAGGTGTTCGAGGAGACCGACATCCCGCTGATAGCCCACTTCACCGTTGACCTCAACACTTCCGACATCGCCCTGCAACTCAACGTTGATGCGGCGCGGTTCACTGGTCAGCAGATCGACGCAATCGCGGGCTACTACCTGCGCGCGCTCTCGGCCATCGCCGCGGAGCCCGCGGGTCTCCAACACACGTACTCGCTCCTGAGTGAGCCGGAGCGCCGCTTGCTCTTGCAAGACTGGAACGCGACGGCCATCGCGTACCCCGGCGACCGACTCATCCACCATCTGTTCGAGGAGCAGGTCGAGCGCACCCCCACCGCGCCGGCGGTCGTCTGCGAAGCGCGCACGCTGACCTACCATGAGTTGAACGCCCGCGCGAACCGGCTCGCGCGCCACCTGCGCGGCCTCGGCCTCGGGCCGGAGGCGC
>JBGTBQ010000320.1:0-11879 GCA_041749275.1 Pyrinomonadaceae bacterium | reverse complement strand
GGACAAGACTTAACGAGATTCTTACTTCTTTGCGAAATGGAATAGCGATACCGCCGCAGACAGTAGGAAACTCTCGCATCCTTCGTATCAGCGCACTTAGACCCAATGCTGTGAACATTGAAGAGTATCGTTACTTACCTGAAGCACCTGAGAGCTATAAAGATTTTAAGATTCATGCCAGTGACTTATTGTTTACGAGGTACAGTGGTAATCGGGACTTTGTTGGTATATGTGGAGTTGTCCCGCCGCATCAAGAAACGTTAATTCACCCCGACAAGCTGATTCGAGGCTGTTTGATTCCAGATGGCTTAATACCGGAATTTGTTTCAATCGCTATTAATACAGGTGTATCTCGCCTCTTCATTGAGAAACAACTAAAGACAACGGCTGGACAAGTGGGCATCTCAGGAAGAGAGCTGAAGATGACTCCCGTTCCTGTCGCGCCGCTTGAAGAACAAAAACGCATCGTCGCCAAAGTCAATCAACTCATGGCGCTCTGCGACGAACTCGAAGCCAAACTGCGCCAGACGGAGACGGACGGCGAGCGTTTGATGAAAGCCGCCGTCCGGCGCTTGCTCGACTCCCTCACAGCCGGACAAACCCGCGCGCCGGACAAGAGAAAATCCAACGCGAATCCGAGTAGTGGGTCAGTTAGGAAACATGAGTTCTGAGTTCAACTTTGAGGTTGCTGTTTGACAAGAAGCAAGCTCAAGCTTGAACTCAAACCTGACCCACAACTTTCCTTTCCCTTGGCCTAACAGGCTCTCGTTCAAAGCCCTTTCCAATCGGTCGTGAGCCGCTGAGGTGTGGTCTCTGGTTTTTGGCGCTCGCTGTCGTTTGAACACGGCGACGGCGGGGTGTGCGCGCGGGGGGCGCGGGCCGGCGGGAGGTCAAGCGCAGAGCTTCGCGGCCCCGGCGGCCTCTGTGGAATAGGTCGCCGCGCCGTCGCCGTAGGGCGTCCGTCTCTCGGCGATCTCGCCCACGATCCGGATGATCTGCTCCATCGAGAAGGGCTTTGTCAGCAGCCAGTTTACACGCGCTTCGTCTTTCTGCGCGGCGCTCACGATGTCGCCCCAGCCCGTGATGACCGCGAGCGGAACCGTGGAATCGAGTTGGCGCAGGACGCGCGCCAACTCCCAGCCGTTCATGCCGGGCATGCCGATGTCCGTGAAGATGGCGTCGAAGCGTCCCGGCTCGAAGAGCCTCAGCGCTTCTTCGCCGCCGCAGGCCATCACCGGCTCGCAGCCCGCCTCCTCCAGAATCTCGCACAACAGTTCGCGCACGGGCGCTTCGTCGTCTACCACAAGTATTTGTTTCATGTCGTTCACCACAGGCCCATTGTCGGTTGGTTGTGCGTCGCTGCCCAGATGGTTGGCGACCGAGACCCGCCCCGCCACGGGGAGCGCAATGCGGAAGGTCGAGCCGCGCCCCGGCTCCGATTCGACTTCGATAGTCCCTTCGTGGCGGTGGATGACGCTGTAACTGACGGCGAGGCCGAGGCCCATCCCCGCCCCGCCCTTTGTCGAGAAAAACGGATCGAAGATGCGCGAGCGCACGCCCGCGGTCATCCCCACGCCGGTGTCGCTGAGGAAGATGACGATCCGGTCGCCGTGCTCCTCGCACGAGAGCGCGAGGCTGCCGCCCGCCGGCATCGCGTCCACGGCGTTGAAGATCATGTTGACCAGCACGTCGCGCAGTTCCGCGGCGTCGCCGTTGACGAGCACGTTCGTATTGGCGTGCAGGGAGAATTTGATGTGCGCGCCCTCGGCCTCGGCGCGATCCTTCCAGCGCGGGAGCGTGATCTCGCACGCATCCGCGAGCAGCCGTTCAACCGCGACCAGCGTGAAGTCCTGTTGCCGGCGTTGGCGCGCGAAGTCCTGAATGCGGCGGACGGTGCGCGCGCCGTCTCGCGCCGACTGCGCGATGATCGCCAGACCGCGCCGCGCCTTCGGGTCGGAGGTCTGCGCTTGGAGCAATTCGGCGCGGCCCAAAATCGCGGCCAGCGTATTGTTGAAGTTGTGCGCCACGCCCGAGGCCAGTTCGCCCAAAGCCGACATCTTCTCCATCTGCATGCAATGCTCGCGGATGCGTTCCTGCTCGGCGATGTAATGCGACAGTTCTTCGACGTGCGCTCTGGCCTGCTCGGCCTGTTCGGCGGCGGCTTCGAGGTTGGTCAGGTACATCCGGTAGGTGATGTAGATGACGCCGATGATCGGCAGGATTCCGCCGATGGCGTAGACCCCGAAGACATTCACGAACTTGGCGATGATGCCCGCGGACGAGGCTCCGGCGAAGCAGGTCAACGCCGTCCACAGATAGTTGTTCTTCCACATCGCCCAGACGGACTGCCCTGTCTTGAGCGCGCCGCGCACGGCGGCGAGGCCCGAGTTGACGGCGTAGTGCACCGCGGCCAAGAGGGCGAGCGCCGCAATATAGTGGCCTGAGTACGCGCCGCGCGGGAGCAACGTGATCTCGCCGCAACAGAGGCGCAGCGCCGCCGCCGACAAAAAGACCGAGCCGGCCATGACGCTCGAATTGAAGAGGATAGTGACCGGCCTCCGGGTAATGCGGAAGCTCGACACAAAAGCCTCGACGGCGCCCAGCAGCACTGTTGCTTCGCCGCCGTAGAGCAACAGCGAGAGAAAAATAAAGGTGTCGGAGACCGTCACCTCGCTGTTGATGCGCGGAATATTGATGCCGAGGCGTGAGCCGTAGGTGATGGTGATGAGAGCGAACAGCAAGAAGCGCAGGTCGAGGCTCGCGCCGACATCGAGCCGCGCGGCGGAGACGCCGCACATGACCGCGCCGGCGGCAATGACCGCCCACATGAATGGCTCCGTAAATCGCTGCTTGTTCATCTTTTCCAGACTTCCCGCAAAGTGAATTTCGAGCGCCGCCGGGCACGAAACCTTGATAACCGCGGAGCGTTAATTTCTCGCTGACACAGCGTCGGCGGGGCGGAACATCTGTTGTTCCGCCCCGCCGGAGCGTTAATCTCCAGACGCGGATTGAAGACGATTATGGATTCCCATCTTCGTCGTCGTCGCCGACGAGGATGCCGTCGCCGACGAGAATCCCATCGCCGACCAGAATCCCGTCGCCAACGAGAATGCCGTCCGTCACGAGGATGCCGTCGCCAACGAGGATGCCGTCGCCAACCAGAATCCCATCACCAACCAGAATCCCGTCGCCAACGAGGATGCCGTCGCCAACGAGGATGCCATCGCCGACCAGAATCCCGTCGCCGACCAGAATCCCGTCGCCGAGCAGGTGGCCCAGTTCATATACCTTCTGATACTGCGTGATGAGGTTGCCCCCCTCGGTGTTGACGCGGCCCATGAGAACACGCTCGGCCCACGGGAAGATGTGACCGGAGACGGTCGAGTGCGGAATGGGCGAGGTGGACGACGTGAGGAGCGGGGCGCCGAGCGGCGTGGCCGTGGTGAGGTCGCTTCTCACGAGCGATGCGAGCCGCACCGCGCCCTCGACGTTCAACTGGCCCGCGCCCTGTTCGAGGATGTTCGCGTCCGGCAACTTCTCAGCCGTGTACATCAGGATCAGCTTGACCATGTTCGGCGTGAGATTCGGGTTGGCCTGAAGCATAAGAGCAGCGGCCCCGGCGGCGACGGGCGACGAGACGGAGGTGCCGCTCAACTTCATCATCCGCTGGTTTGCGGGCGCGCCCGGTATGATGTCGAGTTCCGCGTGCGTCGTCACGATCCGGTTGTTGATAGCCGCGGCCCCGACGACGCGGTTGCCGGGGGCGACGATCTCCGGTTTGAGAAGGTGGTCGAAGTGCTTGACGCCCGCTTCGTCCGTCCAGTGGCCGCGGGTCGGGCCGCGCGAGCTGAAGGTCGTCACGCGGTCGTCGCCGCGCGTGTCGGTCTGGAAGGTATTCGTGGCCCCGACGGTGATGGCCGAAGGCTCGATGCCCGGCGAGTGGATAGAACCGTAGATTTTCTGGTCGTCGGCGTCCTTGCCGAGGTTACCCGCGGCGGCGAAGACGACGACGCCTGCGTCTACGAGACGGCGCACGGCGAGGCACACCGGGTCGTCGCGGTAAGAATCAACGGCGACGGTTCCCAAGCTGAGGTTGACGACGCGGATTTTGTAGGCCGCGCGGTTCGCCATCACCCAATCGAGCGCGCTCAACAGGTTCGAGACGGTGCCTACCCCCTGCGAATCGAGGACGCGCAGATTGACGATGTCGGCGCCGGGCGCGATGCCGCCGTACAACCCCTGATGAATGTCCACGCCGCCGGCTGCCGCCGAGGCGACGTGCGTGCCGTGGCCGTAAGGGTCGTCGGTGCGCCCCTCGCCCGTAAAATCCTTGCTGAAGGTGACGCGCGTTTGACTGCCATCCGTGAACGACTGGTGCGAGGTGTCAACTCCCGAATCAATGACGGCGATGCCGATATTTTTGCCGCTGTTCGAGTCGTTGAGAGGTTGCCCCGCGCGTGCGTCGTCGGCGCCGGTCGTCCGCATGACGTGGCCGGAAGCTCGCACGTTCTTGTCGAGTGAAATGTGGGCGACCTCATCGAACTGCTCCAACTCCCGCACGTGTCGCGCCGGGAGTTCGACCGCGATGGCCTTGAGCTGGCGGAAGTCGCCGCGGAATCTGACAGCACCACGTCCGAGGCGTTGGTTGAGCAGAGAGCTTGTTTTGCCTTTAAACTGGATAATAACTTTGACGCGGCCCTGCCCCTTGGCTGAATCAATCTGGCTTGCCAAATCCAGAGAGAGCTTGTTCTTCTTTTTTCCGGACTTGCGAGTTGGGGTCGCCTTCGTCTCATTCCGCGCGAGGTGCGCGGCGGAGGTGCGGGCCGCGGGCAGACTCAGGCCGCCGCAAACCAGAAGGACGCCGAGCGTCAGGTAAATAAATCGAGGGAATCGTTTCATGGCGTGATCGAACCTTTCTTAAGTGAGCTAATTATTTGCCGGGTGCTATCAGTCTCTCGTCGAGACTCTATGGGGCACGAATCTTACAAGAGTAAAAGAACCGCGAGTGAGAGTTACACGTAGCGTCTTCAACCGTCGGACCAGATTAACGAGACGACGCCTTGCTCCCTCTCACTCGCTTGTACCGACTGTGCGCGCCGAGTGAGTCGGTCGAGGAAAGATGCGGCGAAATGCCCGGCTTAAAAATCCATTTCCGGGGCGAATCGCCTCAACTCACCCTCGCTTTGCCCGGCTTTCCCTACCGGGCACCGCTTTATCAGCACGTGGTATGCCAGTAGAAGCAAGGATGCAGGATGAGGGATGAAAGCGTGGCTGCTAAAGCGGAAGCTTCATCAACACGCCGTCATTCTTCATCCTTGTCTGGCGCGGAGGTGTTCGGGAATGAAGGAGGTGAACTGGTGCCTGTCGGCGCGACCGTCGGCGTAGGTCTGGTAGAGAGTGAATTCGGGCAGGCGCAGGCAGGTCAGTGGCGAGGCGTCGCTGTAGCCGGTGTCTATGCCGATAGCGCTGTGGGCGACGTAGATGCCGTGGCGACCGAGGCGGCCCAGCAGCGGCAGCAGCGGCGTCGGCGTGTGGCCGAAGACGCAGGGCTTGCCATAGTAGTGTTTGTAGAAATACGAGTCGCGCGTCCAGAGCAGGAGGCGCGCTTCCGTGTCGCGTGGATGCTTCTCGCCGTCGAGTCCGGCGTGGACGTAGATGGCGTAGTCGTCTTCGTGGTAAAGAGGCAGCGCGCGAAAGAATTCGACGTGCTCGGCGGGGATTGATTCTTTCATCTTGCGCTGCGCCTTCTCGCCGTCGGCGCGCAGGTGATCCGTGAGCGCGAAGCCGGCGTACTGCTCGAAGGTGTCGTCGCCGCCGACCGCCGGGTGGAGCCAGAGCGGCGCGCCCGTGTCCATGAAGTCGAGGAGCATCTGCTCGTGGTTGCCGCGCAGGACGACGACGTGGCCGGCGGCGGGGTCGCGTGTGAGCGCGAGCACTTCGCGGACGACTCCGGGCACGTCGTCGCCGCGGTCAATCAAATCGCCGAGCAGAACGAGTTTGTCGCGCGCGGGGTCGCGCGGCAACATCCCGATGAGACGGCACAACTGTTCGCGCCTCCCATGCACATCGCCGATGACGAAGGTGCTCATCAAACCTCTCTGCTCAACGCCGGGAGCGCGGGCATCTTTGCCCACACTCCCGGCGTTGAGCGCCACCTTATTGCTGTTCCGCTTCCGCCGCCTCCCCTTTCGACTCCGCCCCTTGTAACTTTCCTGCCTCGAGGCGGTTCATCAACTCGCCGAAGCGCGGATCGGCGCGGAGCGTCTGCCAGTTCGGGTCGGACTCGAACCACGTGCGATTCTCGTTGCCGAGCGTGATGGCGCGCCCCAGCCACGCGAAAGCCTCATCCCTTTCGCCGAGCATGGCGTAGGCCGTGGCGAGCCAGTAGGCCACGTCGTGATCGGCGCTCGCCGCGTCGCGCACGCGCTCGGTCAACTCGGCGCGGGCGCCATCGGCGTCGCCGCTCCTGATTAAAGCTTGTGCGAGCAGCGGGCGGACGCCGTCCATGGCGGGGTGGCGCGAGAGGACTTCCCGCATGGTCTTGATCGCCCCATCGGCGTCGCCCCGGCGCGCGAGAACGACGGCGCGGAAGGTCTTAATCAGCGGATGGTTCGGCTCCATCTGCGCGCCGAGGTCGAGTTCGGCGAGCGCGTCGTCAAAGCGGCCCTGATACATCAACACGCGCGCGCGGTTGTAGCTGACGACGACTCTTTCCGCCGGGTTCACTTTGAGCATCCGGCTAAAGCCTTCGAGCGCGTCCTCATAGCGACCGTCGAGACGCGCGAGCGTGGCCGAGACGAACTGCACGCCCACGTCGTTCGGAGCCTCGCGCCGCATCACCTCGACCCACGCCCGCGCCTTCTGCTTCTCGCCGCGCGCCAGATAAATGAAGATCATGTGGAGGCGCGCTTCTAACAATTTCGGGTCGAGCGCGAGCGCCTTCTCGAACGCGCCCTCGGCCCGCTCGTAGTCTTCCGCGCCGCCGAAGCCCTTGATGACGCGGTTGGCGTAGGCGCCGCCCAAAGCGCAGTGCGCGAGCGCGAAGTTCGGGTCGAGTTCGATGGCGCGCTGGAAGTGCTCGATTGATTCGTCGGAGTCTTCGCGCGCGAGCGTGTGGTAGATGAAGCGCCCGCCCGCGTCGCGCCCGCGCAGGTATTCTTCGTAAGCGGCGGCGCTGGCGGTCGTGCGCGCCGGGGCGCCCGTGTCCGTCCGGTCAACGCTCAAATCCTGCGCGATTGAATCCTCGAGGGCCTTATCCGCCTCCGCTTCAATACGGCGCATCAACGCTCGGAAGCGCGGGTTGTCGCGCAAGCCCTCCCAGTTCGGGTCCGCCTCGAACCACGTGCGGTTCTCGTTGCCGAGGTTGATGGCCCGCTCCAGCCATTCGAAGGCTTCGTCGCGCTCGCCGAGGAGCGCGTAGGCGGTGGCGAGCCAGTAGGCGATGTCGTGATCGGCGGAGGCCGCGTCGCGCACACGTTCGTTGAGCTGCGCGCGGGCCTCTGCGACCTTGCCCTGTCTGACGAGGAACTGCGCGAGGATGGGCCGGATGCCGTCCATCGTCGGGTGCTCGTCGAGCACTTCGCCGATGATGCGCGTCGCTTCGGCGGCGTCGCCCTTGCGTCCGTAGGCGACGCCGCGAAAAGTTCTAATCAGCGGATGGTCGGGCTGAATCTTCGCGCCCTGTTCGAGTTCGAGCAGCGCATCGTCGAAACGCTGCTGGTACATCATCACGCGCGCGCGGTTGTAGCTCGTGACGACGCGCGCCGCCGGGTCGAGCTTCGCCAGCCGAGCGAAGGCGCGCAACGCGCGGTCGTACTCGCCGTCGAGCCGATGAAGCGCGCCCTTGACGAAGTAGACGGCGGCCTCGTTCGGCGCCTTGCGCGCCAGATGCGCCACCTCGTCGCGCGCCTTGCGCTTTTCGCCGCGCGACAGATAGATGAAGACCATGAGGATGCGCGCTTCGACCACGTCGCGGTCGAGTTCGAGCGCGCGTTGGAAGGCATTCTCCGCCAGCTCGTAATCTTCGGTGCCGCCCAAACCTTTGAGCACACGGTTGGCAAAGCAGGCGCCGAGGCCGCTGTGCGCGAGCGCGAAAGTCGGGTCGAGTCGGATGGAGCGCTGAAAGTGCTCGATGGCGTGGTCGCACTCTTCGGCGTCGAGCGTGCGAAAGAGGAACTTGCCGAAGAAGTCGCGGGCGCGCAAATACTCTTCGTAGGCGGCGGCGTTGCGCGTCGCGGGCGCGCTTGCCTCGACCTTCTCGACCGCCGATGATTCGAGGTTCAAACCCGTGGCGATGCGCTGCGCGATCAGGTCTTGCAGGGCGATGATGTCCTCGGCGGAAGCATCAATGCGGTCACTCCACAGGATGTCGCCGGTATAGACATCCACCAGTTGGGCATTGACGCGCAGGTGTCCGCCCGCGCGCAGGAAACTCGCCTCCATGACGGCGGAGACTTTCAACTCGCGTCCGACTTCGCGCGGGTCAACGGGCTGGCCCTGATATTTAACGATGAGCGAAGAGGGGCGGACGACAAGCGAGCGCAGGCGACCCAGTTCGGTGATGACGGCGTCGGCCAGCGAGAATTCGTAGAAGCTCGATTCGGGGTCGTTCGACAGATTGCGGAAGGGCAGGATGGCGATTGACTTCTGCTCCTCGAACTTGCTGGCGTGCGGCGTGTCGTGAAGCTCGTCGCCGGCGGGCGGGGCCGCGGACGAAGCGGTTGAGCCGCCCGTCGAAGCGGTGGAAGCGGTCTGTCTCGTGCCGGGCGGGAGCGAGGTGGGCTGCGCCTCGGAGCCGGTCAGACTGCGCCACCAGCGGCGGAACGAACGCCCGACGCCGCGCTGGCCGCCCTCGTGGCGCGGCTTCTGGAGCGGCACCAACTCGCCCGGCAGTCCCGTCGCCGTCTCGCTGCCCGACGCGGCTGCCGCCTCGCTCATCGCCGCGCGCACTTCCTCGCGCATCTCGCTTATCCGCTGGTAACGCTCGGCGGGATTCTTTGCCAGCGCGCGGTTGATGACCTCTTGCAGGCGCGGCGGCGGGTTGTCTTTCCGCACCTCGGCGATGGGCTGCGGCGTGTCGTGCAGGACGGCGTAGCGCACCTCGATGCTGGACTTGCCTTGAAACGGCCAGATGCCCGCGAGCATCTCGTAGAGCAGCACGCCCGTCGAGAAGATGTCGGCGCGGTGGTCAACCTTCTGCCCCGTCGCCTGCTCCGGCGCGGCGTAGGTCGCGGTGCCGTAGGGCACGCCCATCTCCGTCAGGTGTATCTGTTCGCCCTGCCCTTTTTTCCGCGCGCCATCGTCGTCGAGCAGCTTGGCGAGACCGAAGTCCAGCACCTTCACCAACCCCGTCTCCGTCACCATCACGTTGCCGGCCTTGATGTCGCGGTGGATGATGCCCTCCGCGTGCGCGGCGGTCAGCGCGTCGGCGACTTGATAGGCGATGGAGAGCGCGCTCGCGAGCGAGAGCGGGCGTCCGGCGACGACCTCACGCACGTTTCGCCCGCGGATGTACTGCATGGCGATGAAGTGCAGCCCGTCCAGTTCGTGCAGCCCGTAGATGGTGCAGATGTTCGGGTGGTCTAAGGACGAAGCGAGCTGCGCCTCGCGCTCGAAGCGCTTGAGGTTGACCTCGCGCGCGGTCAGCTCCGGCGAGAGGACTTTGATGACGACGGTGCGACCGAGCCGCTCGTCCACAGCTTTGTAGACGGTGCCCTGCCCGCCCGCGCCGAGCTTTTCCGTGATGCGATAGTTAAGAAGCGTCTGGCCGACCATGAAAGGATATTTAGATTTGCGAATTCAAATTTATGACGTGCGGCCTCGCGGGCCGCCGCACCGCACCGCGGCGAGATTGGCGCGGGCCGCATTGTAGTCCCGGCGCCGCGCCAAATCAAAAAAGCGCGCATCAGAAATTTGAATGGTGTCTGGCCGTCACACGGACGGCGCTCGGTTAACTCACCGTTCAACCACGCGGCGGGTTGCCGAAGCCCGACTGGACGTACTTACCGTCCCGCACGATACACGGCACGGTCGGGTCGCCGCCCGCAAATGCGAACATCTCCTTGCGCCGCGCCAGATCGTTCTGCGCGTCATACTCCGTCCACTCCGCGCCCTCGGCTTGATAATGGTCACGCGCCTGCTGGCAATAGGGGCACCCCGGCTTGACGTAGATTACAAGTCCCACGAATGATTCTCCTCCTTGTTTTGCTTTGCGCTTAAGTGTAGCGCACCCGCGCGGGCGATGAGAAGCACGAGCGGGTAAAATACAGAGTCGTGGCTCAATTGAGAGCGATGGGGCGGAAGGCGCATCTCCCGGCATCATGGAACCACTTGCGCCGCGACGCGGGCCGCGAACGAAAGCGTGAGGCCGCGAATTGAATCTTGCTCCCACGCTGATTCGGCGTATTATGCGGATTGAATATGGATGAGCAGCGTGGACTTTTGAGATACTTTCTGGCCGCGCTCGGCTCCGCACGCACCTTCTTCGTCGGCGACCAGGACCGGCCCGCGCCCCCGCCGTCGCTGAAGTTGGTCGCCGTCATCACAAACGTAAAACGCGCTCCTCGTTGAGCCTTGCATCGAAGTTTTGAATCGGCCATGAGCATCCCACACGATACTCACCTCCGCATCGCGCGCCCGACCGACCACCTGTCCGAGATTATCCGTTTCTACGTGGACGGCCTCGGCTTCGAGGTGCTCGGCTCGTTCGAAGATCACGAGGGCTTTGACGGTGTGATGCTCGGACATCATGGAGCGGCGTATCATCTTGAGTTCACGCACAAGCGAGGTCACAACGCGGGACGCGCGCCCACGCAGGACAACTTGCTCGTGCTCTACCTTGCCGACACGCGAGCATGGCGGCGGGCGGTTGAAGAAATGAGAGTGCGGGGGTTCGCGCCGATGAAATCTTTTAACCCGTACTGGGACGTGCGCGGCGCGACGTTCGAGGACGCGGACGGCTATCGCGTGGTGTTGCAAAACGCTGCGTGGCCGTAAGCGACGGGCATGACAAGCCGCCGAAAAGTGAGCGGCGGCCTGAAGGCTTGACGCTGCTCGACGCAACCGAGTGCCGCGCGCGTGCGACGCTACGTAAGTGAAACTCGATAGCCCTGTCACCGTGATGAACTTTTTCCGCCCACCGACGGCAGCCGCGCGTTACGCGAAGGGACGCCCTTTCTTCCACCCTCTCGTCATCAAACGCGTCCGGGAATTTCTCTCGCTCGCCGAACCGCTCGCGCGTGCGCTCGACGTAGGCTGCGGCACGGGACTCTCGTCCGTCGCCCTGCGCGAGATTGCCGCGCGCGTCATCGGCGTGGACGCCTCGCCGCCGATGCTCGCGCACGCGCCGCGCGTCGCCGGCATCAGCTATCTCTTCGCCAGAGCAGAGCGCCTACCCTTCGCGGCGGGCGTCTTTGAGTTGATGACCTTGAGTCAGGTCTGCCACTGGCTCGACCGCGCGGCGTTCTTCGCCGAGGCGCGCCGTGTCTTACGCGCGGGCGGCTTCGTCGTCGTCTATGACAACTATCTCTCCGGCGAGATGGAAGGGAGCGCAGAGTTCGGGACGTGGTTCCGCGAGTCGTACAAAAAGCAGTATCCGGCCCCGCTGCGCGCGTGGGCTTCGTTCGACGAAAAGGAGACGGAACGCGAAGGCTTTCGCCTGCTCGCGCACGAGTCGCACGCGAACACGATTCGCTTCTCGCCCGAAGCGCTGGCCGACTACCTGCTCTCGCAGAGCAACGTCATCGCCACGATTGAGGGCGGCAACCAGAAAGCCGTCGAGATTAAAACGTGGATGCTGAAAAGCATCGCACCGTTTTTCGGCGACGCCGCGGACGCCGATTTTCTCTTTAACGCGCCGGTCTGGTTCCTGCAACGCGCCG
>JBGTBQ010000319.1:0-12410 GCA_041749275.1 Pyrinomonadaceae bacterium | reverse complement strand
CAGCGCCTCCACCTCAATCGGGTCGCCCAACTCCGTCGCCGTCCCGTGCGCCTCCACGTACCCCACCGTCCACGCCTCCACCCCGCCCAGCGCCTGCGCCTCCGCGATCACCTCCGCCTGCCCGCGCACGCTCGGCGCCGTATAGCCCACCTTCTCCGACCCGTCGTTGTTGATCGCCGTCCCGCGGATGACCGCCACCACCCGGTCTCCCTCCGCTATCGCATCCCCCAGCCGCTTGAGCACGACGACGCCCATACCGTTACCGATGATCGTGCCTTTGGCCTGTGCGTCGAAGGTGCGGCAGTGCCCGTCGGGCGACAGGACGCCGCCCTCTCGGTGGATGTACCCCGACTTCCCCGGCGTGGTGACGGAGACGCCGCCGGCCACCGCCATCTTGCACTGATAATTCAGGAGGCTCTGGCAGGCGAGGTGCACCGCCACCAGCGAGGTCGAGCAGGCGCTTTGCACGAACACGCTCGGCCCCTTGAGGTTTAGCTTGTAGGAAGTTCGGGTTGCGAGGTGACTCTCGGCGTTGCCGAGGATGAGTTGGAGACTGTCCATTGACCCGAAGAGTTCCCGATTGGAGTAGAGGCCGAAGGAGTAGTGAGAGAAGCTCGCCCCGGCGTACACGCCGATGGCCCCGTCGTAGGCGTCGGGGTCGTAGCCGGCGTCCTCAAGGGCGGCCCACGCGCCTTCGAGGAAGATGCGCTGCTGCGGGTCCATGATCTCGGCCTCGCGCGGAGAGTAGCCGAAGAACGGCGCGTCAAAATACGCGGCGTCTTCGAGCAGAGAGCCTGCCTTGACGTAGTTCGGGTTCTTCAGCAGGGCTTCATCGACGCCTTCGGCCCGCAACTCTTCATCCGAGAAGAAATCAATGCACTCGACGCCGTCGCACAGGTTGCGCCAGAACTCGGCGATGTCTCGTGCCTTCGGGAATCGGGCACTCATGCCGATAATTGCAATGCTTTCGATAGGATCGTGAATGTACGATTCGCTCATTGTTCCTTCTCCTTGAGGCGCTGTCTCTGCCGGTTGATTGCTTCCCTCTGTTGGCCGACTCGGTCAAAGAGCTTATCGAAGCGCGGCTGCTCCGTCTGCTCCCGGGCCAGAAATTCACCGAGGCTGCTGATGGTCGAATACTTGAACAGGTCAATTACCGTCAGGGGACGGTCGAACACTTGCTTGAGCTTCGTGTGCACTTTGGCGAGGAGCAGCGAGTGCCCGCCGAGGTCGAAGAAGTTGTCGTAGACGCCGACCTGTTCCAGCCCGAGCACCTCCTGCCAGATGTCCGCGATGGCGCGTTCGGCCTCGTTGCGCGGCGAGACCGCGCGCGCCGACAGTTCGAGGTTCGCATACCTGCCGCCGGCCAGTGCGCGGCGATCCACCTTGCCGTTGGATGTCAGCGGGAGGCTGGGCAGGACGAAGCAGGCCGAGGGCAGCATGTAGTCCGGCAGCTTCTTCGCGAGGAAGCTCTTGAGTTCGTCAACGGACAACTCGCTCCCCTGCGTGGCAACGATGTAGGCCACGAGGCGTGCTTCACCCGTGCCCTGCCCCTGCGCCAGTACGACGGCGCGCTCGACCGCCGGGTGTGCACACAAGCTCGCCTCGACCTCTCCGATCTCGATGCGGTAGCCACGTACCTTCACTTGGAGGTCGAGGCGCCCGAGGAACTCGATGCTGTAGTCGGGCAGGAAGCGCGCCGCGTCACCCGTGCGGTAGAGGCGCGCGCCCGGCTCCGCGCTGAACGGGTTCGGGACGAACCGTTCGGCGGTGAGTCCGGGGTGACCTAGGTATCCACGCGCAAGCCCCGCGCCGCCGATGTAAATCTCGCCCGTCACCCACACCGGCACCGGGCGCAGTCCTGAATCGAGAACGTAGACCTGCGTGTTCGCCAGCGGGTAACCGAGCGGCACGGTCGCGGAAAGAGTTTCACCCCGCGAAGGGTCGGCGTTGAACGTGAGTACGCCGACGGTCGTCTCCGAAGGGCCGTAGTGGTTGAGCACCGTGCAGCCGGGTTTGAGCTTCCGCACCCTCTCTACGAGTTGAGGCCGCGAAGCCTCGCCGCCGATGACGAGCCGCTTCTCGGGCAAGACCCGGCTGGGTTCCGGGGCGGTTAAAAGCACCTCCAGATGAGAGGGCACGATCTTCAGACAGTCGATGCGTTGGCGCGCGATGTAGTCGGCGAATGCGTCGGGGCTCAAGCTGACATCCGTCGGGATCAGATGCAGACACCCGCCGGTTGCGAGCGAGGGGAAGATGGCCGTGTTCCCGAGGTCCGCGGCGAGGGTCGAGACGGTGGCGTAAGAGGCGCCCGGCTCCAGCGATAGTTTCGCCGTGATGGCGTGCAGATAGTTGAGCACCTGCCTGTGTTCGACCGCTACCCCCTTCGGACTGCCCGTTGAACCGGAGGTGAAAAGGACATAACACAGGTCTTCAATGGCGGCCCTATTCTTGACGTTCTCGTCGCCCTGCCGCGCTATCAACTCGCGGTCGCGGTCTAGGCATATCGCCGGCACTCCTTCACGCTCGAAAAGGGGCGCGAATCTCTCATGCGTGAGAACCAGCGACGGCTTCAGCTCGCCGAGCATGAGCGAGAGGCGCTCGTCCGGCTGCGCCGGGTCGAGCGCGACGTAGGCCCCACCGGCTTTGAGCACCCCGAGGAGGCATAGGATCGCGTCGGCTGATCTCTCAAGGCAAATGGGGACGAGCGCGCCCGGCTCGATGCCGAGGACTTGCAGGTGGCGCGCCAGACGGTTGGCCCCGGCGTTAAGCTCGGCGTAGCTCAGGCGGTGCTCGCCGGAAACGACGGCGACCTGTTCCGGGTGGAGGCGCGCCCGCTCCTCGAACAACTGGTGGAGGAGACGGCCAGAACGGAACTCGCGCCGCGTGTAGTTGAACTCTTGGATGAGCCGGCGGCGCTCCCCCTCGTCCACGACCTCTAGGTCGCGGACGGTCGCCGCCGGGTCGCCGACCAAGCCACGCAGCATGGCGGAGAACCCCGCCGCAAGGCGCTCGACATCGCTCCGGCGGAAGGCGACCGGGTCGTAATGAAATTCGGCGGCGAGTTCGCCGCCAACGGCCACGGTGACGAGCTTGAGCCTGTAGCGGTCGGTGTCGCAGTGGCTGTGGTAGAGCGAGAGCGACACGCCGCCGGCACGCAGCGGCTCCGGCTTCGTGTAGAAGCTGAAGCAGTACGGGATGAAGTTCAGGCCCGCGCCCGATGGCTCCTCTTCCCACGAAAAGAACTCTTGCCGCTCGTGCGCCTCGCGCTCGGCCTCCGCCACCGACCTGACGAAATCGCGCGCGGGCAGGTGCCAGTCAACGCGACATTCGAGCGGGAGGTACTTCTCGAACAGGCCCAGCACGCCGGCCAACCCTTCGTAGCTGCGCCCCGCGCTGGATATGCCGAGGACGAACTCGCTCTCGCCGGTGAACCTGTGCAGTAACGCCTGCCAGCATGACAACAGCACGGCTGACAGCGGGACGCCGAGCGCGTCGGCGAGCGCCGCCGCCTCGGACGCGGCCCCGAGACCTCTGGCGACGTACTGCGGGTTGAGCGGCACCTCGTCGCCGACCTCGCGCTCAAAAGGCAGCCGCGCCCTCGTCAAAGCTCCCCGGTCGGCGCACTTCTTCCTCCAGTAATTTCTCTCCTCCCGCGCTTCCTCGTCGCGCAGCAGACCGTTCATCCACCCGGACAGGTCGGCGTACTGGAACTTCACTTCGGGCAGCGGCTCCCCATGCGCGCACGCCGCGTAGCAGTCACGGATTTCCCTCAACAGGCTCGACGCCCCTTCCGGGTCCATGCAGAGCGCCGGGAGGGAGAGCAACAGCAGGTGCGAGTCGGGCGTCAGTGTCCGCAAGATCGCTTGAAGGTTGAGACCGTCGCCGGCGGCGGAGGTGTGAGAGCCGTTGCGGCCAGCGAACTCTTCGACCAGCGAATCGACATCGGGACGCTCGCGCGCCGCCGCCCGCGTCAGCCGCAGGGCGTCGCCCTCGGACACGACTTGTAGCGGGAGCATCATCGCCGGCAGACACCGGAACTCCGTCCGCAGAATTTCGTGCCTCTCCACGACCGCGCGCAACGCGGCCTCCACGGCCCCCGCGTCTACCGCTCCCTGTAGGAGGATGGCGCAGTCGGCGCGGTACGGCGAACCGCCCTGCCGCGCGCCGAGCAACCAGAGACGGCGCTGCTGGGGCGACAGGCTGAAACCCTCTATCTGTCTCTCCGTGACCACTAAAGTAAACCGCCCCCCACCTAGCCTTTGTACGCGTCTGACATCCCGACCAGCACCCGACGCCTGCCGCGGTAGGGCGCGCGCCCGTGCGCGACCAGCATATTGTCAACGAGCAGCACGTCCCCGCTCTGCCAAGGGGCGGTGACCGCCTCCCGCTCGTATGCCTCGCCTATCGCTTCGAGCGCGGACTCTTCGATAGGCGAGCCGTCGCCGTAGTAGGTGTTGCGTGGGAGGTCGTCTTCCGCCATCGCTTCCAGCAGCGTGTCACGGAGTTCCGCGCGTAGGCTGGAGGCGTGAAAGAGGTGAGCCTGATTGAACCACACCATCTCGCCTGTCCGCGGGTGGCGCGCCACCGCCTGATGCCTCTCACGCGTCCGCAGCCGGTCGCTCCCCCTCCACTCCCACTCGATGCCGGAGGCGCGGCAGAACGACTCGACTGCCGCCGGGTCGGCAGTCTGAAAGACGTTCTGCCACGGCAGGTCGAAGCCGCTCCCGTAGTTGCGGACGTACAGAACCTGTTTCTCCGCGAAGCGCTCGCGGACTGCCGGGTCGAGACGCGCGTAGACCCGGCGGCTGTCGGCGACCGGGGTCTCGCCGCCCTCCGCCGCCGCCGCGGCGCATAGGAACCAGAGCCTCATCGGCCAGTCGGCGGCGTATGACATCTCGTTGTGCAGCGGGATGCTCAACTCGCAGGGGTACTCCGTCGAGGTATAGACGTACCCGCCCACTTCGCTACGCGGCGTGGAGCGGTAGTCGTACTTGACGAGGCGCTCGGAGAGCGCGCGCATCAGCGTCTCGAAGTCCGCGGCCTCACGTGGGCCAAAGCCGCGGAAGAGGACGGCTCCGTGCGACGCCAGCAGCGCCTCGACCTCTCCGCGGTGCGCGCGCACCCACGCCGCTAGGTCTATCCCCTCGACGTTCGGGCGTATCGTGGCGGGCAGACCCCGCCCACCCTCGGGCGGCGAGACGGCCACCAGACTTTCCGGCGATAACGACACTTGCTCGCGCTGGACGTTCGTTATCTGTCTCAGCGGCAAAGTTTCACCTCCGCTTCCAACCCTTCCCGCGCAACGACGCCACCCTTCTGCCTGCCGACCGCCGGCATAGAGCGTAAGACGGCGTCTCAACCGAGATGGTCATTAAACTCGGGTTGCTTCTCCACGCCACTCAACCCGTCATCCGACATCCTGAACAACCAAGCGTTCAAGAACCTAAAGGGTTGCATCAGCGGCCCGACAAGAAGAATGAAAGCAATGGTGGCGACGCCGATGGGGCCGCCGAACAACCAGCCGGACCCGCGGAGCATGATTTCCAGCACGAGTTTTCCACCAAGAAAGACCAGCCCCATTTGCGCGTCATCGTGATGACGCGCAAGTCCATGATGCGAATGCCGATGCCGGTAATGATGATTAACGCCGACGCATAGGAGCACATCAAAAGCCCTGTGACGAGCATCGGCACGGGAGACAGCAGCGGCTTGAAGAGCCTGCCCAGATCGAGCAGGTTCCACAGGTCGTGTAAGTTCTCGACCATGAACATCGTGACTACGGGGACAGAGTCGCCGGTTGAGTGCTGTCTCTCAGGACGAGGTCGGAGATGCCGAACTGGACTTCGCCGTCCACCGGCTCGCGCAAGTCGTCCTCGGTGTAGAACTCCTCGAAGACGTTGCTGGAGAAGACCTGCCCTTCGCGCGTGAGCGCAATCTTCTCGGCGTCGTTGGTGATGAAACCGCCTTCCACGAGTGCATTGATCTCGCTGGAGAAGATCATCTCCATCTCAACCCCGAAGCGGTCGTAGAAATGCTTCTTCGACACCTCGCAGACCTTGAGGCCGCGGATCATGACGCGCAGCATCTCCTGACGCCGGGTCATGTGGGTCGCGAAGTCCAACACCCCCTCGCCACTCTCGATGCGCTTCATGTACTCGCTCATTGACCTGATGTTCGTCCAGCAGCGGTTGTAGACGACCGACTTCGAGCCGACGCCGAAGCCGATCATCGGCTCCGTCCTCCAGTAGTAGTCGAGGAAACGGCAGTAGTGATCCACCCTCTCGGGGTGGTAGTAGCCGGTCGTGCTCCAGCGCCGGTAGCCCGCCTCTTCGAGCAGGTCGAGCGCGATACGGCACATCTCCACCTCGGCTTGGGCCGGCGGCAGTTGCTTCTTGTTTTTGGTCAGCCAGTGGTGGTAGGCGGTGTTCTTCCAGACCTCAAGCGGGTAGGCGGTGATGCAGGCCGGTTCGAGCCGGATGGCCTCCTTGACCGACTCGACCCAAGTATCCATGTCGAGGCCGATGAGGGGGTAGATGAGGTCAATGTTGGTGTGCGTAAAGCCGGAGTGCTTCACGGCCTCCCAGGCACTGTAGACCTCCGGGAGGTTGTGCGGGCGGTTGTTCTCCTTGAGGATGACTTCATCGAAAGACTGCACGCCCATGCTGAAGCGGTTGTAGCCGGCGGCGCAGATCTGCCGGAGCTTCTCCTCATCAACGCAGCCGGGGTCGAACTCGACGGCGACCTCGCAGTCGTCCGTGAAGTCGGGGAACGTCTCGCGGCAGGTGTTGAGGATACGGATCAACTGCTCGGCGCTCAGGACGCCGGGCGTGCCGCCGCCGACGTAGATGGCGTCAATCGTAAACCCCGGGAAGGCGTGGATCTGCGGGAAGAGCTTAATCTCCTTGCAGAGGGCGTCTACGTAAGCGGCGCGCGCGTCCTGCGGCGTGTTGACGTAGACGACGTAGTCGCAGAAGTGACACTTCGTTTCGCAGAACGGGATGTGGATGTAAATTGACCCCTTGTCGGTCGCGAAGAATTCATCCGCCTGCATATACTTATACTTGAACGGGTAGGTGTGAATGTTGCGCCTGATATACTTCTGTTCCGCCACGATTTTGTCTCCTTCAGGGTTTGTCGGTTGGAAGTTGCCACGCCCTCTCTCTCAGTAAGAGCTGTGAAAGTGTTGCAGGTCGCCCGGGAGGGCGGCGGCGGGTGACCTCAGATTCATGACGAGAGGCCGTCCGCAGGACACGAACAGGTCTTCGAGGGGGACGCGATTTTGGTTTCGGTACTTTTCACCTTGTTGTGCAAGCATCCGCACTACGTTCTCGACCAGTTGGATTTGCGACTTGCACATCTCGGGGTTCGGCTCATTCAGCGAGCCTGTGGCGACGAAGTTCTCCTGCTTACAACCGCCGCCGCAGATGTAACGAACCCAGCACTTGGAACACGTCTGGTGCTCGTCTACGGACAGCCGCCAAGCGGAGAGGTCAGCCGTCAAGCCTTCCTTGCTGGTGCCGCTCTGGAACTCCGTCTCCCCAACCAAGCGGTGGCAGGGCATGATCGAATCGTCGGGTGAGAAGGTGTAGTAGTTGCGCCCGCCCGAGCAGTAGCTCAACGCCGTCTTGCCTTCGATAATCATGTCGGCGAAGCGCTCGTATTCGAGAACCCCGCGAAAGCGGTTGCCGGGCGAGAAGAGTGTCGGGTAGATGTCGAAGAACTCGGACAGTTGCCGGTAGAAAGTCGGGTCAACGGTGTTCTTGCCCGAACTGCCGCACCCGCTCCCGGTTTTCTGCGGCTGGGCGCCGCCGCCGACCGTGACGGGGCCGCGCTCAATCGTCACCAGCGAGCTGAAGATACTATTGTGCTCGGCTGACACCACGCCCGGGTAAATCTGGAAGTAGTCGAAGATGTTGTAGGCCAGCAACTCGTGAACGTTGTCCGTGATCGAGACTTGGTCGCCGACGACGGTCATCCGCGCGACCAGCGTGATGTCGTCGCTGGCCTCGCGCACGCGGATGCAATTCTTGATGATCTTGTCGAACGAGCCGCCCCCGCCTTTCGTCGGGCGGTTGTGGTCGTGCGTCTCGCTCCCGCCGTCGATGGAGACGGAGACGATGAACTTCTTCCGCGCGAAGAGGTCGAGCACGCCGTCGGGCATCACCGTAAGGTTGGTGGAGATGCGGTTGATGAACTGGACGCCGGTCTCGCGGCTGAAGGCATCGCTGTAATCGCAAATCTCCTTGATGCGGTCGAAGTTGAGCAGTGGCTCGCCGCCGAAGAACTCGAAGCGAACCGCCTGCGTGTCAGTGACGTGCTTGCGGATTAAGTCGAAGATGTACTCGACGGTCTCGCTCTCCATCTTCCCTTGGATCCTGCCGTAGTCTCCTCCGTCGGCGAAACAGTACGTGCAGCCGAGGTTACAGAAGGCCGTGAGATTGATGTTGATCGCGAGGTTCGCGCCGTCGCTGAAGCTGGAGGCGGCAAGGCGGTGGGTGTTGACATCCGAGATAATGCCCTGCTCCGCGACCCGCTGCCACTCCTCCGACTCTTCAGCCGTCAACGCGTGCAGCCCCTCCTGCAAGTGCGCGCCGAGTTCCGGTGAGATGCCCAGCAGTTGATGGTTCCCCGTGATGAACAGGAGCACCTTACCGTTCGGCAACTCTATGACCCGGTAGTCCTCGCCGTGTTTCCAGTCTGAGTATGGGATAGTCATCTTGTACCTCGTAGAGTCAGCACGTAAAGCCCGAAATGCCACCGGACTTTCCTAGTCAAGCGTTGCCTGCGACGATCTGGGGGAGAAGATAGGAAGCGGCGACACATCGGTCACCGAAATACCGGCCTCCTCAATCGCCACGGTCGGGAAGTGCGCGCGGTCGAACACCTCGTGAAGGTTCGAGGTCACGACCGGGGGCATCGCGACTTCGGGGCCGATCTCATCGACGCTGCCCTTAGCCATGATAAAGCGGAAGCTCTCTTCGGGGGCGAGGGTGGCCACCTTCCATGGCTCCTCGGGGGAGTCGGAATGCTTGCGGCGGTGATAAATCTTGACAGGCTCCTTGGAAGTGTTGAGCACCTGCGCGTGGGCCGAGCGGATGTCGCCGTGCCACGCGACCGACTTGATCTGGAGGCCGTCGAGGGGCAGTTCGGCGACGGTCGGCATGGGGTTCTCATTCTCGGGCATGAGCTTGAAGTGCGCGTCGCGCCCGCAGCGCGTGCAGTGGCCCCGCTCATCGAGGCCCAAGTTCCGCGCGTTCAGCCCGTAGCGCGTCACGAGTTCCGCACCGCAGCCGTTACAGAAAGTGTCCGACCACGGCGTGTCGTAGACGTTCCCGAGGTAGACGTGCTCCAAGCCCATCTCCATGCCGATCTCGCGCGCCCGGATGAGGTTCGGGATGGGGGTGCGAATCGTGTCGCGCATCTTGTAGTCGGGGTGGAAGCGGACGAAGTGCGTGGGCACGGTAGCGTCGAGGTGCGTCAGAATCCATTCGCTGATCTGCCTCGCCGACTCTTCGTTGTCACTGATGTCCGTAATCATTAAAGTGCTCAACTCGACGTGCTTACCGGCCCGATAGACTTGCTTGATGGCGTCGAGAACCGGTTCGAGACGCCCCTTCGTTATTTTTCGATAATACTCCGAGTTCATGGACTTAAGCGAGATGGAGAAAATGTCTATGTACGGCAGCAGTTCGTCCACGGCCTCTTCGGTGATGTAGAAGGCCGACTTGTAGAGGTTGACCATCCCGGCCTGCTGCGCCAGCTTCGCCGTGTCGCGGACGAATTCGTGCCAGACGACCGGGTCGTTATACGTCCACGAGATCACGCGGATGCCGTGGCGCTGCGCCAGATCGATGACGCCCTCGGGCGTGTAGTAATAGACATCCTTGTCGGACACGTACTTGGCCTGCGAGGTCTTCCAGTTGTGGCAGTACGAGCAGTTCATCATACAGCCGATGTTACCCATCGAGAGGATGCGCTCGCCCGGCGCGTAGTGGTTGACCGCCTCGGTCTCGATGGTCTCCTCAGTCGCGTGGACGCTCTTGCCGTAGTTGAGAGACACGAGTCGCCCGCCCTGGTTTGCGCGCACCCCGCAAAAGCCGTGCTGTCCATCTTTGAGCGTACAGTTTCGCGGCGACAGGTGACATCGAACGACATCATTCTCAAGCACCTCTTCGAGTCGGGCAGGGTGCGCGGTTTGTTTCCAGTTCATGGCGGTTTATCCTTTCCTTGTGAAGCGTCAATTTAGACGTGCGTGGTCTCTCAGCTACGCTGGAACTCTCGGGTGTCGTTCACTCTGCCTGAAGGGTTTCAAGCGGGTGCAACGTGCGATGTCGATAACATCTTTTGAGGGCAGCGCCCTCATCAGAAGTTCGCCGTAATTTTCCTAAGACCGATAACTTGTCACCAACTACGTTTTCGTCAATTAGAAAGTTGTATTTGCGTGAGAGAAACTGGGGGCATGGGCACTCAACTACTGTACGGGTCGTGAGTGAAGTTCGGAAAAATCCACGGCGGTGGCCCTAAATCCATGAAACGTCGGCGCTCTCCGAAAGTACGGGGTATTTCTCCGCTCTCCATCAAATTATTAACCCCCTGAGTACCGGTTTGAAGAGTATTTTAAGCAGGGCATCACCAATTTGGAGTTCACTTCTTCACTCGAAAGAGGAAGTCACATTGTTTTCTACCGCACGGTTTTTGTCAATCCAAATCGTGTGCCTGGGTCACAAAAAGTTGCTTAAATGTTTGTTCGACCTTCGAAATAATGGATAGTCTACACGAAAAGCGTTTCGGACGAGGAAATGTCGCCGATCTCATAATATGGCGAAGTGCCGACGCGTAAGAATAACAGATGGAAAAGCAAACGCAACTCACCGCCGCATAAGCACCTCGGCGACCAAAAAAAGCGCGGTTGCGAGTGTCGGCCCCGCGCCGAGCGGCTAGTCAGCCCCGGCGCTCTCGATGTTGGAGTTTAATAGCGAGGCCACAATCCGCACGTGTGGCTCATCCATCATAGTGAAATGATTGCCCGGCACTTCGTGTGTGATGACTTCGGAGAGCAACTCCGTCCAGTCGTCCGTCACTTCATGGTTTATCTCGGGGGAAACTTCGCTGGCCTTGAAGAATACGCCGCGCACGGGCAAGGCGTGCGGGACGTAATCCCCCGCCGCCTGCACGTTATTCTTATAGATGTCGAAAAACCGGCGCAACTGCTCAACGTCGAGGTCGCTCTGGATCAGTCTCATCCTGTCCGTCAGGTAGGGCAGGAGTTCGCCGGGATTCAATTTTGCTAGATTCAGGTCATGCGGCGGCAGCCCCAAATCCAGCGCGAAACTGACGAGCAGAACTGCTTCGTTGAGTTTGGCCTCGTCGCCCGCGCGCCCTATTTTCGTGTCTATCAGAACCAGCAAGGCCACATCACGGCCCTGCGTGCGGAGTTGTCGCGCCATCTCGAACGCGACGACGCCTCCCATAGACCAACCGCCGAGAATGTAAGGCCCGTCCGGCTGCGTCTTGAGCATGGCCTTGATGTAGCGCGCGGCCATCTCTTCGACGGTCGTGTGTCCGTCGCCGTCCTTGAGACCGCGCGATTGGAAGGCGTAGAAGGGCTGCTCCTCGCCGAGCTGGCGCGCGAGCGCGGCGTAGCGGATAACGTTCCCGCCCGCGGTGTGCACGAAGAAGAGCGGGCGCTTCGTGCCGCGCGGTTGAATCGCAACCAGCGGTGAGTTGTCGTCGGACGCCTCCGGACGACTAAGGAAGCGTGCCATCATCTCAACCGTCGGCTGCTCGAAGATGGTCGTGAGCGAGAGCGTCCTGCCGGCGAGGCTCTTCACCTTCGTGATGAGGCGCAGGGCCGTGAGCGAGTGGCCGCCGAGGTCGAAGAAGTTAGACGTGACGCCGAGCGGCCTGACATCGAGCACGTCTTCCCAGATCGCCGCGAGCTGCCGTTCGAGGTCGTCGCGCGGCGCGACGAAGTCCGCACCGACTTCCGTCTGAACACCCTCGGGCGCGGGCAGCGCCTTGCGATCAATCTTGCCGTTGGGCGTGAGCGGCAGGGCGTCCAGCATCACGAACACGGAGGGCGCCATGTACTCGGGCAGGTTGCCCTTCAGGTGCTCCCTCAACTCCTCGGCGTCCGGCTCGCCGTCGCCGCCCTCCACGACGACGTAAGCGACGAGACGACTGTCTCCGCTCTTGCCTTCGCGCGCCACGACGACGCACTCCCTCACGCCTTCGTGCGAGAGGAGCGCGGCCTCGATCTCCCCCAACTCTATGCGATAGCCGCGCACCTTCACTTGATGGTCGAGGCGCCCCAGAAACTCCAACTCCCCTCCCGCCAGATGGCGCACCATGTCGCCCGTCCGATAGAGCCGCTCACCCTCACCCTCCCCATATGGGTCCGGAATGAA
>JBGTBQ010000318.1:0-8075 GCA_041749275.1 Pyrinomonadaceae bacterium | reverse complement strand
GCGGGGTCAAGGTGCGAGGCCGCGTCCGTAAGGCGCGGGCCGAGGGGGGCGCTCGCCGCGCGCGGCGCATGGCCCGCCATATACTCGCCGGGCCGTCGCACATCGAGCACCTGCAAGTCAGGCCGCGCGTCGAGCATCTCGCGCAATTCCGCGACCGAAATTTGCGGCACGCTCGCCGTCTCAAGTCCCGCTTCGCGCCACGCCGTCATGCCGCCGCGCAGATAACCCTCAACCTGCTCGTGGCCGACGCGCGCGAGTCGCATTACAGCCTCGTCAATCTGCTCCTCGGACTCCGCGACGAGGAGGAGCGGCGTGCCGAGAGGGATCAAACTCCCCGCCCATGAGGCGAACTGTCCACCGAGGCCGACGTTGATTGCGCCGGGGATGTGGCCGGCGCCGAACTTGTCAGCCGCGCGCGCGTCGAGCACGACGTGCTCGCGGCGCGCGAGCCGCGCGACCTCTTCAGCGGAAAGCGGGGAAGGGCGCGGCAGTTCGGAGAGCGCGTCGGCGCCCGCGCGATTGATCTCGGCATCGCGCTCGAAGTAGGCGGGCTGCTCCGGCAGGTCGGTGGTCATCAGCCGCACAAACTCCTCTTTCGGCATCGGCTGGAGCGCGTAGTTGAAGCGGCGCTGTTCGCCGATGGTCGAGGAGGTCTCCTTCGAGATGCTGCGCCCGCACATCGAGCCGGCCCCATGCGCCGGATACACCTCCACCTCATCAGCGAGTTTCAACAGCTTCCCGTGCAGACTCTCATACAGCATCCCCGCCATCATCTCCGCCGTGTAGCCACGCGCGCCCGCGAGGTCGGGTCGCCCCACGTCGCCGATAAAGAGCGTATCGCCGGTCAAGACCATCCGCGGCTCCGGCGAGACCTCTGTGTCAATCACGACGAGCGAGATGCCTTCGGGTGTGTGGCCGGGCGTCTCGATGACGCGCAGAATCACCTTGCCGATTTCAAGCTCGTCGCCTTCGCGCACGGCGCGGTGTGGAAACGAAGCGGCGGCGCGCGCGCCGAAGACGATGTCGGCGCCGGTGCGCTCGGCCAACTCCCGATGCCCGCTCACAAAGTCGGCGTGCAGGTGCGTCTCGACGACGTACCTGATTTTCAGCCCCCGGCTTTCGGCCTCCGCGATGTACTCCTCCACGTCGCGCTGTGGGTCAACGACCGCTGCCTCGCCCGCCGAGCCGACGAGGTACGAAGCGTGCGCGAGGCACCCCAGATAGAACTGTTTGAAGTACATCTTTCGTAGTCCTTTCACGAAGTCGCTGCCGGGAGGTCGTGCACGCCGGGCCTCGTATGTGCGAACCGGCCCGCGCCGCATTTTTTTTGAGCCGCCCGGAGATTTTATTCCGCGTTTGTTTTATAGACAACGTTCCTAGCGGCGGTGAAGTAAGTTAAAATGCGACCGAAGCTCGTGCCTTAAAATCGAAAGGGAAGCACATCATGTTTAAGTCTCACCTTAACAAACTGTCCGCGCTCTTGCTAGCGCCGGCTTTTCTCTTCATCAGCGCGGCGGTTGCCGCACAGGACGCGCCATCCCCTCAAGCGACGGGCCGCGCGGATACATCGGACGCGCCGGTGGCGACTCGCCCGAAAGAAGACGAGTCCGAGGGAGCGCCGAAGGACGAAGCGTCGAGCGCCAGCGTCGCGTCGAACGTCGCGCAGCCCTCCGGCTCTCGTTTCGGGTTCGAGACGAATGCCTCTCGCGTGACCGGCATCGGGAGCGTCGCGTCGGAGCGCGCGCTCTTCGCGCCGGAAAAATTCGAGCAACAGGATGACCGGACTAAGCCCGCGCCGCCGCCCACGCGGACGCCTCTGACCGGCGAACAGAAGATGAAGTATGCCGCGAAGAGGGCCTTCCTCAGCCCCGACGGTTATGCCACGACCGCTTTTAGCGCCGCCATCACCGAGTACACCGAGGACGACCTGCCGCACAAGACCAACGAAGACCGCTTCGCGGACTTCGCGTCGCGCTTCGCCATCAGATTCACCACGCGCGCCACGAACAGGCTGCTCGGTCAAGGCGTCTTCCCCATCCTCTTCAAACAAGACCCGCGCTATCGCCCCGCGGACAAGGGCAAGAACGTCTTCAAACGCGCGGCGCACGCCGCCTCGCGCGTCTTCGTCACCGACGACGACGACGGCCATCTCGAACCCAACTACTCGCGCTGGGCGGGCGCGCTCTCGTCGAGCGCCATCGCCAACCTCTACGAGCAGAGCACGCCGGGCCGCGACCGCATCGGCGCCGACGCCACCTTCCGCCGCTTCGGCTCCTCGTTCACCTCCGGCATGGTCAACAACGTCATCCGCGAGTTCCTGCCGGATATCATCGGCATCTTTAAGAAATAGCTCGACAGATGAGTACCCTTACTTTCCAAACCGAGAATTGCCAAAGCGATGGGCTTCGAGTTGATATGCCTTCATCAGCTTGAATGGCTCGCGCCGCTCGACGAAAAAATCAATCACGAGTATCTGGATTTCTTCTCCGGTGAGGTGCGCCGTCTGAAGTTGCGCGCGCTCCTCGACGCGCAGGGGCTGGGCGTGAAGCTGAATCGGGACAAGCTCGCGGAGTATAGCGAGTTGTCCAAGCGTCTGGGTTCCTATCCTTACGACCAAGACCCCTTGCATCCGGGGTGGACGCCGCTCGTGCCGAACAATCGCCGGGGCGACCCGGCGGATGCGAGAAGACCGGAAGTTCCCTTTTAAATACGCACGCGAGAAAAGACGAAACGACGAATGAAAAACATGACGAGTAAACAGACTGGCGATGTCATCTCCGCGGACGCAGACAGTGCGGCGCGCGATGGACGCGAGCTGCGGCGACACGTTGACGAAGCGGTGGCGGCCACGCCCGTCACGGACTTGCACACGCACCTCTACGCCCCGCAGTTCGGCGAGTTGGGGCTGTGGGGCATAGACGAGCTGCTGAATTACCACTACCTCATCGCGGAGCTTTTCCGCGCGTCCGCCGTCACGCCCGAACAGTTCTGGCGGCTGGAGAAGACCGCGCAGGCAGATTTGATCTGGCGCGCGCTCTTCGTCGAGCAGACGCCGCTCTCGGAGGCGACGCGCGGAGTCGTCGCGGTGCTCTCGGCTCTCGGCCTCAACCCGCGCGCCAGCGATTTGCGCGAGGCGCGCGAGTTCTTTCGCTCTCAAAAACCGGATGAATATCTTGACCGCGTGCTTAAGCTCTCGCGCGTCGGCGAGGTCGTGATGACGAACGACCCGCTCGACCCGGCTGAAACTCAGGTGTGGCGGAGCGGCGTCGAGATTGACGCGCGCTTTCACGCCGCGCTGCGGCTCGACCGCATTCTGAACGGCTGGGCCGAAGCCGTGCCGGGGATGAACGCGCAAGGGTATCGCGTCAGCCCGGAGATTGATGAGCGCACTATCAACGAGACGCGCCGCTTTCTCGCCGATTGGATCGCGCGCATGAAACCGCTCTATCTGGGCGTTTCTCTCCCCGACGATTTCACCTACCCGGAAGAGACCGCCCGCGCGCGGCTGCTGCGCGAGGCGGTGCTGCCCGCCTGCCGCGAGCACGACTTGTCGCTGGCGTTGATGATTGGCGTCAAGCGCGGAGTCAATCCGGCGCTGCGGATGGCCGGCGACGGGGTCGGTCGCGCCGACGTGAGCGTGGTCGCGCGCCTGTGCGCCGAGAACCCGGACGTGCGCTTTCTCGTCACCTTTCTTTCGCGCGAGAACCAACACGAGTTGTGCGTCGCGGCGAGAAAATTCTCGAACCTGATGCCCTTCGGCTGCTGGTGGTTTTTGAATAACGCTTCGATCATCTCCGAAATTACGCGCGAACGTATCGAGATGCTGGGCACGAGCTTCGTCCCGCAACACTCTGACGCGCGCATCCTCGACCAACTGATTTACAAGTGGGAGCACTCGCGCCGCGTTGTCGCCGACGCGCTCTATGAATCTTACGAGGGGCTACTGCGCGACGGGCGCGCGGTCACGCGCCGGGAGATCGAGCGCGACGTGGCGAGCCTGTTCTCCAACAACTTCCGTCGCTGGGTCGGGCTTGATGCGACGGAGAGAAACGAGTCCGGCG
The DNA here is from genome assembly GCA_041749275.1 of Pyrinomonadaceae bacterium. Taxonomy (GTDB): domain Bacteria; phylum Acidobacteriota; class Blastocatellia; order Pyrinomonadales; family Pyrinomonadaceae; genus JBGTBQ01. The sequence continues at coordinate 4,014 of JBGTBQ010000318.1, read as the reverse complement.
CGGGCGCGCGCGCGGTCGGTTGAGCATAAGTCGCACCGCCTTGCCACGCCTTGTAATTGACTATATTGCTATGCAGTGATATACATATCTAACCCCCAAGGAAAAACAGGCACATGATTCTAAAGCGGCTGCCGGATGAGGCGCTGAAGTTGGTCGCGGCGCGCTTCCGCGTGCTGGGTGAGCCGGTGCGTTTGAAGCTTTTGCAGTTGGTGTGCGAAGGCGAGATGAGCGTCACGGAGTTGGTCGAGGCTGCGGGCGCGGGGCAGGCGAACGTCTCGAAGCACCTCGGCATTCTGCTCGAAGCGGGTTTGGTGGCGCGGCGTAAAGAAGGTCTCAACGTCTTCTACCGCATCGCCGACGAGTCCGTCATCGAACTGTGCGAGCTTGTCTGCCGGAGCCTCGGCATGAGGCTCGCCGCGCAGCACGAAGTCATCAAGCAGGCTAACAGGGTCGGGAGAAAACGAACTCAACCGCAAGGGAGATAAAAATGGAAGGCATGAAGATCAACGATCAGATCACCGTTGCCGGGCAGGTCGCGCCGGAGCAGTTCGAGGAGGCGGCGCGGCAAGGGTTCAAATCGGTGCTGAACCTGCGGACACCGGATGAAGAGGGCTACCTGCCGGACGAGGAGCAACAGGCGGAAGCGGCAGGGTTGCGGTATGCGAGCATTCCCGTCAAGAAGGAAGAGATCAGCGACGAGTTGACGGACAACGTGCTGAAAGAGATTGACGAGTTGCCGAAGCCCGTCCTCGTTCACTGCGCTTCGGGGATGCGCGCGGGCGCGATGGCCTTCATGCACATGGCGACGCGCGAGGGGTTGCCGGCGGAAGAGGCAATGCGCCGGGCGCAGGAGAGCGGCTTTGACTGCAACTCGGAGCCGCAGCTCAAGCAGTTCTTCGAGCACTACGTCGAGACTCATTCGCAAAAGCAGTAACTATCGTCGCGACGCGCGGAGTCATGCGCGGCGACCAGATTGGCTTACATGTCAGGGCAAGGGATCAAGGAAAGCGTCCGTATGAACAGTGAAGACACGAGAGGTCGTACAGGGTTCTTGCGGCGCGGGAGGTGGAGGATGGAAGCATTACTGTTAATCGGCTTTGTGGCGCTCTGGCTCGCGCTACAACTGTGGATACTGCCGAAACTCGGCATCTCGACTTGAATGCGCGGGGCGTGCGCGGTGGAGCCGCGCAAGAACAAGACGAACGCGCCAGCGGGCAATGTAGTGAACAAGGCGGCGGAAACTGAAGGCAAAGCAGGAAGATGAGCGAGGGCGAGTCAATCAAACGCCGCGCGCGAAAGGGCGAAGCCGAAGCGCGCGGCGTCCGGAGAAGGCACACGACGGGCTAACCGTCGCGGTCTCCCGGCGACTTTGAAAACTACGACAGGAGGAGACGATGATCTTCAAGCAGTTTCACCTGCAAAGCCTCGGTCACGCTTCCTATCTGGTCGGCTCGGAGCAGACGGGCGAGGCGCTCGTTTTGGACGTGCGCCGCGACGTGGACATCTATTTCAAGGAAGCCCGCGCGCAAGGGTTACGTATCGCCTACGCCGCCGACACGCATCAGCATAACGACTATCTGACGGGCATCTGCGAACTGCCCGCGCGCGGCGAGGTGCAACTGCTCGCCAGCGCCCGCGCGCAACTCGGCTACAAGGCGCGACCACTTGGCGACGGTGACCGGCTCGAAGTCGGCGAGATTGTCTTCGAGGTCATGCAGACGCCGGGGCACACGCCGGAGCACATCAGCATCCTCGTCACAGACCGCTCGCGCGGCGAGGAACCCGCGCTGCTGCTCTCGGGCGGCGCGCTCTTAGTCGGCGACGTGGCGCGCCCCGACCTGCTCGGCGGCGGCGAACAGACGCAACATCTCGCGGGCGAGATGTGCCGCACGCTGCAAGAGAAGATTCTGACGCTTCCCGACCACGTCGAAGTCTATCCGACGCACGTCGCGGGCAGTCTCTGCGGCGGCCACATCGGCAGCCGTCTCTCGACCACCATCGGCTACGAGCGGCGGATGAACCGGATGCTCGCCGCGCTCGGCTCGAAGGACGAGTTTGTCGAGAATTGTCTCAACCTTGAAAATTTGCCCGCCGTGCCGCCCTACTGGAAGCGAATGCGCGGGCACAATCAGGCGGGGCCGCCGCTGCTCGGCGTGCTGCGCGAGCCGCCGCCTTTGCGCGTCGCGGACTTTGAAAAAGCGCGCGACGCCGGAGCGGTCGTCCTCGACTGTCGCTCGCCGGAAGCCTACGGCGGCGCGCACATTCCGGGCGCGCTCAATGTCGGCGCGGGGTCTTCGTTTCCGACGTGGGCGGGCACAATTCTCGAACCCGACACGCCATACCTGCTGGTGCTCGAAAAGCCGGAAGAGTTGTGGGACATCTGCTGGGAGCTTTTGCGGATCGGATACGATTTGCCGCGGGGCTGGCTCGCGGGTGGGATGATGGCATGGCGCACGGCGGCCAAACCCATCGAGATGATGCGCGAGTGGTCAGTCTGGGATTTGCGGAATCGCATCGAGAGCGAGCGCGATCTCGTCGTCCTCGACGTGCGCCAGCCGCAGGAGTGGGCCGGTGGGCACATCGAAGGCGCGCGGCACATCACCGGCGCGGAACTGCCGCAACGCGTGAACGAAGTGCCGAAGGATGTCCCGGTTGCGGTCATCTGCGGCAGCGGCTACCGCTCGTCGGTCTCTTCGAGTTTGCTCGCCAGCCGGGGCTACAAAAACATCGCCAACGTGCTCGGCGGAATGAGCGCGTGGAAGCGCGCCGGGCTGCCAACCACTGAGGAATAGCGCGAAGGAAAGCATGATGAAACATCCACGCCGGTATTCGACGCGAACGCGGTTGCTGTTCGCGGGACTCGCCACCATCGCCTGTGTCCTCTCGATTGCGTCCGTCCACGCGAAGGGGCCGCAGGGAGGCGCGCGTCAAAGTAACAAGCCTTCACCGGTTCGCGCGGAGATGCTCGTCTCGACGGGCTGGCTCGCCGGTCGTCTTGCTGACCCGAAGGTCGTCGTGCTGCACGTGGCGCGCGAGAGGTCGCATTACGATGCGGGACATATTCCCGGTGCGCGCTTCGTCGGGTGGGGCGAGATTACCGCGACGCGCGACGGTGTGCCGAACGAGCTTGCGCCGGTGGCCGATTTGCAAAAACTTTTCGAGCGGCTCGGCGTCGGCGACGATGCGCGCCTTGTGCTGTATGGCGACGGCGCGGGGCTGTCGGCGGCGCGCGCTTACTTCACGCTCGACTACCTCGGTCACGGCGGGCGGGCGGCGCTGCTCGACGGAGGTCTGGAGAAATGGAAGACCGAAGGCCGCGCCGTCTCGAACGAGCGAGTCGAGCCGAAGCCTTTGCCGTTCACGCCGCGCGTGCGCGCCGGTGCGGTCACCAACCTTGATGTCGTGCGTGATCTTTCGTGGATGGCGACGAACTTGGACGCGCCGGGCGTGGCTTTGATAGACGCTCGCCCCGCTGACGAATACACGGGAGCTAAACCGGGCGACGGCGTGCCGCGCGGCGGACATATTCCCGGCGCGTCGAACGTCTTCTGGATGGGGAATCTGGTGAGCAAGGAAAATCCGTCGCTTCGACCGGCGGCGGAGTTGCGTCGTCTCTACGAGGATGCGGGCGTCGCGTCGGGTCGTACCGTCGTCGCCTACTGCCGCACCGGCGGTCAGGCTTCGCACGCTTACTTCACGCTCAAATATCTTGGCTACGACGTGGTGATGTACGACGGTTCGTTCTTCGAGTGGAGCAACCGGGAAGGGACGCCGGTTGTCACGGGCGCGGGGCGCAAGTGAGTTTGTACTCGACGGCAGTTGTGGCTCGTGAACGGTATGCCCGCCCGACCGTAGCTGAGACGGTCAAAAGTTGGTTCCTCGCTGTTTAGAGTGGGTAACTTTACCCGCGCCATGGGGCCTTCCTCGCGGTCAGCAGGGGGTCGTCATTTTGCCGCCGCTCTCGCGTTCTCTCTGAGTTGCCTTTACTCTAACCGTCTCAGGCAGTTAAAAAAG
>JBGTBQ010000317.1:0-4852 GCA_041749275.1 Pyrinomonadaceae bacterium | reverse complement strand
CGTGGACGGGTGCTGCGGCCCCATGTTCAAGATCATTTCGGGGTTGTCGAGCAGCGTCTCCTGTGTTTTTGCGACTTCTATTTGGTGCATACTGTTTGGCACGGACGATGGACAATACAAGCTGCCGCTTTGCCATCGCCCATGGTCAATCGTCCATCGTCTATTTTCTATCCAACGGCAACGGCTCCCGGCCAGCGACGAAAATTTCGCGGATGCGGCGTTCGTCCGGCACGGAGAGTATTTCGAGGCCGTAGGCGCGGCGGCGGCCTCTTTGAACGCTGCCGCTTTCGCCTTCGCTTCAGCGATCTTCGCGGCCTTTTCGATGTCGGACTGAGAAGGACTCGGCGCGGTGTCGCCGGCGGCGGGCGACTCTCCGCCCGTCGGAGATGCGGCGGCGGGCGTGGTTGGTTTCGCTGTCTCCTCCGCGGGCTTCTTCGGCGCGGCCCCGCCGCCCTGCGCGGCCTTCGCGGCGTTGCGCGCCTTCGCCTCGGCGATGATGCGATCCATGCGCGCCTTTTTCTCTTCGGGTGTTTCGTTCGAGGCTGGGACGGCAGGCTTCGTCGGCGCGGGCGGCGCGCTCTTCGCCTCCTCTTTTTCGGATGGCGCGGGGTCGCCTGCTTCCGGCGCGGAAGGGTTGTTGGGTTCGTCTGTCATCGCATCCTATGGCTCGACTCTCAGGCAGAACGATAGGTCGAGGCTGTTGCCCGTCCTGCTCACAAATGTTTTCGACTTGTGCGCGTAACCTTGATGCTAAGAAAAGGCGTGACGAAGAGCGTTGTAACACGCGGTTTATAACCCTGTCAATCAACTTGTTGACGCGGCGCGGCGCGGCGAACTAAAGACCCGTCTCGTGCGTCCAAATGGTTGTGTGACTTGACGATATGCAAGCCTCGCAAGTATCATTGCACGTTCGATTCGCGGCCCCGGAGCCGCCATGTGGAAGAGGAATCAAAATGAAGCAAGGAATTCATCCCGAATACAAAGAAATCAACGTCCACTGCGCCTGCGGCAGCGCTTTCACGACGCGCTCGACCCGCAAGGATGATTTGAACCTCGAAATCTGTTCGGCCTGCCACCCGTTCTTTACCGGCAAGCAGAAGCTGATTGACACGGCGGGCCGCGTTGATCGCTTCAATAGACGCTACGGCAAGAAGACGACCGAGGCGCCGGCTCCAGCCCCCGCCGAAAACGCGACGGGCGCGCAGTAAGGATTTGCATCGGCAGCACCCATGACGCCGAACAAACGCCGCCAGTATTAGCCGTGAACACCTGACGCCGACGCTTTCGCGTCCGGCGGTCGCCCGCGCGCACCCGAACGAGCCGCATGAGCAGACCGCCGACCCGAACGTCGGCGTTTTAATTTAAGTCCGGAGTCAGAAAGGAAAGAGTTTGTTGTGACCCCGGACTCCGGATGTCGAACTCCAGACTTTGCTTGAAAGGAAAACTCGTGAGCGCCAACGAAAGAGATTTGATTGTGGGCGGCCAAGCCGTCATCGAGGGCGTGATGATGCGGACGCCGAACGCCTATTCGGTCGCCGTGCGCCGCGCCGACGGCACGATCACGCACACGGGAGCGCGTCTTGCGAAGTGGAGTGACCGCGTACCCCTGCTCAAGCTTCCCGTGCTGCGCGGCGGCGCTGTGCTCGTGCAGTCCATGGCGCTTGGCATCAAGGCTCTGAATTATTCGGCGGGCGAGGCGTACACCGACGCGGAAGCGACGGAGGAGGTCGAGGTTGTGCTATCGCCCGCCGTCATCGCGGGCGAGGGCGACTTCGCCGGAATCACCGGCGCGACGCCCGGACTGATCCCCGTGCCGACACGGAAGCGTCCCGAAGAGGAGATGAAGCGCGGGACGATGGCGGCGTTCGGCTCCATCGCCTTCGCGCTGCTGTTCAACGTCTTCCTCTTCATCATCGCGCCGCTCATCCTGACGAACGCCATCTTTATCGGCGCCGGCTGGGCCGTCCCCGCCGGGGGCGCCGTCGAAACGAGCGCCGCGCAAACGCAGCCCGGACAGACCACGAGCAACACCGCGCGCGACGCCGCAACGAATGCGCCAACGGCGGGCGTGCCGTGGTACACGCGCGCGTGGGATGGGGTGCGCGGCTATCTGCGCCCCGTGCGCCCGTCGGTCGCTTTCAACTTGGTTGACGGCGCGATCCGCATGACCTTCTTCCTCATTATGATCTTCAGCTTCTCTCTCGTGAAGGACATCCGGCGCGTCTTCGAATACCACGGCGCGGAGCACAAGACGGTCTTTACGTGGGAGGCGGGGCTGCCCTTGACGGTCGAGAACGCGCGCATCCAACCGCGCCAGCACCCGCGCTGCGGGACGAGTTTCCTGATGGTCGTGATGCTCGTCTCCATCGTGCTCTTCTCGATCATCAAGTTCGATTCGCTCCTCTACAATATGCTCGTCCGCGTCGCGCTCATCCCCCTCGTCGCCGGCCTCTCCTACGAGATCATCCGGCTCTCGGCGCGTAAAGAAGGCGGCTTTATTTTCAAGCTCATCACGCGGCCCGGCGTCTGGCTGCAAAACATCACGACGCAGGAACCGGACGACTCGCAACTCGAAGTCGCCATCGTCGCGCTGAAGGAATCCCTGAAGCTTGAGCCGCAGCCACGGGAAGCAGTCGCCGCGCCTTTGGCGTGAGGCGAATCCGCCGCGACGCGGCGAAACATTGAAAGCCATGTTAGAAAAACTAGACCACATCGAAGCCCGCTACGAAGCTCTGACCGAAGAGCTTTCCGCGCCCGACATTTTTTCCGACCCGGCGAACTACGCGAAGCTGGGCAAGCAACACCGCGGCCTCGGCGAGATCGTGCACAAGTACCGCGAGTTGAAGACCGTTCGGGAGGAACTCGCCGGCGCGAAGGAGCTTTACGATTCGGCGGACGACGAGGAGATGCGTGAGTTGGCGCGCGCCGAGACGGACTCGCTCGCCGCGCGTCTGGAGACTATCGAAGAGGCTCTGCGCCTCTTGCTGCTGCCGCGCGACCCGAACGACGAGAAGAACGTCATCCTCGAAATCCGCGCCGGCACGGGCGGCGACGAGGCGACCTTGTTCGCCGCCGAGATGCTCCGCATGTACGGTCGCTACGCCGAGCGGCAGGGCTGGCGGATGGAAATCCTCGACGCCTCGGAGTCCGGCATCGGCGGCCTCAAAGAGGCCATCGCCATGATCGAAGGCGACAAGGTTTACTCGAAGATGAAGCACGAGTCTGGCGTCCACCGCGTCCAGCGCGTGCCGCAGACCGAGACGAGTGGGCGCATCCACACCTCCGCCGTGACGGTCGCCGTCCTGCCCGAAGCCGAAGAGGTGGACGTGAAGATTGACGCGAAGGACTTACGGATTGACACCTTCTGTTCATCGGGGCCGGGCGGCCAGAGCGTGAACACGACTTACTCGGCGGTTCGCATCACGCATCTTCCGACGAACCTCGTCGTCTCGATGCAGGACGAAAAATCGCAGATCAAGAACCGCGAGAAGGCGATGCGCGTGCTGCGTGCGCGGCTGCAAGAACTCGAAGAGCAAAAGCAGCACGACGCGCTGGCTTCCGAACGCAAGGCGATGGTCGGCAGCGGCGACCGCTCCGAGAAGATACGCACCTACAACTTCAAGGAGAACCGTGTCTCAGACCACCGCATCGGCCTCACCATCCACCAACTCGACCTCGTCATGGAAGGCGCCCTCGACGAAATCATCAACGCCCTCGTCACGCATTACCAAGCCGAGAAACTGAAGGCCGAAACGGTCGCGGCTTAAAAGCCGTGAATGGTAAATGGTAAATCGTGAATGGGTAAAACTCCGTCCTTCACGATTTACCATTCACCGTTCACGATTCACGATTCATGGATAGCACGCGCGTCATCCTCATCCGCCACGGGCAGTCGCAGGGCAACGCCGAGCGGCGGTTCGGCGGCCACTCGCCGACGCCTTTGAGCGAACTCGGCCAGCGTCAAGCCGAGGCGACCGCCCGCGCGCTTCAGAGCGAAGGAATCAGCGCCATCTATTCGAGCGACCTTCTGCGCGCGGTGCGGACGGCGGAGCCGCTGGCGCGCGCGACCGGGTTGGAGATTAAAAGCACCGAAGCCTTCCGCGAGCGAAGCGTCGGGCGAATGGAAGGGCTGACGTTCGAGGAAGCGGCGGAGCAGTTCCCCGAAGAGTACGCCGCGCTCCTGCGGCGCGACTTCGAGCACGTGCTCAAGGGCGGCGAAAGCTATCGCCAACTCCTCGACCGCGCCGCGCGCGCGCTCGACCACGCCATCGAAGAGCATCGTGGCGGCACCGTCGCCGTCGTCTCGCATACCGGCACGATCTGCATCCTCGCCCTTCACCTAATGGGCGCGCTCGACGCGCCGGAGTTGCGCCCCGTCTGGGTCGCCTCCTCCAACTGCGGCGTCACGCGCTTTCACCTCCAGCACGGCGGCCTCGTCCGCGTCCTCGCCATCAACGACACACGACACCTTGCGGGGCTGTGAGGCTGTAAAGAAGCATGATAAAACTACGGCGATGCCGGAGTATAAACGGGCGAGCGTTGAACGAGCCGCGTGGCCGACCGGGTCAGAACCGGGAGCGGTAGCGACCGGGTGGGGCGCACACTGGACTCGGCCTGCGTGGTCAGGCGCGATGGCGCCCGGTCGCTACCGCTCCCGGTTCTGACCTGTCCTACGCCGCTTGTCGCAGCCAAATGAGAATCAATTATTATCGGTTCCTCGCTGTTTAGAGTGGGTAACTTTACCCGCGCCATGGGGCCTTCCTCGCGGTCAGCAGGGGGTCGTCATTTTGCCGCCGCTCTCGCGTTCTCTCTGAGTTGCCTTTACTCTAACCGTCTCAGGCAGTTAAAAAAG
>JBGTBQ010000316.1:0-3009 GCA_041749275.1 Pyrinomonadaceae bacterium | reverse complement strand
CCAGCCCTCGTCCAACGCCTTGCCGATCACGTTCGCATTCGTCCCCGGCGGCCCGGAGCCGATCACGAACGGGTTCGGCAACTTCAGGCCGTTGACGACGGTTCCAAGTGTGGGCATGACTTACTCCGGTCCGAACGGAAGAACACGAATTGCCACGAATTGTCACGAAACTTCACGAATGAAATCAACAGAACTATGTCCGGATTCGTGTGAATTCGTGTCCATTCGTGTCGATTCGTGTTCTGCTTTTCAATCCTGCACGAGTGGCCCGTATGTCTCCGGCCGGCGATCTCTAAAGAACTGCCACGTGTTTCGCACTTCCTTGATCTTATCCAGATCCAGCTCGCCGACGACCAGTTCTTCCTTATCCCGGCTGCCCGTCGCCACGAACTGTCCTCGCGGGTCGCAGAAATAGCTCTGGCCGTAGAACTCGCCGATGTCCCACGGTTGCTCGTGGCCGACGCGGTTGATGGCGCCGATGAAGTAGCCATTGGCGACGGCATGGGCGGGCTGTTCGAGCTTCCACAGATATTCTGAAAGTCCAGCCACGGTCGCCGAAGGGTTGAAGACGATCTCGGCTCCGTTGAGTCCCAGCGCACGCGCGCCTTCGGGGAAGTGGCGGTCGTAGCAGATATAGACGCCGATGCGCGCATATGCCGTCTCGAAGGTCGGATAGCCGAGGTTGCCGGGACGGAAGTAGAACTTCTCCCAGAAGCCGGGCGCGACGTGCGGGATGTGGTTCTTGCGATACTTGCCCAAGTATTTTCCGTCGGCGTCAATGACGGCGGCGGTGTTGTAGTAGAGGCCGGTAATCTCTTCCTCGTAGATGGGGACGACGATGACCATGCCGTGCTGTTTCGCCAAGTCCTGCATCAGGCGGACGGTGGGGCCGTCGGGGATGCGCTCGACCGCGTCGTACCAGCGCGTCTCCTGCTCGGCGCAGAAGTAAGGCGTGTTGAAGACCTCCTGCATGCAGATGATCTGGACGCCCTGACGGGCCGCGTCCTCGATCATCTTCACATTCTTCTCGACGTTAGCGCGCTTGATCTCTTCGATGGGCGCGTCCGTTGGCGCGGCGTTGGTCGCTTGGATGAGTCCGCATTTAACAGTGCGTGGCATGTGTACCTCCGAATGATTTAAAGCTGATTGCAATCAAGCGCAACCGTTTAGAGGCGGGCAATGCCCGCCGGTTCTAGCTTGAGACGGCGGGCATTGCCCGCCTCTAAACGAACGTTGTTAAAGCTGCAATTCGTCTCGAAGCTCCTGTCGTCCCGCGACGCAGCGCGGGTCGCGGTCAATCCGCGCGCAGGCTCCGGTGTCCGCGCATCAAAATGTAATACAGAACGAAGCCGATGGCGAAGGTGACAAACCATGCGTAGGTGTAAAGCGTGTCGAGCAGAGTCGGCTGCGCCACCTGCCCGCCGGGCGTCGTGGCGGCACGCAGGAAGCCGGGCACGACCGGAGCAATGGCGATGACGAGTGCGACGATAGCTCGCCAGTTGAAACCGTTGATGTAAGAGTAGGGGCCGGCGGTCTTGAACAGACCGGCGAGGTCGAGACGCTGGCGGCGCAGCACCCAGTAGTCGCAGATCAGGATGCCGGCGATGGCTCCCATCAGACCCGAATAGCCGATCAGCCACGTGAAGATGTAATCACCCATTGAGGCCATCAACTTCCACGGCATCATCGCCACCCCGATGATGGCCGTTATCAACCCGCCCGTCACGTAGGAGATGAGCTTCGGGTTGAGGTTGGAAAAATCGTTGGAGGGCGAGACGACGTTGGCGGCCATGTTGGTCGTGAGTTGCGCGGCGAAGATGACGGCGGTGGCGAAGAGGATGACGGCCACGCTGTCGAAACGCGCGATCAACTCGACCGGATTCGGAATCGCCCGTCCATAGATGAGGAGCGTCGCGCTCGTCACGGCCACGCCGATAAAGGCGAAGGCCGTCATCGTCAGCGGCAGCCCCAGAGCCTGACCCATCATCTGCGAGCGCTGCGACCGCGCGTAGCGCGTAAAGTCCGGGATGTTGAGACTCAAGGTCGCCCAGTAGCCGACCGACGCGGTGAGCGCGCCGGGGAAGATGTCCCAGAACTGGTTGCGCTGTTTGACGAGGGCGCTCGATTCCGAGAGCACGCGACCCAGCCCGCCCGCGCTCCAAGACGCCCACGCGAGCAGCGCGACGCCGCCCGCCAGCAAAAGCGGCGCGGCCCACGTCTCAAGCCGCTTGATGCCTTCGATGCCACGGATGATGATGACCACTTGAATCGCCCAGAAGAAGAAAAAGGCGAGCCACGTGTGCAGCGCGACGCCGAGCAGCGCAGCGCCGCCGAAAAGGTTACGCCAGCCCGGCCACATCACACCGAGCAGAGAGTCTATGGCCTGTCCGCCGATCCACGTCTGAATGCCGAACCAGCCGCAGGCGACAACGGCGCGCAACAGCGCCGGGATGTTGGCGCCGCGCGTGCCGAAGCTGGCGCGGCAGAGGACGGGGAACGAGACGCCGTACTTGGTGCCCGCGTGCGCGTTCAAGACCATCGGGATGAGGACGATGGTGTTGCCGAGCAGGATGGTGAGCATCGCCTGCCACCAGTTCATCCCCGCCTCGATAAACCCGCCCGCGAGCGTGTAGGTGGTGATGACCACGCTCATCCCGATCCACAGCGCGGCGATGTTCCACGTCGTCCACGTCCGCTCGCGGATGGTCGTCGGCGCGAGGTCACGGTTCCAGAGCGGGCTGGCGGATACATCCTCGCCGAGTTCCACGAAGTCGCGCTCTGTGGCTCCGACATTTGCTCTCATCGTCTCGGTTGCCATGTCTTAAACGATTACACATTGCTCCGGCGTGTCGAAACCACTTCAATCACTCCGGCGCTTCTCATAAACCTCACGGAAGGCTTCGAGCAGGGGCAATTCAATTACATCCCGCGCCCGCTTGGCGGCTCGCTTGCTGGCAATGATGTCACGAATGTTCATCACGGGGAACCCGGATGATATGTCCATGCGGC
>JBGTBQ010000315.1:0-16697 GCA_041749275.1 Pyrinomonadaceae bacterium | reverse complement strand
CAGCCACCAACCCGCCAAGCCCACCAGCGCCGCCGAAAGGAGCGACCCCGGCCCAAGCACGCGCAACGCCAGCGCGCTGTGCCGCTTGACCTCCGCAATATTGAGCGTGACGGCGTCGGTGAAGAGCACGAGCGCGAGGCTCAAGGTCGCCACGACGCGCAGCGCCGGCGAGTCCAGACCGATGTCGAGGGCGCCGAGGCCGGCGGGGCCGAGCGCCGCGCCCAAGGCCAGAAAGACCGCCACCTGCGGCAGCCCGCTCCGCTCGATGAAGCCGGAGAGGAGCGCCGACACCAGAATCACGACCCCGATCAGCGCCAGCGCCGTAGCAAACGCTTCCGTGTTGAGCGCGCCTTCCATCATCGTCCACCTCCGCGCCTGACTTCAATGCAACTTCGGGCGAGACCCCGACGATGCTCAAGAATACGCGCGCACCGCGCCGCGTCAAAGCATGTTGCGCCTATTTATGGACGCACGCGCAAAAAAATAACGCACCCCGGCCCCCCTGTGTGTGAAGGAGGGTCGCGGGATGCGTGGGATGCGGCGCGCGCGTAGCGTCGCCGGTTCAGGGCTTCTTCGTCAGGAAGTTGCACGCCTGATAGGCGCCGGTCGGGTCAATCGCGGAGTTGCCCTCCTCGATGTGTTGAATGAGTCCGTTTTTGTCCACGACGAAAGTGGCGCGGCGTGCGTAGCCGGACTGCTCGTTGAAGATGCCGTAGTCTTTGACGACTTTGCGGTGCCAGTCGGAGAGGAGCGGGAAGGTGACGCCGAGGTCTTCGGCGTAACGTTTGTTGGCGGCGAAGCTGTCCATGCTGATGCCGAGAACTTGCGTCCCGGCCTCGTCGAATTTGGCGATATCAGACTGATACGCCTTCAGTTCCTTCGTTCAACCGCCGGTGAAGGCGAGCACGTAGAAGGCGAGCACGACCGACTTATTGCCTTTGAAGTCGGAGAGCTTGACCTCCTTGCCCGCCGTATCGCGGAGCGTAAAGTCGGGCGCGGGCTGGCCGACCTTCAAGTGCGTCTTCGGCGGCGCGGGTTGCTGCGCTTGAGCCGGCTGCGACGCCGGCGCGGGCGCGCTTTGTTGCGCGTGCGCGCCGGCGAGCGCCGACGCGAGCAGCGCGGCAATGCCGAGAGCTTGTCTAATCATGGATTGTCCTTTCTTTTCATAAAGAGAGACCGACGAAGGCGAGACTCTAACGGACTGCATTGGAAAGTCAAGACTCCTCTTGTAAAAGAATATTTACGCCGGAGGCTCGCCAGTAGCAACGCCGGTGGTTAAGCTTGCTCCGCAACGTCGCTCGACGCCGATCTCCATGATGCCTTTCGTATGCTCTCTTAATCTCGCGGCGCGCGGGGGTTCGCCCGCAACGTACACCTCGGCGGCGCTCATGCCCCGCACGAACACTTCATGCTCTTTGCGTCCGGCGGCGCGAATCGCCTCCAACTCGATTGAACTTGCCAAGTAAACCCTCAAAGAAATCAAGTAGTGGGTCAGTTTAGAGTTCAAGCTTCAGCTTGCTCCTTGCCAGACAACAACCTAAAGGTTGAACTCTGAACCTTTTTTCCAAACTGACCCACTACCAGAAATCAAGTAGACAGTAAAAGCACTTTGAGAAGTTGAAAGTTCAACTTTGAAATCCGAGGTTACTTTTCCGCCGTCTGCCTACTGCTCCGCGACTGCCCGCTGCGCGCGCTCGGCCTCGGCGGCGACTGAGCGCAGAGAGAGGCCGCGACTGACGAGCAGCGCGACGCCGACCGTCATCCAGAAGACCATGCGGGCCTTGCGGACGATGGCGAGTGTGACGCCCGCCGCCTCGCCGAATTTCAAGACGCGCGCGAGCGCGCCCGTACCCGCCTCGTCCACGCCCGCGCGCAAGGGGATATATTTGAAGACGATGTTGATGATGCGGTTGACCGTCTCGAAGAGGAACGCGGTCAGCAACGTCGGCGGCACGTCGCTGATGAGATAGATGGTCAGGTATGCCTCAAGCACGCCGAGCAGGTGAAAGCTGGACTGAAGCAGCAGAATCGGCAGGAAGCGCGCGCGGTTGCGCGCATGGAAGCCATAAACCCTCTCTTCCAGCGTTGCGACGCGCTCACGCCGGCGCTCGAACGAAGCGCGCCCGAAGCCGCGCCGGTTCGCCCACGCGAGCGCGCCGGTCAGGAACCTGAACTGCCGCCGCACCGCCCACGACGCGACGGCGACCGAGACGACGACGCCCGCGAGAATTCCCACGCTCAACCACCACAGCGCCTTCGTCAGCGGGAAGGCCAGCAGCAGCGTCGCCGTCCCGCAAAAGAGAAAGACGACGACCGTCAGCATGTACAACAGATTCTCGACGGCGATGGCCGACACGGCGGCCACCAGCGGCACGCGCTCGCGCACCAGCGCCGCCTTCGTCGGCTCGCTCACCACCATCCCCAGCGACACGATGTTCCCCGCCGTGTCGCCGATAAGATGCGCCTTGAAAGCCTCCCACACGCCGAGGCGGTGCGGCGCCTCGAAGCAGAGCGTCCACGACCACGCGCGGACGACGAAGCGCAGGCCCGACAGCACGAGGATGAGCAGGAAGCCCGCGCCGATCCGCGAGATGTTCTCCCAGATTTTCCCCGGCCCCGCGCTCCACACAAAGTACGTGAAGAGAGCCACGCCGACGGCGGCGAAGACGACACTTGCCGGCGCGAATCTTCTCGACGCGCTTTTCCGATTAGTCTCTTGACTCATTAACGACGCGGGGCTGCCGCCGCCCTCTCCGCACTCACCCCCTTGTTTGATGACCACCGGCACGATACGCCATCCACGCCCGCGCCTCAAACCCGCGCGCGGTTTATGACGACACCGAACAGCCGCCGCGCCGCCGGACTCGTCGAGGCGACATCGTGCGAGGGCAGACGCGCAGGAGTCTCCCCACACCCTGCCCGCCTCCATCTCACACACGCTCGCGCCTCTTCGCCTCCGGCGGTGCGGCGGCTTGCCTACGCCCGAAGCAATTATCGCGCCGGTTCCGCGTCTCAATAACCGTCGCGCTCAGGCTAGTAGTCCGTCACGGAGAAGCTGAGGGGTTCTGAGTTCAAGCTTTAGCTTGCTGTTCTGGCAAACCAGCAAGCTAAAGCTTGAACTCAGAACCTCATAATCAGCATGACGGACTACTAGCCTCAACGCCGGATAAATGCGACACATGGCAACGCACCGGCGCGTGTCGAGAAGTTTCGCCCGCAACTTTACTCACCAGCGAGCCGCAAGTTATGTAGACTTTTTTATTCCACGCGCGTCTATGGGTGTGATAAGTTGACCAGCAATACGTTTTTTGACTGACGCGCCGCGGTGAGTTTGACGTAAACGAGCAAGTGGATTAGTTGAGAAAGCTGTAGTCGCCAACCCTCCCCAAGTTCGCAGGAACTCTTTGGCCTCACTATGGATTATTAATGCTAAATTTTCAGGCTGATGGGCTTGCCTCACGGCACAGTCGGTGTCTGCCTCTGTATGGAGTCAAACAGGTGCAGTCGAAGACCAAGAACTTAGTTCGGTTGATTTTACTCATCGCGTCCGGCGGGCTTCTGTTGTCGGTAATGGCGGGAGCCGGCCCGGTCAAGGCGAGCCGCCGCGAAAGCGGGCCGCCGTCCACCACCGCCTCGTCCGAGACGAACACTTTCAACCTTGCCGACTTCGGCGCCACCGGCGACGGCGCCACCGACGACGGCCCGGCCCTGCAAAGCGCGCTTGACGCCGTGGCCGCAGCCGGCGGCGGGACGCTTCTCGTGCCCGCCGGTCGCTACGCCCTCCTCACGCCGGTCGCCAAAAACTTCAACGGCCTCGCCACAGCCGTCACCATTCAGGGCGTCGCCTCTGCCACGACAGTCCCGCCCCCAACCGCCCCCGGCCATGAATTGACCCGCGGGCTGGGTTTGGCGTCGGAGTTGCTCCCGCGCACGGGCGAACAGCACGTCACGCTGCGCGTCAGCGGGCTACAAAGTTTTCTGATTGAAGACATCGCCTTCGTCGGCACGCCCGATGTCGAGACCGACGCCTTCATCACGCTCTTCATGGACGAGGTCGAGAGCGCCACCGTGCGACACTGCGAATTCTACGGCCTGAGCACGCAGGTTGGCGGGGCCATCGTGCAGGCCACGCGGAGCCGGCTGACGCTGGAGCAGAGCGTGTTTCTGGGAAGCACGGCCAACAGCGGCGTCTATGCCCCCGTCGTGCAGAACATCGAGTGGAAGGGCATCACGGTCACCGACGCGGTCTTCGCCGACTACGGGCAGCGGCCCGAACTGTTCAGCAAGACGGGACTCGGCGCGCCCTTCTCTTGGATCAACGTCGGCAACGCCGCCGCCGTCACCAACGACTCGCCGCGCAGAGAGGTGGTCATCCGCCGCGTCTTTCTCGACGAGGGCGGGTTCTTCGGCATCTCGGTCGTCCCCTACTTCTACGAGCCGGAAAGCGCCCCGGTTGACCTCTTCTACGTCACCGGCCTTTACATGAACGTCTCCAACTTGGGGACGAGCGGGCACTACTTAGACCAAATTCAGGGCGTGCTCGTCGAAGACTCGCACTATGGTTATAGCCTCAACGCCGACTCGGCCATCAGCCTGTTCCGCGTCGGCGAGGCGATTCTCTCTCGCCTGGAATGCGTGGACGGGGCTAGTCGCCTCCGCGCCTCGGCGACAACCGGCAGGCTCACCGTCATCAACTCCGTCTACACGCACCTCGACTCGCTGGCGCAGGTGACGAAGGTCATCTCCGGCGCGAGCGTGGACGCAGACCCCGTGCTCTACGTGCGCCAGCGGTTCGCCGACGCGCTCGGACGAGACCCGGACGCCGCCGCACACTTTTACTGGTCGCGCCAGCTTCTACTATGCGGCGACAATTCTCAGTGTGTCGCCGACCGGCGCGCGGAACTGGCCGCATATCTCGCCGCCTCTCCGCGGCCCTTCTTCTCGATCACGGGCCGCGTGACGGATGAGGGCGGCGCTGCCCTGCCGAACGTCAACGTCACGCTCTCCGGCTCGCAGTCGGTGGCGACCCAGACGGACGCGGACGGTCGGTATCGCTTCTCTAATCTGCCGACAAGCGGCGATTACATCGTCAGCGTGTCGAGACGGCATTACACTTTCGCTCCAGCCAGCCGCAACTTCAAAAACCCCGGCGCGAACCAAGCCGCTGACTTCGCGGCAACGCTCAACCGGCACACGATTTCCGGACGTGTGACCAACACCAACAACGGCGGCTTGCAGGGCATCACCGTCACGCTCACGGGCGCGCAAGCGGCGACCGCGACGACCGATGCCTCTGGCGACTACTCGTTTACCAATCTGCCGGCGGGTGGCGCTTACATCGTCACGCCTTCACTCCAGAGCCATACTTTCACCCCCGCGAGCCGGACATTTGAAGACCTCGGAGCGGATCAGAGAGCCTCCTTCATCACCTCGCTCAACACGCACACGATCAGTGGTCGCGTGACCGCCGGCGCGGCGGGTCTCGGCGGAGTGACGATGACGCTCTCCGGTTCGCTCTCCGCGCAAGCCACGACCGACGCGAGCGGCGCTTACTCGTTCGGCGCGCAGACGGGCGGCGCCTACACCGTCACGCCCGCGAAGACGGGCTACACTTTCAACCCGGCGAGCAAGAGTTTCACCAACCTCGGCGGAAACCAAGTAGCCGACTTCGCCGCCGCGCCCGTGCGTCTCGTCGAATTCGGCGCGGACGCTTACAGCGTGAACGAGAGCGAGGTCTATGTCCGTTTCACCGTCATCCGCACAGGCGACTTGTCGGGAGCAGCCTCAGTCACCTACTCCGCGACCGATGGCACGGCGATTCAGGGCAAAGACCTCACCACCGTTATCGGCATGCTCCACTTCGCCGCGGGCGAGACGACTAAGACCGTCACCGTCTATGTCACTCGCGACGCATATGATGAGGAGGCGGAGACCGTCACCCTCTTGTTGAGCGACCCGGTGGGCGCGCAGTTCGGCGCACGGCGCACGGCAATCTTGACGATCACTAACGCCGAACCGTCGAGCACGAACCCCATTGAAACGAGCGAGTTCTTCGTCCGCCAGCATTACCGCGACTTTCTGGGCCGCGATCCGGATGCCGCCGGCTTGGGCTTCTGGTCACGGCAACTCGACGCCTGCGGATCAAACGCGCAGTGCATCATAGTCAGACGAACCGACATCAGCGCGGCCTTCTTCCTCTCGATTGAATTTCAGGAGACCGGCTATCTCGTCCACCGCTTCTACAAAGCCTCTTACGCACGCGCGCCGCGTCGCGTCGAGGAGTTCCTGCTCGACGCGCGCTCCGTCAGCGATGGCGTGGCCGTCGGTGAGCCGGGTTGGGAACAGAAGCTGGAAGCGAACAAATCGGCTTATGCGCGGCAGTTCGTCGAGCGTTCGCAATTCACCGCGCGCTACCCCGTCGCGCTCGCGCCCGCGGAGTTCGTCGCCGCCCTCAACGCCAACACCGGCTCTTCGCTCACGGCGGCGGAGGAGGAGGCGGCGGCGGGCGAGTTTGGCGCGGCCACCAACACCTTGAACACAGCGGCACGCGCCCGCGCGTTGCGCCGCGTGGCGGAGAACCAGACCTTCTCCGCGCGCGCGACAAACCCGGCCTTCGTCCTGATGCAATACTTCGGCTACCTCAAACGCAACCCGGATGACGCGCCCGATACGAACCTCGACGGCTACAACTACTGGCTCACGAAGCTCACCCAGTTCAACGGCGACTGGCGCGCCGCCGAGATGGTGCACGCCTATATCTCCTCCATCGAATACCGCGAGCGCTTCGGCAGATAACGCAAAAAAGGATGAAGGATGAAGGATGAGGGATGAAGGAAGGCTGCTTGCTCTTCCTTCATCCCTCATCCTTCATCCTTCATCCCTTTTTCTTGCCCTCTGGCGAGTTGACCGGAGCCGCCCGTGTGAGCGATGCTTGGAGTCGGTAATTCCGCCAAATTTTAATCCCTGCGAGTCAATTATGAGCAAAGCAGCAAGCGAAACTATTGCGGGCGGCCCGTTGACCGTCTACTCGGAGGACGAGAACATGTTCCGCGCCTCCGTGCGCGAGTTTGCCGAGGGTGAGATACGCCAGCGCGTCGAGGCGATGGACGAACACGCCAAGATGGACCCCGTCATCATCAAGCATCTCTTCGACCTCGGCCTGATGGGCGTCGAGACGCCCGAAGAGTACGGCGGCACGGGCGCCTCTTTTTTCATGGCGATCATCGGCGTCGAAGAGTTGTCGCGCGTTGACCCCTCGGTCGGCGTCCTGATGGACGTGCAGAACACGCTCGTCAACAACGCTCTCATCCGTTGGGGCAGCCCTGAGCAGAAGAAGAAATATCTCCCGCGCCTCGCCTCCGACACCGTCGGCGCATATGCCTTGAGCGAGGCCGGCTCCGGCTCCGACGCCTTCGCCATGGCGACGCGCGCCGTGGACAAGGGCGACCACTTCGAGCTGACCGGCCAGAAACTCTGGATCACCAACGGCAACGAGGCCGGCATCTTCATCGTCTTCGCCAATGCCAAACCCGAAGACGGCTATCGCGGGATCAGCGCCTTTATCGTCGAGAAAGATTTCGCGGGCTTCACCGTCGGCAAGAAGGAGAACAAGCTCGGCATCCGCGCCTCTTCGACGACCGAGATTATTTTGGACGGCTGTAAAGTGCCGAAAGAGAACGTGCTCGGCGAGTTGGGCAAGGGCTATAAGGTTTCCATCGAGACCTTGAACGAAGGGCGCATCGGCATCGGCGCGCAGATGATCGGTCTCGCGCGCGGCGCGTTCGATGCGGCGCTTTCCTACACCAGCGAGCGCGAGCAGTTCGGCAAGTCCATCAACCAGTTTCAGGGCGTCCAGTTCCAGATTGCCGAACTTGCCACCGAACTCGAAGCCGCGCGTCTGATGGTCTACAACGCCGCGCGTCTCAAGGACGCCGGCCTCCCCTTCGTCAAAGAGGCCGCGATGGCGAAGCTCTACTCGTCGCGCGCCGCCGAACACGTCGCCTCCAAAGCCATCGAACTCTACGGCGGCTACGGCTTCGTCAAAGACTACCCGGTCGAGAAATTCTGGCGCGACTCCAAGATCGGCGCCATCTACGAGGGCACCTCTAACATGCAGTTGCAGACCATCGCCAAGCTGCTCATCGGGAAGTGAGCAGTCAGCAGTGCGCCGTGAGCAGAAGTGGAAGCAGCGGAGATCAAGCAGTACCTCGCGGAGCTTAACGACGAGCTTCGCGCGATGGACGTGAAGGGCGAGATTTGCCTGTACGGCGGCGCGGTGATGTGCTTGGTCTTCGATGCGCGGCCCGCCACGAAAGACGTTGACGCCGTCTTCCGTCCGGCGCAACGGATCAGGCAAGCGGCGGAGCGCGTCGCCCAGGTACACAACCTCAGGGGCGACTGGCTGAACGATGCGGTGAAAGGCTTCGTCGTGCCGCACGCGCAACGTTTGCTATTTGATTTCACCCATTTGAAGATTTACGTCCCGGAGCCGGATTACTTGCTGGCGATGAAGGCAATGGCGGCGCGCGTAGACGAGACGGACAGAAAAGACGCCGAGTTGCTTATCAAGTTGCAGGGGCTTAAATCGCCGGACGAAGTCTTCGTGATAGTCGAGAAGTATTACCCGCGTCAGCAGATCAAGCCGGCGACGCAGTTTTTTATCGAAGAGATGTTCGGTCAATGACAACTCTCCGCGAGGTGAAAGAGCAGATCGCAGCCGACCCCAAGCATTGGGGCGTCTGGCTGATGGACTTCGTTGACGATTTTCGCTACTACAAAGACCCGCGGATGGTGGCCGAACCGCTCGACTTGTCGGACGAGCGTGTGGACGCGCTGCTGGCCTCGACCGCCGAAGCGTTGTGCGATGAGTTGGGCATTGAGCCGCCGGAGTGGCTGGCCGGCGTCCCCGCGTGCCGCGACCCGTATTTCGTCGGTGGATTGGAGAACTTGAAAGCGATCTCGATTGTCGAAAGCCCTCTGCGCTTTCGCATCCGCAAGATTTTCGTGCTGGAGAATTTTCTGAGCCGCGTCTGAGCGGTTGGAGGTTTGAAGAGTATGGGCGCGTCGCGCGTGGACATCTTCCGCCTGATGTTGGAAGGCGACCCGGATAACACCTCGGTGATGTTCGGGCTGGCGAAGGAGTACGAGAAGGCCGGTCGCTTCGAAGAGATGGTCGAGGTGCTCGTCGAGTATCTTCAGCGCGCCGACGACGAGGGCAATGCCTACGGGATGTTAGCCGCGGCCTACCTCAAGACGGGCCGACGCGAGGCCGCGCGCAAGGCTTACGAGCGCGGCATGGAGGTCGCCCGCGCCCACGGCCACCCCTCGATGGCCGAAGATTACCGGATGATGATTGAAACCGAGTTTGAAGACTGAGTGATAGAGATTTTGAGAAGGAAGCGGCAACAAGTCTGCGAAGCAGACGGGAGAATAAAGCCCCGGACGGAGCGAAGCAGAGTCCGGGGTTAGCAGCAAGAAAGGCTATGGAGTCTGCGCTAGCAGACGACAGACGCCGGCTCCGGAGGCCGAAACGATGTCGTACACTAATCTGCTCTATCACATAGTCTTCGCCACGAAGAAGCGCCACCCCTTCATCACTGACGAGCTGCGCCCGGAACTTCACAAATACCTCGGCGGCACGGCGCGCGGGTTGCGCGGAATCGCACTTGAGGTTGGCGGCGTCTCCGACCACGTTCACGTTCTTGCGAAGATCAAGCCGACTGTTGCCGTGGCCGAATTCATCAAACAGCTCAAAGCGAACTCTTCGGGTTGGGCGAACAAAATGACTCACGGTCGCTTCGCGTGGCAGGAGCGATATGGTGCGTTCACGGTCAGCGAGTCGCAGGTCGAGAAGGTGCGCGCGTACATCCGCAATCAGGAGGCGCATCATCGCCGCGCTTCATTCGAGGACGAGTTCAAAGCGTTGCTGAAGGCGCATGGGATCGAATTCGACGAAAGATATTTATGGACGACCTGAAGCCTTCTGCCGTCTGCTAACGCAGACTCCGTGCGGGTGGGCGGCGAACCCCCGCACCGCGGCCTGCGGCCTTCGTGCGGGGCTTTACTCTCCCGTCTGCTTCGCAGACTCGTTGCCGCGCTTCGACAAGGTTGCGAGTTGCGTGAGACGAGCTATTTGTCGAGTTAAGTGTCGCTGAACTCGATAGCTATAAACCGAATTTTTATAACAGGAGATTTAGCAATTATGGCGACCGAAGTTAAAGCGCGCGAGCACCGAGGCTTGGGCCGCGAACAGATGGTCGGGATTTACCGGACGATGTATCTGTCGCGGCGTCTGGACGACAAGGAGATTCAGCTCAAGGGACAGAACAAAATCTATTTCCAGATTTCGGGCGCGGGGCACGAGGCCGTGCTGACCGCCGCCGGCCTCGCGCTGAAGTCGGGCTATGACTGGTTCTACCCGTACTACCGCGACCGCGCTCTCTGTCTGCAACTCGGCGTGACGCCGCTCGAAATGCTGCTGGCGGCGGTCGGCGCGGGCGAAGATCCCAGCTCGCACGGTCGCCAGATGCCCTCGCACTGGGGCCACACGAAATACAACATCGTCACGCAGTCGTCGCCGACGGGAACGCAGTTCTTGCAGGCTGTCGGGGCCGCCGAAGCGAGCTATCGCGCCTCCTTGATTGAAGAGATTAAAGACAAGGTGACGGGATTCAAAGGTGATGAGGTCGTCTACTGTTCGGCTGGCGACGGGACGACGAGCGAGGGCGAGTTCTGGGAGGCTTTGAACACGTCGAGCAATTTGAAGCTGCCGGTGCTCTTCCTCATCGAAGATAACGGCTATGCCATCAGCGTGCCCGTCGAGGTGCAGACCGCCGGGGGCGACGTGTCAAAACTGGTTGCCGGCTTCCCTGATCTTTACGTCCAGAAATGCGACGGCACAGACCCCGTGGAGTCGCTCGAAACGCTCCGGCGCGCGGTCGCATACTGCCGCGCGCGGAAAGGCCCGGCGCTCGTCCACGCGACGGTGATTCGTCCTTACTCGCACTCGCTCTCGGATGACGAGAAGCTCTACCGCTCCGACGAAGAACGCACGTCGGACGCCGAGCGCGACCCCGTCAAGAAGTTCGGCGCGCTCTTGATTGACGAAGGGTTCGCCACGCAGGAGGAGTTGCAGAAAATCAAGAACGATATTGACCGCGAGGTGAACGAGGCGACCGACATCGCGCTCGCCGCCCCCGCGCCCGACCCCTCGACCGCGACCGACTTCATCTACTCGCCGGATGTTGACCCGACCTCGCGGGAGTTCGACACGGAAGAGGGTGCCGAACTTTCGGGAAACGCGGGCACGATGGTTGACCTCATCAACCGCTGTCTTCATGAAGAGATGGCGCGCGACCCGTCCATCGTCGTCTTCGGCGAGGACGTGGCCGACTGCTCACGCGAGCAGACTTTAGAAAAGGTGAAAGGCAAGGGCGGGGTCTTCAAAGTCACCGCGAACCTGCAACGCAAGTTCGGCTCGGCGCGCGTCTACAACTCTCCGCTCGCCGAAGCGAACATCGTCGGTCGCGCCATCGGCATGGCGACGCGCGGGATGAAGCCCGTCGTCGAGATACAGTTCTTCGACTACATCTGGCCCGCCTATCACCAGATTCGTAACGAGCTGGCGCTCATCCGCTGGCGCTCGGCGAACGAGTGGAAGTGCCCCGTCGTCATCCGCGTCCCCGTCGGCGGTTATTTGAGGGGCGGCGCCGTCTATCACTCGCAGTCGGGCGATACGATTTTTACACACGTGCCCGGCCTGCGGGTCGTCTATCCCTCGAACGCGCTCGACGCGAACGGCCTGTTGCGGACGGCCATTCGGTGCGACGATCCCGTCATCTTTCTCGAACACAAACATCTCTACCGGCAGGCGTACAACAAGTCGCAGTATCCGCCCGACGGCTTCATGATTCCGTTCGGCAAGGCTCGCACGGCGCGCGAGGGCGCAGACCTCTCCATCATTACCTACGGTGCGCTTGTCCAGCGCTCGCTCGTCGCCGCCAAACAGGCCGAGCAGCAACAGGGCATCAGCGTCGAAGTGATTGATCTGCGGACGCTCGCGCCCTACGACTGGGAAGCCGTCGCGCGCACGGTCAAGAAGACGGGCAAGCTCATCGTCGCCCACGAGGACACGCGCACGCACGGCTTCGGCGCCGAAGTGGCCGCGCGCGTAGGCGACGAACTGTTCGAGCACCTCGACGCGCCGGTGCGCCGCGTCGCCGCGCTCGACACCTTCGTCGCCTACGCGCCCGTGCTCGAAGAGACCATCCTCCCACAGGTCGAAGACGTGGCGCGCTCGATCACGGAACTCAATAGCTACTGAGTGGACGCGCTAAGGTGCGCCGGCCTTTGCGCCGATAAAGAGGGAGGCGGTCTCCGAAACGGAGGCTGCCTCCCTCGCTCACTCCGACCGTCGTTCGGCCCCGCTTGAATCCTCGACTTTTCCGCGTTTTTCGCAACCGGCCCGTCTGCTGACACAGTTTCGCGACAAAATGGTTGACTTCGCGGTTTCTTAAAGCATACTCTGTCGTTGCCGGTTTCCGACCCGGCGTCGAGCAACCGTCACAGGGTTTGTATCCCGCCCAAGCGTGCCGCGGATGACGCGGCGCAATCACTTGAAAGAGTAAGCCAAGATGTTGAAACGCAAGGCGTCCCTCTTGCTGGCGCTCGTTCTGTTCCCCCTGCTCGCGCAGACCGGCGGCGCCGCTACTTCCCCAACCGTGGAAGAATCACTCCCCGAACTCGTCCGGCGGGTCAAGCCGTCGGTCGTCTCCGTCGTCACCTACGACGAGAAGGGCGAGGTCAAGGTCACGGGCAGCGGCTTCTTCGTCCGCCCCGGCGAGGTCTTGACGAACCTGCACGTCGTCGAGGGTGCGAGCCGCGCCGAGGTGCGAACCTTCGAGGGCAAGGGCCGGACTTACGCGGTCGAGGGCTTTCTGGCGGTGGACGCCGAAGGCGATCTTGCGCTGCTCGACGTGCGTGCGGCTGAGGAGCGTTCGCGCGCGGTCGAGACGAGCATCGCTCTGCCCGAAGAGGGCGAGAAGATTTTCGTCATCGGGAACCCTCTGCGTCTGGAAGGCTCCGTGTCGGACGGCATCGTCTCGGCGGTGCGTGAGGTGCCTTCTCTCGGCAAGATCATCCAGATCACCGCGCCCATTTCGCACGGCAATTCCGGCAGCCCCGTCTTCAACATGAAGGGGCAGGTGGTCGGCGTCGTCACCATCCGCGTGATGAATGGACAGAACATCAACCTCGCGCTCGGCGTGGCGCGCGTGGCGGAACTCAACGCGGGCGAAAAACTCCTGAGCTTCGACGAGGTGGCGAAGAACCGAAACGCGCAGAAGTCGGACTCGCTGGCCGAGTGGTCGTACCGCAACGGTTTGAACTCGCTCTGGCTCGGCAACTACGACAGCGCGCTCGGCTATTTCGAGAACGCCGTGAATAAGAACCCCGACCGCGCCGAAGCGTGGATACAGGTCGGCTTCTGCAAGGTCAAGCAGGGCAAGAACCACGACGCCATCCGCGCCTTCCAACAAGCGCTGCGCCTGCGCCCCAACTCCTACGAGGCGCACAACAAGCTCGGCGATGCATACTACTACGCCGGCAACTATCACCGGGCCGTCGAATCCTATGCGCGGGCCGTCCTCCTCCGGCCCGACCTTGCTGAAGGTTATTACAACCTCGGCATGGCCTACGCCGAACTCGGCGACCGCGCCGCGGCACACGCGCAAGCGCAGCGACTGAAGCCGCTCGACGCGGAGATGTACAAGAAACTCATGAGCGAGCTTGAGCGGTAAAGTATCAGGCCAGAAGTAAAAAGGCGCCGGGCAAAAGTGAAGAGGTTGCCGCCTCCTTACTTTTGCCCGGCGCCTTTCTACTTCTGGCCTTCCTCTATTCTCCCGCCTGCCCCGTGAACACTCTCTTGTCAATCCTCTCCGGGTCGCCGAGGACGACGAAGCGGATGTTCCGCATGTAGGCGCTGGCGACGCGCTGCACGTCCGACGGCGTGACGGCGCGCAGGCGTTCAAGGAAGTCCGTGGATTTGCGCCAGCCGCCGCCGAGCAACTCATATTGCGCCAGCTCGCCCGCCTGCGCCGCGTTGGTCTCCTGTCCGAGGTAGTGGCGCGTCAGGTAGTGCTGGACCACGCCGGCGAGGTCGTCCTGCGAGATTCCGGTAGACTGGAGGTTTCTAATCTCCGCGAGCATGAGCCGCACCGACTGGTTCGCATCCGTCGAGGTGACGTAGATGCCGCCGAGGTTCGCCCCCTGCGTGCGGAGGAAAGCATCCGGCGCGTAAGAGAGATTGCGCCGGGCGCGGATTTCAAGGAAGACTCGGTTTTGCAGGATGGACGAAGCGACCTGCATCGGGTAGTAGTCGGGCGACGCGAGCGAGGGCGCGACGAAGACGCCCTGCACGTAGTTGGTCGGCAGGGCGCGCGGCGTCACCTCGACGGTCTGCGCCGCGAAAGCGAGTTCCGGCAGCGGCGACGCGCGATAGTCGCCGCGCGGCAGTTTGCCGAAGGTAGCTTCGACGCGACGGCGGAACTGTTCGGGGTCAATGTTGCCCACGGCTACGATGAGCAGCCGCGAAGTCTGCATCAACTGCTGATGGTAGCGGCGCACGTCTTCGAGCTTGATGCGGCTGACGGACTCAACCGTCCCGCGCGGGTCGTTCAGGTACGGATGGCCGGCGTAGGCGGCCTTCGCCTGTAGGAGTTGGAGGTGCGAGTCGGGCGTGTCGGCGTCGTCGCTGCGCGAGACGATGAGGCGGTTCTTGACGCGCTCGAAGTCTTTGGGCTTGAACGAGGGTCGCAGCGCCGCGTCCGTGAAAATCTCCCACGAGCGGTCGAAGTTGGCGCGCGTGCTGCCGAACGTCAGCGCCGAGTAGTCGTAGTTGATGCCGTAGCTGATGCCCGTGCCCATGCGCGCTAACTCGGCCCGCATCCGTTCGAGCGGGAAGTTCGCGCTCGCCTCGGTCGCCACGTCCAACATCAACGCTTCGATGCCCGCGTTCTCGGCGGTGACGTTCCGCGCGCCGCCGCGGATGAAGAGACCGGCGGCGACCGTCTGGCTCCCCGCGCGCCGCTTGACGATCACCTTTAGTCCGTTCACCTCGAACTCAGTGACGAGACGCGCGGCGTCGGTCAGGGACTTGGCCGTCTGTGCATCCGCCGCCGCGCGCGACGGCGCGACCGTCTGAGGCGCCGTCGTCTCCTGCGCTGCCGTCTGCGTTGATAAAGTCAGCACGAGGCCGAGCACTGTTGCGAGTTGCAAGCTGATTTTTAATCTCTTCATCGCTGTCTCATCAATGCCGCGCAAACGCGACGCCCTTTGCTCATTGACCGGTTGCGGTCGCGGTCGAAGTCCGCCCCGAGCCGATTAAATCCTCCGGCGTCAGGCCCGCCGCCTTCGCCGACTCTTCGCTCATCAGGGCGAGACCGACGTGCGGCTTGCCCTGTATATAGGTCGTGACGTAGCGGCTGATGTCGGCGCGCGAGGTGGCGCGCAGGCGCGGCAGATAACCGCGGAAGTAGTCCAGCCCCGTGGAAGACCACCAGAAGCTGATCGTGTGCGAATACTCCGAGAGCTTCTCGCGCCCGTAGAGGTCATCGGCCTCCAGCAGCCCCTTCGCGCTCTCCAACTGCTCGTCGGTGAAGTAGTCAGGGTCGTTGAAGTGCGAGACCTCTTTGTAGATCGCCTTCAGCGCGGCGCGGGCCTTGCCGGGCGTGGTCTGCGCGATGATCTGGATGGGGCCGACGTTGCGCTGCGTGTAGTAGCTGATGCCGACGCCGGTTACGAGTCCGGTGTCAACGAGCGCGCGTTGGAAGCGCGAGTTGGGCTGGCGCAGGATGAAGGAGAAGACATCCGCCGCGTAAGTCGCCTCGTCATCCTTACCGACGGACGGGCCGTGCCAGCCGATGTTAAGGACGACATTCTGCACGGGACTCTTCAAGACCGCGCCCTCGCTCTTCGGGAGCGGCGGGTGCTCGACAAGCGGAAACTTCTTGAACGGTTCTTCGGCTTGCGCCCAGTCGCCGAACAACTCTTCGACCTGACGGAAAACTTCCGGCGGGGTAACGTCGCCCGTCACGATGATGGCCGAGTTGTTCGGGACATAGTAGCGGCTCTGGATGAGGCGCATCATATCGGTCGTCGCGGCCCGCACGGTTGCGCGGTTGCCGCCGGGGCTTTTGCGGCTCGGAAACTTATAGAACAGACGCTTGTTCATCTCCTCGCCGATGGGGCCGTAAGGGTTCGATTCGTGTCGGTCGAGTTCGCCGATGACGACCTCGCGCTCCCGCTCGAACTGCTCTTCGTCGAAGGTCTGGTAACGCGCCATGTCGCTCATAAAACGCATCGCCACGGGGAAGTTCGGCGTGGTCGTCGTGAAGTAATAGTTAACGATCTCCTCGCGCGTCTCGCCGTTGTAGACGATGCCGAGTTGGTCAATCGTCTTCAGATACGACGCACGCATGAAGATCTCGCGACTCGGCTTAAAAAACATGTGCTCGTAGAGGTGCGAGAGTCCGTTCAGTTCTGGCGGCTCGGTGAACGAGCCGTTCCGAACAGCCATCTCGACCGTCACGAGCGGGACGGAGTGATCTTCGAGCACGATCACTTCAAGCCCGTTCGCGAGCACCTTGTTGACGAGCGGCGCCGGCGCGGCCAGCGGCTTCGCGCCGGCGGGCGGCGTCGGC
>JBGTBQ010000314.1:0-13112 GCA_041749275.1 Pyrinomonadaceae bacterium | reverse complement strand
GCTGATGTAGTTGGCGGTGGCCTCGCCCTCGGTGTTGGGGTTGGTGGCGAGGATGACCTCGCGCACTTCGACGCCCTCGTTGTTTTCGGGGCGCAGGCGCGGCAAGAGGTTCTGCATCCGCAAATCGTCCGGCCCCATCCCGCGAATCGGCGAGAGCGCGCCGTGCAGGACGTGGTAGAGGCCGTGGTAGCTGCGCGTCTTTTCGACGGCGACGAGGTTGTACGGCTCCTCGATGACGCAGATCATCGAGCGGTCGCGCGAGGTCGAAGAGCAGAACCGGCATGGCTCCACGTCCGTCAGGTTGTTGCAGATGGAGCACATCACAATCCTGCGCTTCACTTCCGCCAGCGCCTCGGCGAACCTTTCGACATCGGCCTCCGTCATCCGCAAGACGTGAAACGCCAGCCGCTGCGCCGACTTCTGGCCGATGCCGGGCAGCCGCTTGAACTCGTCAATCAGCTTGGTGACTGGTTCGGAGTATTCGAGCATAGAGAAGCTCTATGAGCCGTTAGCTTTTAATTTTCCGTGAGTCACAAACTTCGTCGCGCCGTTCGGCCTTCGAGGCGGATAAAAGCTAAGGGCTAACGGCGGGCTGCTAAAGCAGCCCCGGCGGAAGCATGCCGCCGAGCTTGGATTTCATCGCTTCGTCAATCTTGCGGCCTGCTTCGTTGAAAGCAGCGACGATCAAATCCTGAAGCATCTCCACGTCGCCGTCCTTGATTGCTTCGGGGTCTATCTGGATGGACTCGACCTCTTTCGTGCCGCGCATCTTGACGGTGACGACGCCGCCGCCGGCGGTGGCGTCCACGACCATCTCCTCCATCTCCTTCGCCATCTTCTCCTGCATGGCCTGCGCCTGCTTCATCATCTGCTGAATGTTCATGCCGCCCGGAAATTTCATATCGCGTGCCCTCTTTAAGTCGTGTGTGATTTCGGCCTTGAGGTCATCCTAGCTTTCCGCCCTCGCGTTTGCAACGTGCGATAGCAAGGCATCGCGGAAGTGTTGTAACCTGTGCGGCGGAAGGCCGGCTGAAAATTATTCGCGGCCCGCGTCGCCGCTCCAAAATGGCGACCGTGAAAGGGGGCAGAAGTGAGCGAAGAGAGAAACACGAACGGGGAAGCGGCGGCGGCGGAGAGCACCGAGACGGCGACGCTCGGCGGCGGCTGCTTCTGGTGCGTCGAGGCCGTCTTCGACATGCTGAAGGGCGTCGAGCACGTCGAGTCGGGCTACGCGGGCGGGCTAACAACTAACCCGACCTACGAGCAGGTCTGTTCGGGCACGACCGGCCACGCCGAGGTCGTGCGCGTGACGTTCGACCCGCGCGTCGTCTCGTTCAGAGAGATACTCGAAGTCTTCTTCACCGCGCACGACCCGACGACTTTGAACCGTCAGGGCGCGGACGAGGGCACACAGTACCGCTCCGTCATCTTCTACCATGACGAGCGCCAACGCGAGACCGCCGAGCAGGTCATCCGCGAGCTGAACGAAGCGAAAATCTGGGACGCGCCCATCGTCACCGAGGTCGCGCCGCTCGCCAACTACTACGAGGCCGAGGGGTATCATCAGGAATACTTCGTGCAAAATCCCGGACAGGGCTACTGCCGCGTCGTCGTCGCGCCCAAGGTGTCGAAGTTCCGCGAACGCTTCCGCGACAAGCTCAAGCACTGACGCGCCGATGCCTGAAGTAAAAAGGAAAAAGCGAGGCGGGAAAACTCCCGCCTCGCTTTTTCCTTCCGAGCTTTACCCTGTGCCTTGTGGTTTTACGGCAGGGCTTCAACGTTGACGAAGAACCGGAAGTTACCGGTCTGCTGAACACCGAGCATAAAGTTCACGCTGATGCTGCCCCCGTTGGCGAGGGGCGCTCCCATCGTAATAGTTCCCGCGCTGACCGTGGAGTTGAGTCCACCGCCGTTGGTGACGGCGTCGGACGGAGCGTCGAGGGTGAGGTTCTGCACCGTCACCATCGAGCCGCCTGTAATCGTCACGATAAAGTTGCCGCTGTTGTTCAGCACGCGCAGGTCCGCGATGCCGGCGGTCTGATTGCCGAGTGTGGTGAGGTCGGTGATGCGGAAGCGTAAACGGGTAACGGGCGCTCCCGTGTTGTTGGTGAACGTTCGTCTGATCTCCATCGTTCCGGCGGCGGACTTCGTCGCATCACAGGTGACGGTCGGCGAACTGGCCGGTGGACACGCGGCAAACTGCGTGCGCACGCGGTTGGGAATGGCGGACCCGCTCTGTGCCGGATCGAGCAAGGCGATAGGGAAGGCCGCATTCGTCTTGAAGACGGGGCTGGCGAGATTCTCCGGCCCCGGCGCACCGAGAATAGACTGCCGCGTACTGAACACCGCGCCGTTCGTCGAGACGAAGAAGAAGTCGTTCTGATTGTCGTTCGTGTCCTGCGCCTGTCCGTTCGAGGCCGTCGTCAACTTGCGGACGAAGCTGTATTCGCCGCCGGTCGTGATGCCGCCCGCGGGCGTCAGCGGCGTCCCTTCGGTAAAGAGCGTCGTCCCGGTGATGCCGGAGAAGCCGACTGAATCGAAGCGCGTGGCGTTGCTCCAAGAGGCCGCGACGGTCGTGCTGAAGACGGCGACGCCGCCGCCGTCAACGATGCCGGTCGTGTAGGTCGCGTTGCCCGTGGCGACCGCGCTGAGGCTGTAGCCGTTCGCGCTGCTGTTGGTGCAGAGGAAGTGGCCGCGCGCCGGGATGATGGCGCCGTTCGGGACGGTGCAGCGGAGCGAGTTAACGCCCGTCGCGTTGGTGGCCGCGACGCCGTAGCCCGCGCCGCCGTTGGTGTCGGCGACGGTGATCGGCGAGTCGGTGTTGTTATAAAGCTCGACGAACTCATCGCTCGCGCCCGCCGGGCCGCGGAAGCGGAACTCGCTGACGAGCACGGGGCTGGGCGGAATCGGGCCGACAAAGAAGACGGTGTTGCCCGTCGTGCTCTGGCCGTCGGGGTTGGTGACGGTCACGTCCTTCGGGCCGTTGGTGGCGGCGGTCGTGTTGAGATCGAGCGTCACCGAGGTCGGGCTGTTGTAGGTGACGCTGTTGACCGTGACACCGCCTGAAACGGTCGCCGAGATGTGATTGAAAGGCTCCGCGCCCATGATGTCAGCGCCCGGATCGTAGAACTCCGAGCCTGAGACAGAAGTTCCCGTGATGGTGACGCTGACGGACGATTGCCCCGGAGCGACTGACACAGGGTTGGACGAGGACGGCGTGGCGGGCGGCGGCGCGAGCAGGCGCACGGCCTGCACGCCGTAAGTGTTTGTGGCGTTGCAGAACTGCTGAATCGCCCACATCGTCATGTCGTCTTTCGGGTCGAGGCTAATGTAGGAATAGTCGCCCCAACGGCGCGGCGGGCCGGGGTCGCTCGGCGGGTTGTAGGCCGTGCTCGACGCGGTGTAGAGCGCGACCGCGCCCGTCGTGCCGAGCGTGTCGCCGCGCAAACGCCCGTTCGTTCCGGCGTTGATGCGGTCGGCAAGACCGGCGACGCTAAAGCCGAAAACGCTGTGTCCTTGTCCTGAGACCATCACGGATGGAATCCAGTGGTGGCGCGGGTTGGTGGCCGCGTTGTCGAAGATAGTGCCCGATTGGACGACGACGGGGACGCCGCCGTTGTCGGTGCTGCGGATGCCGTTCAGCTCGTACCAGCGAGAGGCGTGGCGGTTGCCCGCCCCGGTCGAAGCCACGCCCGCGGTACTGACGCGAATGTTGTGCGCCGTCCAGAGCCGCCCGTTGCGGATATGCGCGGCGTAGAGGCGGTCGTCGAGCGCGTCGAGTTGGCCGTTGGTTCCGCCCGTGTTACCGAGGTGCGGGACTGATGAGGAGAAGTTCGTTGTGGATACGGTGAGCAGGATGTTGGCCGAGATGGTCGGCGTCATGCTGCCCGGACTGGTGATGCGACGCAGGACGAGCCGAGAGAAGGCGGCGTTGCTGACGCCGATGAAGTACCCTTCGTCTGTTCCCGTCGCGTAGTTGTCCACGCCCTGCGGCGTGAACGGCCCTTCGCCTGTCCCGACGACCACGCCGCGGAAGGCGGTGGTGACGACGGGGCCGGCCCCGAGAATCGAGCTTTTCTGGATGACGAAGGCCGAGCAGCCAATAAACGAGCCGGAGACCGCGCCGAACATATTGCCGCCGACATAGAGCGCGTCCTCGTCAATGCCGAGCGTCGGATAGTCGAGGAACTCGCCCGTCGAGGGGATGCCGCCGACCGTATCCTGCTGGACGAAGAAGTAAGTCCAGACCGTGCTCCCCGACAGGACGCCGTTGCTGGCCGCGTCCGAGACGGCGATGAGCAGCCGGTTCGGAATGTCGCCGATGCTCGAAGGCGAACTGCTCGGCACGTCAATGATGATGAGCACCCAGCGGCGCGTCAGCCGGTCGTAGCGCACGCGCGGGTCTGAGGTGAAGTTGAGACCGCCTCCGGGCGGCGGCGTCATCACCGAGGCGAAGAAGACATCCGAGTCGGCGTTGATGACGCCGTCGGCGACGCCGGTCGTCTTGTTGAAGGTGCGGACGCGACCGTTGAGGAAGGTGACGAACTGCGTCGGGCCGACCGCGCCCATCGTGTCGGGCGGGAACGCGCCCGTATCGGCGAGCGTCGCCGCCGTAAAGTTCGGCGTGCTGACGGTCTGCGGGGCGGCGGCGCTGCCCTCATCTTTCGGCGCGACGCCGCCGCGCTCACGGACGGGCGCGCGGACGACGGGCATACTCGCCACCGCCGGCGCGTCAGGGTCTTGCGGCAGATCCGTGCGGTCAATCTTCTCTTTGCGCTTGATGCCCTTCCCGACTCGCACAGGCTTCGGCGGCCCGGCGTCGGCGATAGCTTGCGCGGCCATGATTTCTTCGGTCGCACGCTGCATACCCTTCTCACCGTAGGTCGCGACGCCGTGCGTCTCGGTGTCCGGGCTGACGGGTGTGTAGACGAGCGGCGAGTCTTGTTGCTGAACCGTCGTGCGGCTGTCTCCGCGTGACTGCTGGCGTCGGCTCTTCTTCGCTTCGCCCGCGCGCGGCGTAGCAGTGGACGAAGCCTCGCCCGTGCGGGCGGCGGTGCGCCTCGTGGGCTGTCTCTGAGCGAATGATGGCGAGATGACGGATGACAAGAAGACGACGCACAGCGTCAGGGCGACGGAACAGCGAGCGGACATTCCCGCCCGCGTTCGAGGGAGTAAATTTTTCATGTGATTATACTTTCCTTTTTCGGAGCGACATTTAAGTCGGAGTGCGGCGAACACTATTCGGGCGGTTCCTCGTCAGACTGGCCGAGTAAGATTCGGACACTTTACAAATGGGGAAACCTCAAACACGTTTGACGCGCTAAGTTAACAGTGGGGCAAAGAACCTTGGACTGGTTCTTCACGGCGTTAGGGCGGAAGATTAGCGTTTGCCCTTCATCCTTGTCAACGGAAATACTATCACGCTCTGTAGTTATGGCAGGCGCTCATCCCTGCAACGATGCAAGGTAAATAAAGGCCGGGTCGCGGCGGCATTATTCAGCGACACTTCCAGAGGCGGCCCTCGCTGTTGTGTGTCAGCGTAAAGGTGTCGAGCGCCTGATCCGTGTCGGTGAGACGAACGGTCAGCGTCAGTGTTTGGCCCTCGATGCGACCACTGTAACGGGCCGGACGCCCGGAGCGCTCGCGGCCCACATGGACGGGGCCGCCTTCGCGCGCGAAAGTGCCGGGCAAATCGAAGCGACCTTCGGCGTCCGTCGTGAGCGCCGCGCCGATCTCGCCGTGGGCGCAGTCGAACTCGATCTCGGCCCCACCCTCGCGCACTTGCAGACGGACATGCGGGCCGCCCCACGTCCCCTCCGGCACATATCTTGTTTGCACTTGCTTGCTCATTCTTCGTTTCGCTTTCCGCCGCGGCGCGCGACGCCGTTGCGCGTCGGCGGCAACACGCGGCACGCCGTCAGGGTGCGTAGTGGCCGCGACGGCGTAGCCCACCTCGGTAATCCCCACGGTGAAGAGGAGGAGCGCAAGGAGATGAGTTGCGACGATAATTCTCTTCGTGTCCATGTCAGCAACATCTTACTATCAACCGGAGACGGACGCTATCATCCCCGCATTCTAACGCGCCACGCCAGTTTTATAGCTATTTGCAATTGGATGCGATCACATCAACCACCGTTTAGAGGCGGGCTATGCCCGCCGGTTCAACTTGAGACGGCGGGCATAGCCCGCCTCTAAGCGGTCGCACAGAATTGCAAGCCGCCATAGAATCTCCCGAGGTCGTCCAAGCCAAAGGCTTGAAACGTTCCCTCCGTTGACGGAGCCAGTCCTCCCGAATGCCGCGCGGCGATGTCATAACCACTGGAATGAGTGGTGTTTATCCCAAACACTTTTTTCCGGTGCGGTTTGACAATTGTTAAGCTCGCCGCACCGCCGGTTGCATATCCGCCCCACGTGCCTTACAACATACTCAAGTCTGGAGTCTGAAGTCTGAAGCCCGGAGTCAGAACGAAGAGCATTTTTTTGACTCCGGGCTTCAGACTTCAGACTTTATTTTCGCAGGTACGAAATGTTCGTCGAGAGTAAAATTAAGACCAAGCTGCTGCGTCAGATGGGCGAGGCCGTCAAGGACTTCGGGATGATTGAGGACGGCGACCGGGTGATGGTCTGCCTTTCGGGCGGTAAGGACAGCTACACGATGCTCGACCTGCTGCTCGACGTGCGGAAGCGCGCGCCCGTCCGCTTCGACCTCTTGGCCGTCAACCTCGACCAGAAGCAGCCCAACTTTCCGGCGCACGTGTTGCCCGAATATTTAGAGTCGCGCGGCGTGCCGTATCGCATCGTCGAGCGCGACAC
Source organism: Pyrinomonadaceae bacterium (assembly GCA_041749275.1). GTDB lineage: Bacteria > Acidobacteriota > Blastocatellia > Pyrinomonadales > Pyrinomonadaceae > JBGTBQ01. The sequence continues at coordinate 6,299 of JBGTBQ010000314.1, read as the reverse complement.
TTACTCAATCGTCAAGCGGCTCGTGCCCGAAGGCAAGACCTACTGCTCGGTCTGCGCGCGACTGCGCCGCGGCATCCTCTACCAGACGGCGGTCGAAGAGGGCTGCACCAAGATCGCGCTCGGCCATCACGCCGACGACATCATCAGCACGTTTCTCTTGAACATCTTCTACGTCGGGCAGCTCAAGGCGATGCCGCCCGTCCTGCGCTCGGACGACCGCCGCAACACGATCATCCGCCCGCTCGCCTACTGCCGCGAGCGTGACATCGCCGAGTTCGCCGCGCTGCTAAACTTCCCCATCATCCCGTGCGATCTGTGCGGCGCGCAGACCGATCTCAAGCGCGCACGGATGAAGCGTCTCGTCGCCGAACTCGAACGGGAGATACCGCACGTCCGGGCCTCGATGATGTCGGCGCTCGGCAACATCACGCCCAGCCATCTGCTCGACCCCACGCTCTTCGACTTTAAAAATCTTCGCGCCGCGACGGGCGACGTGGAGGCCGAACTCGACGCGGCGCTCGGCCACACGGACGCGCCCGACGCGCCCGCGCTGGTCTCGATTGCGTGAGTCGCCTGCTTAATACAGTATCGTAGGTGCCAAGCCGTCTTCTATGAATGGCGTGAGACTACGCCATCTATGAGTCCTGCATGTATCGGCTTACGGAAAGGGTGGGTGCCAATTGCAGTATTGGAGCCATTCTCATGATCGGTGAGTAAGCGACTGACGATTACTTTAACAACCCCGACATGTACTGCGTTGCCTAATGCCTTAAAAGCTTCGGAGCGCGATGTTGGCAACAAGTGGCTATCGTGTAGGCCGTGTAATCTCAATCCTTCTCTTCGAGTTAAGAATCGCCCTTGCGGTCCGAGTATCGGAATTTGAGTGGAGGTCATTGCAACAAGCGCTGGCGAAGAGGAAAACCTCTTGACTCGCAGACCGGATGGGCGAAACTGAAGCACATGCTTCCAAAGATTTCGCTCCTCCCCATTGCAGTTCCACTCAAATTTGCGTAACGAAGGGGGAAAGCTTCTGAGCTTTTCAACCCACCTTGTGCTGAAATATTTACGATGCTTCTTAAACCACTCACGATTTTGACGGATAAACTGAATCTTCCATTCTGGAAAGACTTCTTCTCGGGACCGCGCGTATTTGGGAAGAAGAGAGAGTAGATCATCATGAATCATGTCAGGCTCAAACATAGGGTCCTTACGTAATGCTCTCCTAAGTCCGCTTGTTGTCGTAGCGTATGGGGTGCAACGCTCAAAAGGGTATGTTGCATCAAGTTCGTCTCCCCAGATAGGAAAGGAGGGTAGGGAGACGTTAGATGGAAGATTTCTTAGCATAAGATTCCAATGCTCAATACACTCACGTTGACTTTGAGTCAGTTTAGTCTCTTTGATGTCTTCCTCTGAAAGCTCACCTTCCGACTGAACAAGACTATCAAGGCTAGTAGAGCAATACCGATTGGGGAATGGAAATGGATTTTCCGGCAGCGGTTTTAGATGACGCCCAACGATGTAAAAGCGCTCGCGCGTGTGCGGAAAGCCAAAGTGATGTGGCGAGAGCAACCCCAACCCTCCACTGGCTTTATGAATGGTTCCCTTGACATTGTATCCAAGTGCTTGAAGTCTCTCTTGGACGATCATCCATGTACGCCCCTTGTCGTGGCGCTCAAAGTTGCCAACATTTTCAAGGACTATATATTCAGGCTTGTGTCTCCCCAGAATTTCTACAATCTCATGAAATAACGTTCCCTGAGTGGGGTCAGACAACCCCTTTTGAGAGCCAGACTTTGAGAAAGGTTGACATGGGAATCCGGCACAGAGAATTTCATGAGGAGGAACCGCATCCTTATTGCGCGCCTCGCGAATGTCACCATATACTTTACTTTTCGCTGAGGGAAAGTTTTTTTCGTATAGCTTGCGAAGCTCAACATCTATCTCACAGGCATATACACACTCATGCCCCAATTCAGTAAGAGCCTTATGGAATCCGCCAATCCCAGCGAATAAATCAATAAATTTTAGCGACAATAGTCATCCTACCTTGTTATATTCTAGTTAAAGAGCTACAGCCAGTATGAGAAATCGAGCGCTGGAATGGTGAGATGTACCCGACTTGGGCAACTTCCAATCCGCCGCCGCTTTGCGGCGATGATAGCATCTTTCGACCTATCTGAGACCACCAAGTTGAGCGTCGTTCGCATAGTTTCGAAGGCACAAGCCACTCCAACGCCTGCGGAGTGAAACCACACCAACTGATGCAGGTCGGCGCATGACTGTGAGAGATCGAGGCTAAAATGGCAATAAGCACGAAACTCCTGTACGCAAAGCTTGACGAGCTTTATCTTGATCCGATGAATCCCCGGCTGGGACGCAATAACACTGGCCCGGATGTCTCGCAAGCTAAAGTTCTTGATCTCATGAAAGACTGGACACTGGATGAGTTGGCGGTCTCTTTCTTGGAGGGTGGAGGATTCTGGACACACGAAGCTTTGTTAGTCGCCAAGGAGAAGTTGTATGGCAAAACTCGCCTCGTTGTGATTGAAGGTAATCGGCGACTAGCCGCGCTTAAGCTGCTCTACGGCGCTTTGCATGGAAAGCCAGACTCGCAAAAGTGGAGAGAGATTGCCAGAGGCGCGAAGCCATCACCGAGTTTGTTCACTGAAATTCCATACCTCGAAGTTGACTCTCGCAGGGATGTCGAAGCCTTCCTGGGTTTCCGCCACGTTACTGGTATCAAGCAATGGGACCCGGCGGAAAAGGCTGAGTTCATCGCCAAGCTTATTGACGAGCGGGGAATGGATTATGTCGAGGTGATGCGGAAGATCGGGAGTAACACCAAGACTGTTCGCCAAAATTATATCTCCTATCGTTTATTGTTACAGATCGAAGATTCTGTTGGAAATATTCCAGAGGAGAATCTCGAAGAGCGATTCAGTGTTATGTATCTATCTCTTCGCACACATGGCGCACAGAAATACCTTCATATAGACATTCAGGCTGACCCAGATAAAGCGAAGAGTCCGGTGCCAAAGAAATATCTCGACGCGCTGGCAAATTTTGCTCTTTGGCTATTTGGCGATGATAAGCGCGGCCCTCTCTTCACTGACTCCCGCCAAGTAGATAATTTCGGCAGAATTCTGGAGAGTGACAAAGCCGTTCAATATATTGAGCGCACTGATAACCCGAGCTTTGAGGTCGCTCTGCGAACAGCTGGTGGCGATGAGCCGGAAGTTATTAAGCTTATAGAAATGGCAGCAGACAATATCGAACTGGCTTTGACGCGAGTGCATCACTATACCAAATCGAAAAAGCTTCAGTTTGCTGTTGAGAGATTGGGAGCGGACTCTTATCAATTGCTGCGTATCTTCCCAACTATCCGAGAAAGCTTAAACGAGGATGCGTAGCAATGTTAAAGATACCGATTAAGGGCATCACCCCTCACAATGTTGAGCTTGATGTTTTTTGTGATTGGATTGAGGGCAGTGTATTATTTGTTGAGAAGGTGCTTTCAACCACGGATATCGTTGATGCGCTCTGTGAAGATTATATTTATACCGATCAGGACAAGGGGTTCCGAGTCGTTGCTGATGCTTGGACAGAATTGAGACGCCGGCAAGTGTGGATTGGCAGCGGTGCTCCCTTCTCAATCACTGGTCGTCGAATTACCCGGCGGTCTCGATCTTGGGAGAATACACCGGCACACAGTTTTTGTGTACTCTTAGCTCTCGCAAAGTGGTATAGCAGATGGGCCAAGCAATTTGGGAGTGATTACACTGAGCAAGGCGAGCTTTTTGAAGAGCTTACAAAAGAGTCTTTGGAAACACAGTTTTCAGGATGGCGGATACATCTGACTGGCTGGTCTCGGACAAGAGCCAATATGCTTGCATCTATTGTTGCTGATGTAGAAACCCATTTAGGAGAGCATAAAGGCGACGTGGGCCGATGGACTAAGCCAAGAGCGAAAGAAGCAGGGCTTGACCTACTGTGTTACCGACCATTTCCCGATGGTCGAGTTGGCGTTCCTGTATATCTTATGCAGTGTGCGAGCGGTGGCGACTGGGAAGGTAAACTACACACGCCAAACTTAAAAATATGGACCAAGGTCATTGAGTTTGCGGCAACACCCAGAAAGGCATTTGCAACTCCGTTTGCGTTTACAGACCGAGACTTCATACAGAACAGTAACCTTGTCGATGGAATGCTCTTGGATCGGTATAGGCTATTGTCCGCTGCTCAACACAGGAAAAACTGGCTATCCAGTCAATTAAGGAATCGCATCGTTGCTTGGGCTACGCCAAGAGTCACCGAACTTCCGCGCCGCAACGGATAATTATTAGTATGACAACGAACGCGCCCAGCCATCTGCTCGACCCCACGCTCTTCGACTTTAAAAATCTTCGCGCCGCGACGGGCGACGTGGAGGCCGAACTCGACGCGGCGCTCGGCCACACGGACGAGGGCACGGCGCCGACGCTCGTCTCCATCGCGTCGAACTGAGAAGATGGCTGCCACTAAAAAGAAACCCGCCGCGAAAAAGAGACCTCCCGCGAAGAAGAAGCCCGCCCCCGCGAAGCAGCCGAAGTCCGCGCCCGCGAAAAAGAAGACGCCGCGAAAACCCGCCGCCACGAAGAAGGCCGCGACCACCGCGAAGAAGCGTCAACCCAAACCACTCCCGCCAAAGAAGGCCAAGCCCGCCGCCGCTCCACGCAAGCAGCCGCGGCGGGAGGTGCTCGACCTCGGCGAACTTCCGGCGGGCCTCGTCACGCGCTACGCGACGGCGCTCTGTCTGGCCTGCATCTTCGACCTCTTTACGCGGCGGCTCGGTCTCTCGCCCCGCACGGCCTACAACGAGATCAGACGCCACTCGCCCACCATCGAAGAACTGACGGCGCGCGAGCCACAGCGCCCTTACTTTCGCGCCGAAACACGGAACCCGCACTGCCCTTATTGCGACGCCGCGCGCCGCTGGCACGCCACGCTCTCGACCTATCGCGTCGAAGGCGGCAAGGCGACGGACGCCGCCCGTCGCGCCCTCGTCAAACAATTACCGACGCGCGATGAGCAGTTCCAGTTCATTGAGAAAAAAACGACGGCGCGCGCGGCCTTCTTCGAGTGGCTCGAACGCCTCGGACAGGAGCTTGATTTCGAGGGCGGCGACCGGACGTGGATGATGGCGGCGACGCGCGCCTTTCTCGAACGGCGCGAGACGACGACCGACTGGGCGGAAGTTTTCGACGGCGTGCGTAGGGTGCGCCCCTCGCACCGGCTCGAAGAGGGCTGGGAGCTTAACGGCCAGCGCCTCTTTCTCGCGCCCGATGTCTATGACGACGTGCTGCTCGTGCAGTATCTCGTCAGCCGCTCGCACCGCCACGGCGGGCGCACCTTCGCGGGCCGGCTCACCCTCCCCGAACTCATCCGCCGCATGCGCTTTAGCGGCCACCTTGCCGCGCATGGCATCACCGACCGCGACCAGTTCGACGTGTTCGAAAAACTCGTCGAGCAACTCACCGGCGGCGATGCCCCACTCAAACTCCACTACATCGTTGACCGCCGCGACCTGCTCGAAAAAGTCAAAGACGTTTACGCGCGCTATGCTTGAAAGCAGATGTTGGATGTCGGATGTCAGATGTTAGTAAAATCCAAAAACCAACATCCGACATCCGACATCCGACATCTATCTTTGCATCTTGTTGAAGTGAATCCGCAACGGCGCGGAGAGCGAGATGTCGCGCAGATCGAAGACGGCGTATTGCGGGTGTTCGGTCTTGACGAGTTGGTAGACGCCGGCCTGTCCCGCCGTGCTGACGGCGCCGTCGCGCTCGCCGAGGTAGCTTTGCGCCTGCGCGAGGGTCGGCTGTTTGTCGTTCGTGTAGTCGCCCATCGCGTCCACGACGTAGGACTTCAGAAGCTTCGGCCAGTAGCGCGCGAAGAGCGAAGAGGAGGCGAAGACATCGGCCCAGACCACCTCACCGTTGCGCGCGATGACGACGCCGACGACGCCCGGCTGTAAGACTTCACGTTCGAGCGCCTTCAGGTACTCTTGCATGTCGCCCGCGACCTTTTTGTTCGAGTAGACTTCCTGATAAGTGTCGGTGCTGTTCGCGGTGCCGAGCTTCGCGTTGTTGGCGCTGACTTCTTTCCAAACCTCGCTCTGCATCTTCTTATCCTGCGCCGCGCCGCGCAGCTTCGGGTGGGCGACCGCGCCGAGACTATAGAAGGTCTCTGCCTTGCGTTCTTCATTGCTGGGGGCGACGACCGGCGCGGCGCCGGCCCGGCCCGGTGCGGGCGCGGAC
>JBGTBQ010000313.1:0-13802 GCA_041749275.1 Pyrinomonadaceae bacterium | reverse complement strand
AGGGTTCGCGCCCACACGCCCCGCCCTCCAGTCCCACGCCAAAAGCCCCAACGGCACGAGCGCGTTGACGAAGACGAGGAGCTTGTAGAACTTAATGTCTTTCATGAAAAAGGCTGTTAGCTGAGAGCGGCTCGCTCTAAGAGCGTGTCTCAAAAGCCCCGTGAGGGGCGAAATGTTTGTAGCCCGCGTCGCTCTCCCCTTGTTCTTTCAAGCCCCGGAGGGGCGGCAGCGCCTACCATGTCGCTCCTCACGGAGCTTCAGCGACCTCATGTCACGCGACGGGCTATAAACATTCCGCTCCTCACGGAGCTACGACCCATGGATTTTTAGACATGCTTTTAGGGTTCTATATGGGAGCTACACCAAGAAGTGGATTCGCAGCTTGGCTTTTAGCCAGCAAAATTGCGAATAAAGACAGCTTTTCAAATCCACTTCTTGGTGTGCGCGGCATATAGATCGGTTTACACATCAGTGTACGGAGGGCGGTGTGGTCAGAACCGCCTGCTTAAGCTTGGCGGGCCTGACGTGCGTTAGAACCGCCCGCTACCGCAGGCGGTTCTGACCCGTACATCCAAGTGAAATCCAATCTAAGCTATCCTTCGCACGCTCACCCGAATGCGCTCCGCCGTCCGCTCGCCGACGCCGTCTAAAAGCTCAAGCCCCCCGCCTTCGACGAACTGGCGCAGGTCTTCGAGCGAAGAGATTTTGAACTGCTGGTGAAGAGTGGCGGCGGTCTTCATCCCGATGCCTTCAACTCTGAGCAGGTCGAGCGCCGTCTCCGGCGTCTCCGCCGTCAACTTCTCCCACGCCTCGAACGTGCCGCGTTCGAGCAACTCGATGATCTTGGCGCTGATGGCACGGCCTACGCCCGGCAGAGTTTGCAGCCCCTTGATGCCTTCCTCTTCAGCGATCTTGCGGAGCGGCGTCGGCCACGTCTCGATCACCTCGGCGGCGTTGCGGTACGAGCGCGTGCGGAACGGGTCGTCGCCGCGCAGCGTCATCAGCATTGCCAACCGCTCGAACCTCCGCGCTATCTCCTCATTCGTCATACACTACACAAAGCATGGGACGGGCAGTTGAAGAGACCGGAATCGCGAGCTGAATTTCAACCGCGACTTTACTTTTACTGCTCGCTGCCTGCCGCTCGCGATTTCCTCGACAGCACGACGCCGCGCCGCCGGCGTGCGTAGTCGAAGAGCGATGGGCGTTGCGTCCGCGCGGCGAAGGCGACGATGCCCATCTCGCGCCGCCGGGCGTCGTCGCCGTCCCGTGCGGCGACTGAAGCCGAGATTGATAAGGCGTCTCCGGTCGGAGTGAAAACGACGAGCTTCGCCTGAATCCCTTGCCCCAACTCGACGCCGGCGCCCTTGCCGGCCTGCATCTCCGCAAGCCGTTGGCCGACCTCGTCGAAGAGCTTCGGCACGCGATTCACGCTATATGCGAGCCACTCGGCGACGGTGATCTGTCCGTCGGGCGGGCTGAAATCAGCGCGCGCCGCCTCCAGCCCTTCGCGCGTCAACGTGTAAGTAAGCAGCCCCTGCTCCGTCAGGTTCGTCTCCAACGCGACGTTGTCGGCCTGCGTCGAAGTCAAAACCCTCATGCCCTTATCATAAGACAACTGGCCGAGGCCGCGACTGCCCATCGGGCCGGGCTTGAAGCCGTCACCCTGCACGCTCGCCGCCGAGTGACAGGCGTCAACGACCAACACCATCTCGCCCGCGTCCACCTCGCGCAGCCACAGCGACATCTCGTCGCTCGAAATCGCGCGCGTGAGCACGTCGCGCATCTCGGCGCCCGCGCCCGTGTCGTAGGGCAGCAGGTAAAAATTGCCGCGCTCGTCGGCATAGCCGTGGCTCGAAAAAGAGATGATGACGAGGTCTTCGGGCGTGGCCTGTCTGATCTCCGCCGCGTTCGGGATGCGCCGCAACGTCTCGGCGTCAACAGTCTTGCCCGCGAGCAGGTCGAGCACCGCTTTGAAGTTCGCCTTTGTCGCCGATGATTCGGTGACGATGCGCGGCGCGCTCTTTTTTCCATCCTTCAATTCGTAATCGGAGATGAGCGGGACGCGGACGATCTCGGCGTAGTCGCCTGCTCCGGCGACGCTGTCCGCGACCGTCTCCTGCAAACGGCGCGCGTCGTTGGCGGCGAAGCGCAAGTCCCAGCGTGCGTTCTCGTAAGCGTTGACGCCGACCGAGACAATATAAGCGCGCCCCTGCGCGGCCTTGAGCGCGCCGGGGAGGTTGAAGGTGCGTTGCGCGGTCTCGCTCTTGATGCGGTCTTCGTTGAAGGCGTAGGCCGTGAACTCGACCTCTTTCAAGTCGGCGCGGCGCGGCAGCCTGATCTCCTTGAAAGTGATCGTGGCCCGTCCCGTCCGCGCGTCCATGATGATCTCCCCATCCGCGTCGGGCGCGTGGCCGACAAGTTGACCGTCGCGGAAGAGCCGCAGGTCGTAGACGCCCGCCGCGCGCTCAACTGTTTGCGCGCCCTGTCTCGCTTCGCCCGTGGCCTGTGCCGCTTCGACCGTGACGTTTACGAGTTCGGGCCGATCTGGCCGCTGCTCGATTGAAGTGATCGCGACGCGCGGTTGTTGCCGGTTCAACTCGGCGAACGCGCGGACGGGCGCGAACTTCTCGCCGGAGAGGATGCGCGCGAGCAGCCGCGGTTCGTAGTAGTCGCGCATGAAGATTTCGAGCGGCAGCGGTCTCGTCGGGTCGTCGGGCGCGATCCAGTGGACGCCGCGAATGTCCGCGAGGTCGTCGGAGTCGAAGCGTCCTTGCGGGTCAACGACGATCCAGCCGCCGTCCGCGAAGGTGATGAGGCGGCAGACCTCCGCGCCCGTCGCTACGTCGAGCAAAAGGCGCGTGCCATCGCCGGCTGACGCCATCAGGTAACGGCTGTCCGGCGAAAATTCGACCTTGCTGACCGAAGCGAGGCGGCCCGTCAGACGCTTCAACTCCTTGCCCGTCGCCGCGTCCCACATGATGATCGTGCCATCGTCGGCGCCGGTGGCGAGCGTGCGCCCGTCGGGTGACCACGCGACCGTCTCGCCGACGCGAAAACCCGGCGCCTTGAGTTTGTAGAGCGCGCGTTTCGCGTCGGCGTCCCAAATCTTGATGTTGGCCTGCGGGAGATTGCCGCCCGCGTTCGAGGTGACGACGAGGATCTTCCTTCCATCGGGCGAGAGCGCGAGGCCGGACGCATCGCCGTAAGCCTCGTCGCGGTCAACCTCGAAGGTCTTGTTCTTGGTCTTCGGGTCGGCGTTCCAGACCGTTACGAAGTGTCTGTTCACTTCGTCGCCGTCGCTGCTCGAAACGGCCTCCCACGCCGCCGCGCGCGCGTCCGCCGACAGCACGAAACCTTTCTCGCTGCTCTCCGCGCCGCGCGTGTAGGGCATCTGGCCGAGTCCGTTGACGCGCCTCTCCTTCCAGTCCGCCAGACTCAGCCGCACTGTCTGGCCGAGGTCGCCTTCGAGCGCCGACTCTTCGCGGAACGTGACGGTCTCGTCCGGCGTGAAGCCGGCGAAGTCCCATGAGAACTCTTCCGCCTTCTCGCCATCTTTCAACTCGGCCTCGACGCGCGCGAGCTGTGCTCCCGTGCGCGCGTCCCACACCTGCCCGACCCGGCCCACGGCGGCGACGATGTAACGACCGTCCGGCGACACTTCCATCCAAGACGGCTCGCCGCCCACTTTCCACTCGACCGCGTGCCCGCCGAGCATCTCGCGCGCGCGTATCGTTTCGCCCTGCGCCGTGACGCCGAGCAGCCCGCCTTCCGCCGTAAACCGGAACGTTGCGGCGTCGCCCGGAGGCCGGCCCGCGAGCGTGTGCAACACCTCTCCCGTCCACGCGTCCCACAGGCGGATGGACTCGCGCTCGTCGTCAACCTTGTTCGCCGTGATGAGCAATCGCCCGTCGGGCGAGAGCGCGAACGCGAGCAGCCCGTCGCCGGTCTCTTCGTCGCCCGTGACATCCTTGAAACGCACGACGCCCGACTGCGCGCCCGTCGCCTTCACCCAGACGCTGACGACGCCGTCTTTGGCTTCGACGACGAATTTGCCGTCCGGAGTCGTCATCTGGCGCGCGAGCATCTCGTCTTCGGTGACGCCGTCCTCGACGCCTTTTTTGTTGAGCCGCGCGCGGGCGACGAGCCGCCCCGTCGTCGCGTCCCACGTCAGCTTGGCGTTGTCACCACGCACGACGATCTGCCGCCCGTCGGGCATGAAGGCGATGGGCGCGTAAGCGGATTCGAGTTTGAGAAAGGCGTGAGCTTCGTTCGTGCGCTGCCAGACGAGCTTACCCGTTGCGACGTTCCAGAGCCGCAGGTTGGGGCCGACGGCGACGGCGAGCAGACGATTGTCCGGCGAGAACGCCCCGCCCATCAGTCCGTCCAAATCCTGCGCGCCGGGGTCGCCCTCATTGCCCGTCAACCGTCTCACTTCGCGCCCCGTCGCCACGTCCCAGACGACCACATCGCCGCCGCCGCCCGTCGCCCCGAGCCGGCTGTCGGATGAGAAGGCGGCGAAGCCGTATTGCATCGTCCGTTGACCGAGTTGCACGACGAGCCGCGGCCCTCCGGGCGGCGTGGCGGTTCGCGGAGCTTTGTTCACCGGTGTCGTGGCAGCCTTCTTTGGCGGCGCGGGCGTCCGACCGAGCTTGATGTCGCGGCTCCCCTGCGCGGACTGTCGGGGCGATGCGGCAGCGCGGGGCGAGTTGAACCACGCCGATAAGACGATGAGCAGCAGGACGGCGACGAGAGACAGTGATTTGGTCATCGGGTCTTTGCGAAAGTTGGAAGAAGCGTATGGGCGCGATAAATGTTACAGCGGTTTGCAATTGCGTGCGACCGTTTAGAGGCGGGCAAAGCCCCCCGGTTCAACTTGAGACGGCGGGCATTGCCCGCCTCTAAACGGTCGTTGATGTGGTCGCATCCAATTGCAAATTGCCATAAATCAGTCCTGACAAGATTGGGACACCAGCCCCAACAGCCAATCCACGAATGCACACGAAGCAACACGAAACAGCACTGACTTTGCGTGGGTTGTGGTTCGTGCCGTTTCGTGTGGTTTCGTGGATCATGTTTTATCTTTGCCCCAATGTCGTAAGTTTCGATTTAAGAGCGTATCCACGCCGGACGCGCGACGAGAAGGTTGCTCGTCGAAATCGCCTGCTGACGCGGGCGGTTCCGACCCGTTGAAAGACCGGCAAACACACCTTAAGCCTTTTCCAGCCCCGCGTATTTCTCGATCAGCTTCTTCTGCCCGAAGCCGGGGAAGCTGACCGTGAGCTTGGCGGCGTCGCCCGTGCCCTCGCGGCGGAGGACGAGACCGCGACCGTACTTCGGGTGGCGGACGTGCGAGCCGGGGACGAAACTATCGCCGGAAGAAGTTGGAGCGGAGCCGCCCGCGGCGGCGGCTTGCCGTTTCACTGTTGGCGGCGGCGTGTGGCGCGCCGGCGTCGGCGGCGCGGACTGGCTCTTGAACTTGTCACCGCGCTGGCGGAAGAACTCGGCGATGGAGTCAACGCTATCGTAGGTCTTACCGCCGTAGGGCTTCGCCGGTTTGGCGGAGGTGTCGCCGCGCAGCGCCTTCGCCGTGTGGCGCGCTTCCACCGCCGCCGAACTGCGCGCGAACGAGAGCCATGACTTGCCGCGCGTGAGGTCTTCCATCAACTCCAAAGGCATCTCGTTCAGGAACTGCGAAGGCTCGGCGGTCAACTCCTCGCCGTAGACGCGACGGCGCATCGCGTGCGTGACGTAAAGGAAACGTTCGGCGCGGGTGATGCCGACATAGCAGAGCCGCCGCTCTTCTTCAAGTTCGGCGAGATCGCCCGCCGAGCGCGCGTGCGGGAACAGACCGTCTTCCATCCCGACGATGAAGACGAGCGGGAACTCAAGACCCTTCGCCGAGTGCATCGTCATCAGCGTGACGGGCGCGTCCTGCTGGTACTGGTCGGAGTCCGAGACGAGCGCCGCCGCGTCAATGAAGTCGCGCAGACCGCCGCCCTCCTCCCGGTCATAATCCACGGCGGCGTTGACGAGTTCCTGTAAGTTCTCCAGCCGCGCCTCGGCCTCGTCGCTGTTCTCGGTGCGGAGAGTTTCGGAATAGCCCGAATCGAGAATCGCCGCCTTGACCACTTCGGAGGCCGGCTCCTTCGCGGCGAGCGCGACGAGGTTGGTGATGAGGGACTGAAATCCCTTCAGCGCGGAGACGGCGCGCGGGCTGAAGTTCTCGCCCTGACTCGTGACGATGCCGATGGTCTCCCAGAGCGAGACGCCGTAATCCTTCGCGCGCTTGTTCAACTCGTCGAGCGTCTGCTTGCCGAGGCCGCGCGGCGGCGTGTTGATGACGCGCAGGAGCGCCACCGAGTCGTGCGGGTTCAAGGCGAGTTTGAGATAACCGACGATGTCGCGCACCTCCGCGCGTTCGTAGAAAGAGAAGCCGCCGACGATGTTGTACGGGAGGCCGGCCCGCCGCAAAGCCTCCTCAAAGACGCGCGACTGCGAGTTGGTGCGATAGAGCACGGCGGCGCGCAAGTCCGGCTCGCGCCGCCGGTGCTCGTCAATCTTCGCGGCAACGAAGCGCGCCTCGCCTTCGGCGTCCATCGCCTGATAGTAGTTGATCGAATCGCCCCGTGGGTTCTCGGTCCAGAGCGTCTTATCCTTGCGCTCCGTGTTGCGCTTGATGACGGCGTCCGCCGCTTCGAGGATGGTCTGCGTCGAGCGGTAATTCTGCTCAAGCTTGATGACCTTTGCCTCCGGGTAGTGCTGCTCGAAGTTGAGGATGTTCGAGATGTCCGCGCCGCGCCAACGGTAGACGCTCTGACTCTCGTCGCCGACCACGCAGATATTCTGCTGCCGCTCGGTCAGAAAACGTATGAGCGCGAACTGAAGCGAGTTCGTATCCTGATACTCGTCCACGAGGATGTAGCGGAAGAGTCCGTTGTAGTATGCGCGCACGTCTTCGCTCTTCCGGAGGAGCCGGACGGTCTTGATGAGGAGATCGTCGAAATCGAGCGCGTTGCTGTTGACGAGCCGCTCCTCGTAGAGCTTGAAGACGCGGGCGATGGCGGCGCGCTTTTCATCGTGCGACTCGACGCGGGCGGCGTACAGTTCGGCGTCGAGGCCGTTGTTCTTGGCATGGCTGATCGCGCTTTGCGTCTGGCGCGGCGCGAGCCGCTGGTCGTCGTAGCCCAAATCCTTGATGCAGCCCTTGATGACACGCACCGAATCGTCCTGATCGTAGATGGTGAAGGAGCGCGTGTAGCCCTCTTGGAGCTTCTCGATGTCGCGGCGCAGCACCCGCACGCACAAGCTATGGAAGGTCGAGACGAGCGGCGCGCTCTGGAGGCGTGAGCCTGCGAGCAGTTTCTCGACGCGCCCGCGCATCTCCTGCGCGGCCTTGTTCGTAAAGGTGACGGCGAGGATATAGTGCGGGGCGACATTGCGCTCGGCGATGAGATACGCGATGCGTACCGTGATGACGCGCGTCTTGCCGGAGCCGGCGCCCGCAAAGATCAAGAGCGGCCCCTCGGTCGAGGTGACGGCTTCGCGTTGTCGTTCGTTGAGTGAAGATAATAAATCCATATTGATGCTTCCGCGCTCGGTCGGCGGCGTTCCTGCCATGCTTGCGGCGGGCTGACAGATAATTAACACAAGAACAGGCTCCGCGCACCTGTCGCCGCGAGCGGGTGTATAATGTCCGTGAGGAGAGTTGGTGAAAAGCGATGTTGATGAATCGGCGGAGCGCACGTTTCGAGACGGACCCGGTTATCGAGGCGTACAAGCGGGACGTTGACCGCACGCTGATCCGCGAGAATTTGCGGCTGACGGTCGAGGAACGATTCGACGCGCTGATGCGCCTTCAGGAGTTCGCCGAAGAATTGAGGCGCGCGGGCCGCGACGCGCGGGCGAAAAGATGACGGACTTCCGCGCGCTCATTTCTCTGCTCGCCTCCGGCGGCGTCGAGTTCATCATCGTCGGCGGCGCGGCGGCTACCGCGCACGGCTCCGCCCGGCTGACGCAGGACTTGGATGTCGTCTACCGGCGGACGCCAGAGAACATCACGCGGCTGGCGCGCTCCCTCGCGCCGCACGCACCCTACCTGCGCGGCGCGCCGCCGGGCCTGCCTTTTATCTGGGATGAGCAAACCATCACGCACGGCCTTAACTTCACACTCACGACCGACCTCGGCGCGCTCGACCTGTTGGCCGAAATCGCTGGCGGTGGCGGCTACGATGACTTGCTTCCACACTCCATCTCGTTGCGACTCTACGGCGTCGAGTGCATGTGTCTCGGCCTTGCGCGACTCATCCACGTGAAGCGCGCGGCGGGCCGACCGAAAGACCTCGAAGCCATTGCCGAGTTAGAAACGATTTTGGAAGAGCAAGAGAAATTGGACTGAAGACGGGAGCGCGAGCGGACAAAAGGAAACAGAGGCGGCGTGCGCGGAGATGAAAGTAAGACATCTCCGCGCACGCCGCCTTTCGTCTGGTCACTTAATAAGCTTCTGGATAGCCTTGAACTGTTCATGCCGCGCGTCGCGCATGAGTTCAAACAAAGCCATCTCGGTGGAGGAGGGGATGGCGCCCGACCGTTGCATCTTCTGAAGTCCGACTTCGCGGTTCCGCGCGGTGCGCGCCGTGACGGCGTCGGTCAGGAGGTGGACGCTAAAGCCAAGCGCGAGGAGATCGTGCGTCGTCTGATTGACGCAGATGTGCGCCTCGATGCCGCAGACGATGACCTGTCGCGCGCCGTCGCGTTCGAGTGCGGCGAGAAAGGCGGCGGCCCCGCACGAGCTGAAGGCCGTCTTCTCTATCGGCTCAAGCGCGGCGGGGAGCGCCTCGCGTATCTCGCTCGCCGTCCGGCCCAAGCCCTTCGGATACTGCTCGGTGACAATGACGGGGACGCCCAAAAGCTGCGCGCCGCGCGCGGCGAGCGCAATGCGCGCCGCCGCCTCCGCAAAGTCCGGGATGACCGCGCGGAAAGACTCCTGCATGTCTATCACGGCAAGCGCCGCGCTGCCGAGGTCGAGCGTGTTTTCGTGTCGCATGATGCCTCTCCCACAGAGAGGCATTTAAGCACACGCGGCGCGCGGGGCAAAACAATTGCGGAATGCGGATTTCGGATTTCGGATTAGAAAACGGATTGTTTCTAAAGTGAGTTCAACGTACAAGCACTGCGGCTTCAGTCGCCCGCGCAGTGCGGTGAGGCTTGCCTCACCGCACTGCGGAGCGGCACAGCCGCTTACGTCGAACTCACGTGTTTCTACGGCGATGCTTGGCGCAACGCCTTGTCACGCCAGCCGCGCACGCTCATCACGTCGAGCCGCTGGCCCTCGAAGACGATCTGCTTGACGGGCTTCCTGCCGTCATCGCTCGCGCGCTTCAGCCAGTCGCGCACTTCCATCCAGCGCACTTCGCCATTGGAGTTACGTATCACGAGCAGCACGGGAAACTTCTGCGCCATCCAGTAACGTGCGTGGCGTTCATCTTTAATGATAAAGATTTCCGCGCCGTCGGTTTTCCGCTTGCGGAGGTAGGAATCGCCTGACTTCAATTGGAGCAAAACCATCTCGCCCGTGGCTTCATGGTTGTCGTCTTTGAACTCGATTTCCATATCTATGCCGTGGTCGCTGATGTTCTTCTCGCGGCAGATTTGACCGGCCAGAGCCACGGCGGAGATGACCTCGCCCACCAGCACGCGCTCCTTGCTCTCGTTGTCCAGCACGATGGCGGACTGCTCCTGCAACTCACGCACGCGCCGCTGGATTTCCGGGCTGGCGAAACTCTGCTCCATGTCGTCCCACAGCGGCACGCGCTTCTCGCATCGTGAACAGATGATGGTCGGCGCTTCGGCTTTGCCAATCAAAGACTTGAGCCGTTCGGCAAAGCCCGCGTCCGTGGGGCGCTGCTCCAACCACGCTTCAAGCCGCTCCATCGCCACTTCACGATTGCCCACCGACGTGGAGCAATGCGGGCAGACGTAATGCCTGAGCCGCGCCACATCCCGCGCGCTCTGAAGCAGGTGTTCGTGGACGTACTTGCTGAAGATGATCTTTTCTCCGACCTCGATAGCCGGGTCGAAATAGACTTCCAACTCGCCCGCGCCTTCCGCGCGGCGGGTCAGCTTCACGCCGAGTTGTTTCCCTGAGAGCGTCTTGAAGTCGGCGGCGTAGCGCCAGAGTTGGTCTTGCTCAAAAGGCCGCGTGTGATGCAGACGCACGACGAGCGTGGCGTAGATGTCGTCGAGAAAACCGTTGAAGCGATAGCTCACGAGCACCGCCGGATGACCGACCAACTCCGGGCGCTCGCGCCGGTAGTAGCTGGGGAAGATGAGCAGCGGCCCCTTGTCTGTGTGTTCTCGGAGACAGAGACCGCGCTCGACGAGCGTCTGGTGCATGGCGAGCAGAACGAAACGCTCCTCGTCGGCTTCGAGCCGCGCCATCGAGGAGTGATACGTGAGGTCGCCGTTCAAGACACGCTCTTCGGGCAGACAGCCGCGCTCGTGCTCGTCCTCGCGCAACGTCTGGATGACGGCCTGCGCGTAGGCGTTGATGCGCTCCGGCTGAAGCAGCACCCAGTGGCCGAACTTCAGCTCCCACACGACGCCCGGCCCGGCCAAAAGATTCACCACCGCTTTCAGCTCTTCGTCGTTGAAGCGCCCGACTTCGCCGGACAGACGCAGTTGCAGCGTCTCGCGCAGATCGTTGAAGCGCATCAACACGCGCCCCTCGTCCTTGAGGCTGACGATCTCATCCTTGAGCAGCTTGAACAGCAGCGGCGAGGAGCGCCACGGGATGTCTTCCCAACGGATGCCGTCGAGGATGGCCTGCTTGAGTTTTTCGCAGCCGAGGCTGGTCTTGGCGCTGGTTTCCAGCAGTTGCAGGTAGCCGCGTTCATTCCTGAAGGCTTCGATTTGCGTCCGGCTGACGCGCAGGCCGCCGGCATCCACGCGCCCGGCGACGAGCAGCTTGGAGAATGCTTTCCGCGATGCGCGCGTGAGATCGCGGTCCCACTGGCCCAGCGTCTCGAAGAGGTCTTCCTTCTGGCCGTCGAAGACGAGCACGGCCAGCGCGGTCTCGTCCATGTAAAGCTGATGAATCAAACGCTGGTCGGCCTGCCCGCCGAAATCCCAGAGCCAGATTTCCCGCTCGACGCCGTCCTCGGAAGACACGGGCAGCTTCCACTGCGTCGCCCACGCGCCGACCGTCGAATCGCTGGGCTGCCATTCTTCGCCCGCCAGAACTTTGGAAAGCCCCGTCTTGCCCGCGCCGCTCTCGCCGACGAGCAGCACTTTCGCGTTCGTGTACTGCACCTGCTCCGTCTCCGGCGGCGAGACGGGCGCGACGGCTTCCGGCGCTCGCGCCTCCGCGACAAACTCCGACAAATCCCACACGCGGATGCCGCCGCTATAGTCGCCGGAGAGTGCGCGGCGGTGGTCGGCGCTCCACGCCACGCTCCTGACATAGTGTGTGTGGCCTTCGAGGACGCGCAGGCAGCGCCCCGTCTCCACGTCCCAGAGCCGCACCGTTTTGTCATCGGAGCCGGAGAGTGCGCGCGTTCCATCCGGACTGAACGCATAGTCAAAGATGCCCGCCTTGTAGTCTAGTCGGACAGCTTTTTCCGCAATCGGCTCGCGCGCGGCCTCTGCTTCCGCCGCCGGCGGCGGCGCGGGCGGGCGGCAGGCGTCGAGGAGCTTGGCGTACTCCTCGTCGCGCTCCGCCGGCAGCCAGTTGATGTAGAGGAATTGCGCGAGCAAGCCCTTGACCGGGGACTCGTCGAGCCGCAACGGGATGAAGCGGCGCTCGGTGTTGAGCGGGTCGCGGAAGCGGAAGGTGTAGCTCTCTAGCTGCGCCCACTCGGAGCCGAAGGCGTGGGCCGACATGCAGAGGACGAGCACGCGAGAGGCTTCCAGCCCATCGTCAATCTTCTTCGGCACGCTGTCGCCGGGCTTCAGCTCCCACTCGTCGAGCCACACGCGCAGGCCGTCGGCGCGCAGCCGTTCGGCGAGGTCGCGCACCGCCGCCTTGTCCTGCGAGCTGTGGCTTAGGAAGACATCGTATTCGAAAACGTCGGCCATGCCTCACCTCCGCCGCCGCGCATTTTCGGTCTGCCGGCAAGAGCGGGATTATAGCGTGTGCGTGTGCGGGTCAGTACCGCCTGCTAAAGCTTGGCGGGTCTGCTATCGGAGCCACACCCGCCCGCTACCGCACAATGGGATTAAGCTAAACCATGAATAGGCACCATCACCACCAAAAGAAAAAAAGTGTCACTCAATTTGCCCAGCTTTTACGGCTGTGACGCCTTCGTGTGGCTCCCTCTGCTCCTTAGCTTAATCCCATTGCGCTACCGCGGGCGGTACTGACCACCAGCCACCGGCGCACCCAAGCCGAAACTCAGAGGCGCCGAAACGGTCTCCGCCGCGTAGCGGCGAGATGACTTTAGCCGGGCGTTTCAACGCCCGGTCGCGTCCGCAAGATGAACCCGGCGTCGCGTCAGCGACGCTTGAACCCGTGCGCGGGCGCGTCCGTTCAGGCGTCGCTGACGCGACGCGGCGTCTCGTCGTCGCCCGTCCCCGGCCTTGAAAGGCCGGGCTAAAGTCAGACGCCGCGACGCGGCGGATTGACGCATCGTCCTCGGATTGATTCGTAACGTCGTCCTCAGATTGATTCTTACCGGCTTGCGCTTCTTATACGAACACCGCCCTCCGAACAAGGCCGCGCGTTTCTTCAATCCGCAATCCGCAATCCGCAATCCGCAATTCGCTTCAGTCGGTCGTTTCCGCGACGTGCGGCTCGCGGAAGCGGATGGGGGACGCTTTTTTGCGGAGCTTGATGTTGAGCAGCTCGACGAAGACCGAGAAGGCCATGGCGAAATAGATGTAGCCTTTCGGGATGTGGAAGTGGATGCCTTCGGCGACGAGCATCGTGCCGATCATCAAGAGGAACGAGAGCGCGAGCATCTTAATCGTCGGGTGGCGCTCGACGAAGCGCGCGATGGCGCCCGCCGACACCAGCATCACGCCGACCGCGATGACGACCGCCGTGACCATCACCCAAATCTGTTCGGGCGGGAGCATCCCGACCGCCGTGATGACGGAGTCGAGCGAGAAAACGAGGTCGAGCAAGAGTATCTGCACGATGACGCCGGCAAAGGCCGCGCCCGCGCTCCCACCGCCGCCCGCCTCGTGCTCCTCGCCTTCGAGCTTGCCGTGAATCTCCCACGTGCTCTTGGCGATGAGAAAGAGTCCGCCGATGAGCAGGATCAGGTCTTTGCCGGAGAGCGCGACGCCGAAGATGGCGGGCGTGAGCGGCTCCGTGAGGCGCATGATGAGCGAGATCGAGAAGAGCAGCCCGATACGCATGAACATCGCCAGCGCCAGCCCGATGTTACGCGCGCGTGCGCGCTGGCCTTCGGGGAGCTTGTTGACGAGGATCGAGATGAAGATGATGTTGTCAATGCCGAGGACGATTTCAAGCAGGGTCAGCGTGAGCAGCCCTATCCACACCTGCGGGTCGGTCAGAAGTTCCATGTCTGTGTCTTTTCATTCCGTGGGATGAGAAAAGCGCCGCCATGATGAACGAACGAGTTGAGGTTCCGCAAGCCTGAAGTCGAGAAAGAGCGAGCCAGCCGGGATGAGGCGCGCTCCCGGCGGAAGGCTTCATTTAAACAACCGAACTTACTTGTTGGTTTGCGCCGGCGTTCGCAACTCATAACCGGCTCCGCGCTGGCACGGTTGCATCTCGACGGGCGTGTTGGCGGCTTCGGCCTCGCGGCGCAGGCGCACGCGCGTCGCGGCATCCCACG